>DASVCH010000067.1:0-4013 GCA_036381715.1 Gammaproteobacteria bacterium | reverse complement strand
CATGTGGAAAGCCATCCAGAACGGCGAAGTCTATCGCTGCGAGCTGGTGAACCGGCGCAAGGACGGCAGCACGTTTCACGAAGAAAAGACCATCACGCCGCTGAAGGACGCGCACGGGCGCATCACGCATTTCATCGCCACCGGCATCGACATTTCCGAACGCATTCGCGCGCAGGAAAAACTCGAGTACATGGCGCACCACGACGCGGTGACCGGCCTGCCGAACCGCGTGCTGCTGCTCGATCGCGTGGCGCAGGCGCTGGCGCGCGCGCAGCGGGACGGGCGTGCCGTCGCCGTGCTGTTCATCGACCTCGACGGCTTCAAGGCGATCAACGACACGGTCGGCCATCATTTCGGCGACCGCTTTCTTGGCGAGGTCGCGGCGCGCCTGCAGAACATCGTGCGCGAGGAAGACACGGTGGCGCGTCTCGGCGGCGACGAGTTCGCCATCGTGCTCGAAGGCATGAACTCCATGACCGACATCAGCAAGGTGGCGCGCAAGCTGATCCGCGATCTCGCGGCGCCTTTTCTCGTCGACGGCCGCGACATGTATGTCACGGGCTCCATCGGCATCGCGCGCCATCCCACCGACGGCACCGACGTGCAGTCGCTGCTGCGCAAGGCCGACAGCGCGATGTACCGCGCCAAGCAGGTCGGCAAGAACACCTACCGTTTCTACTCGGAGGTGGAAGGCGAGGAAGACACGGCGCGCGTCGAGCTGGAACAGCAATTGCGCCGCGCGGTCGAACGGCGGGAATTCGTCGTCTACTACCAGCCGCAGGTGTCCATCGACACCTCCGAAGTCGTGGGCGTGGAAGCGTTGTTGCGCTGGCAGCACCCCGAGCAGGGCATCGTCGAGCCGAACCGGTTCATCCCGTTGCTCGAGGAAACCGGCCTGATCGTCGATGTCGGCGACTGGGTGCTGCGCGAAGTCTGCCGGCATGCCGTCGGCTGGCAGACGCTGGGCCTGCCGGCGGTACGCGTTGCCGTGAACCTGTCGTCGAAGCAGTTCACCAAGCGCGACCTCGTCGGCGAGATCGCGCGCATCCTGGATGAAACCGGGCTCGATCCGAAGCGCATCAACATCGAGATCACCGAAGGGACGCTGGCCAGCAAGATCGACTCGACCATCAAGACGCTCGACAAGCTGAACGCGCTCGGCATCACCATATCCATCGACGACTTCGGCGTCGGTTATTCATCGCTCAACTACCTGAAGCGCTTTCCGATTCACAAGCTCAAGATCGACCAGAGCTTCGTGCGTGACGTCACCACGGACGCCAATGACGCGGCGATCGCGAGCGCGATCATCGCGCTCGCCCACAAGCTGAACCTGGAAGTCATCGCCGAAGGCGTGGAAACGCTGGAACAGCTGTTCTTCCTGTCGCGCCAGGGTTGCCACGAAGTGCAGGGCCATCTCATCAGCCCGCCGCTGTCGAACAAGGATTATGTTCGCTGGATTGGCGAAAACCCGCGCGTGAGAGTGAAGCGGGCAGCGAATATGTAAATTTGTGAGAGGTAAGAAGTGAGCGGTGAGAGGACGTCAATTGCGCAAGATTTGATCCTCTTACTTCTTGCCTCTTACCTGGCTTTGCCCTTGATTTTTCCCTCTCCGGCTCGCATCGAATAGGACAAGGCCGACCGGAGACCGATGCATGAACCTTCTCGAACCCCTGGAGCAGGAAAACGCGCCCGACGCGTCGCGCGACGTCATGAATTCGCTGGAAGGCGAGATGGGCTTCCTTCCCAACCTGTACCGCGTGCTTGCGCACTCGCCCTCCGCGCTGCGCGCTTACGCCGCGCTCAACAAGCTCGTCCACGACACCGCGCTTTCGCCTGCGGAGCAGCAGGTCGTCCTGCTCGCGATCAGCCGCGAACACCGCAGCGATTATTCCATCGCCATGCATTCCAGCATGGCGCGTGGCGCGGGAATCGACGAGGAGGAGCTCGACGCCCTGCGGGAAAGCTACCCGATTCCGAACAACGAACGGCACGAGGCGCTGCGCCGGTTCACGCAGCGCGTGATTCTCCGCCGCGGCCGCCTGGAAGACGACGACATCGACGTGTTTCTCGCGGCGGGCTTCGAGGAGCGTCACATTCTCGATGTCATCCTCGCCGTCACGATGAAGACGCTGTCCGATTACACGAATCACGTCGCCGATACACCCGTCGACGAAAAATACGAGGAAATGCGCTGGCAGATCCGGCAGCAGCAGGCGCGCGACTTCGCGTTCGAGCGCCGTGAGACGCCGGGGCGGCGTCGCGGCGATGCGCCACTGCCGGTACGCGGCGGCCGCTGGAGCCACTGATCTTTCACGCTTGCAGAACGCGGGCTGCGGGCGAACAATGCCGGCATGTCAGAACATGAACGCCGACTGCGTCGCGGCCGCGGTGCAACGCTCAATCCGGCCGGACGTTTCGCGAAAGCCGTGCATCACACCGAGCCGGAAGCGGTACCGGACAGCGTCGCCACCGAAGTGCGTCCCGAACGCGCGCGCAGCATCGTCACGCGCAACCGTTCGCCGGACATTCCCTTCGAACAATCCGTCAACCCGTACCGCGGCTGCGAGCACGGCTGCATTTACTGCTACGCAAGACCCTCGCATGCCTATGTCGATCTTTCGCCGGGCGTCGACTTCGAAAGCATTCTTTTCTACAAGCAGGACGCCGCGCGGCTGTTGCGCGAGGCGCTCGCGAAAACGGGCTATCAGTGCAGCCCGATCAACTTCGGTGCGAACACCGATCCCTACCAGCCGATCGAAAAGCGCTACCGCGTCACACGCGAATGCCTGGAAGTGCTTGCCGATGCGCGTCATCCGGCAACGGTCATCACCAAGGGCAGCCTGATCCTGCGCGATCTCGATCTTCTCTCGGAAATGGCGCGCGATCGCTTCGTGAGCGTTGCCGTCAGCCTGACGACACTCGAACCGGAACTGAAGCGCACACTGGAGCCGCGCGCGGCGTCGCCGGGCGCGAGGCTCGACGTGATTCGCGAGCTCACCGCCGCCGGCATTCCGGTGTCGGTGCTCGTCGCACCCGTGATCCCGTGCGTGAACGACAGTGAAATCGAGGCGATCGTCCAGGCCGCAGCGGACACCGGCGCGCGCTGGGCCGGTTACATTTTCCTGCGCCTGCCGCACGAAGTCGCGCCGCTGTTCCGGGACTGGCTGGAAACCCACATGCCGATGCGCGCGGAGCATGTCATGTCGATCGTGCGACAGTCGCGCGGCGGCAGGGAATACGCGAGCGGGTTCGGCGAACGCATGCGCGGCACGGGCGAATACGCGGAATTGATCCGCAAGCGGTTCCGGCTCGCCTGCAGGCGCTGGGGCATGAATCTTTCGCCGCGCCCGGAGCTGGATTGCGCGCGGTTTTGTCCACCGAACCTTTCCGGCCAACAACAACTGCTGTAGGAAAACCCTGGATGCCCGACTGTATCGCCATCCGCCATCTCGCCTTCGAGGATCTCGGTTACTTCGACGATGTCCTGCGCGACGCCGGCTTCGGCGTCCGCTATCTCGACGCGCCGGCGGCGTCCGGCGGGGACATCGAGAATCTCGAAACCGGCCTCCTGATCGTGCTGGGCGGACCGCTCGGCGCCAACGACGAAAACGACTATCCCTTTCTCGCCGCGGAATTGCGCTTGCTCGAACGCCGTCTCGAGCACAACCGGCCAACCCTCGGCATCTGCCTTGGCGCCCAACTCATGGCGCGCGCGCTCGGCGCGCGGGTGGCGCCCGGCGTGTGCAGCGAAATCGGCTGGCTGCCTCTCCGGCTCACGCCCGCGGGCGGCGCATCGCCCTTGAAGCATTTCGACGGCGTTCCGGTGTTCCATTGGCACAGCGATGCGTTTGACTTGCCCGAACACGCGTTGCCGCTCGCATCCACCGCCGATTGTCCGCACCAGGGATTCGCGCTGGGCCCGAACATTCTCGGCCTGCAGTTTCATCCCGAAGTCACGGCGCGCGGTCTCGAAAGCTGGTACGTGGGACATTACCGCGCGCTGAGCGACG
>DASVCH010000066.1:0-43270 GCA_036381715.1 Gammaproteobacteria bacterium | reverse complement strand
ACGATGACCGGCGCCGACACCGCATCCTGTTCATCGGTGACGACCAGACGGAATTTCAACGTGAGGTCCGCCGCCGCGGCCGGCGCGATGAACGTGGGTGCGGCAACGCTCGCGTCGCTCAGCACAACCGGCTGCTGCCCTTCGGGAATCTCGATCTGTATCCATTCGAAGGCGAGATTCGCGTTGTCCCCATCCGGATCGTGCGAGGCGCTGCCGTCGAGCGTGACGAAAGCGCTTTCGTCCACGGCCTGATCGCCGGCGACTGCGACGGGCGGCTGGTTGCCCGCGACGGCTGGATGCACGGTGACGGCAACGACGTCTTCCGCGCTCTGGTTCTCGTCATCGGTCGCGGTCATGCGGAATTGCAGCGTGATCGCTTCGGTGATCTCCGCGGGCGCCATGAATGTCGGCGCACGCGTGTCCGCATTTTCCAGCGCGACCTGCGGAACGCCGTCTTCCTCGAGCTGCTGCCACTGGATGACGAGCGCGCCACCTTCCGGATCATCGGCGCCGCCATCGAGCGTAATCGTATCGCCCGCATTGACGGTGAGATCGAGGCCCGCGTTTACCACGGGCGGACGGTTGGCCTTGACCAGCACCGAAACTCCCGCCGTGTCGCTAGAGGTTCCGTCACTGACGGTCAGGTCGAAGTCGAGCTCCGTGTCCTCGTCCACCGCGGGTGCGGTGAAGCGCGCGATCGCCGGATCAACGGGATCGACCGCCAGCTCGGCGTCACCGGCCCAGGTGAATGTCAGCGGAGTGCCGCTGAGCGACACCGACCCGCGGCCATCGAGCACCACGCCGGCGCCTTCGACGACGGTCGCGAATTCCGCACCGTTCGCCGTTGCGACAGCAGTGACAGGCTTGCCAGGGTTGACGATGACGTCGAAATCGTCGTGCGCCACGGCGCCGACATCGTCGGTCACGGTCAGGCGGAAGGTGATTACGGTTTCCTCGGCCACGAACGGCGCGGTGAATTGCGCGGTTTCCTGGTCCGCGTCTTCGAGCCGGGCGTCGGGGCCGGCTACCTGGGTCCATTGATACGCGGTGATGCTGCCATCCGGATCGGACGACTGGAAGCCGCGCAAGCCGCGCTTCTCGCCGCCGTCGGCGTTGGAAAGCGGCCCGCTGGCCACCGCGACCGGCAGCTGGTTTCCATCCACCTGCGGACGCACGGTGACAGCGACGCTGTCCTTGCTTTGCTGTCCCGCCGGGTCCGCTACGGTGATCTCGAAAGCGAGCACGAGTTCGGCATCGATATCGGCGGGCGCGGTGAATGACGGCGTGGCACTGGCCGGATCATCGAGCACGGCCTCGAACGTGTCGTTCCCGCCGGTCTGCGTCCACGCATAGGTCAGCGCGCTGGCTTCCGGATCCTGCGAGTCCGCGCCGCTCAACTGCACGCCGTCACCGGCATTGACGATCTGGTCCGGACCCGCGTCCGCGACGGGCGGCAGATCGCCGCTCGTGGCGCCCACTGTCACGGCAAGGTCCAGGGCGCTGCGCTCGCCGCGGTCGTCGGTGACGAGGAGGCGGAACAGCAAGGGAGTTTCTGTCCCGGCGGCGGGCGCCTGGAAGCTGGCCAGCGCGGTATCCGCGCCAGTGAGTTCAACGGCCGGGCCCGCGAGCTGGCGCCACTCGTAGGCGACGACCGCGCCGTCGGCGTCCAGCGAACCGCTGCCGTCGAGAACCGCGGATGCGCCGGGTTCGACGCCGGCGAGCGGTGCGATGACAGGCTCCGGCGGCTGATTGCCTTCGATGTGACGGAAGACGAGCACGCTCATGCTGTCACCCGCCGTTGCGCCCTTGTCGTCGGTCACTACGAGTTCGACGACATACGTCGTGTCCTCGTCCACGTCGGGCGCGGTGAATGTGGGGGACGCCGTGTCCGAGCCTTCCAGCGCGGCCGCGGGCGCGTCCTTCACGATCCAGTGGAACGATTTCAGCGTGCCGTCCGCGTCGGCGGACCGGCTGCCATCGAGCGCCGCGCTTTCGCCCTCGCGAATGGCCAGGTCCACCCCTGCGTCGGCGACCGGCCGCTTGTTCAACGGCGGCGGTGGAGGCGGCGGGGGCGGGTTGTTGTCACCGCCGCCGCCATCGCCGCCGCCCCCACCGCCACAGGCAGCGAGCACACCCGTCAGAAGAAAGACAAGGAACACGCGACGAAACACGGAGACGCAATCGGCTGCTGACATCTTCGGACCCTCCCGGAAGGCGCGCTCCCGGCCTCGCCGGGAAAGACGCAAGAAAAAAGCCGGTCGAAACTAGTTCGACCGGCTCTTTCGCCACATCAGGGATTGCCTGATTCACTCGTCAATCGTTCATGAAGTGCCGCCAACCGTGAACCTGTCGACGCGCACCTTTCGCCTTTCGCCTTTCGCCTTTCGCCTTTCGCCTTTCGCCTTTCGCCTTTCGCCTTTCGCCTTTCGCCTTTCGCCTTTCGCCTTTCGCCTTCTCCCTTCTCCCTTCTCCCTTCTCCCTTCTCCCTTCGACTTTATTTATCCCGTGCCGCCGACCGTCAGTCCGTCAACGCGCATGGTCGGCTGACCGACACCGACGGGAACGGACTGCCCGTCCTTGCCGCAGGTGCCGACGCCTTCGTCGAGTTTCATGTCGTTACCGACCATGGAAACGCGCGTTAGCACGTCGGGTCCGTTGCCGATCAGTGTCGCGCCCTTCACCGGGCGCGTCACCCTGCCGTTCTCGATGAGATACGCCTCGCTGGCAGAGAACACGAACTTGCCTGAAGTGATATCGACCTGGCCGCCGCCGAAATTGACCGCATAAAGGCCCTTGTCGACGGAGCGGACGATTTCTTCCGGATCGTGCGGGCCGGCGAGCATGCAGGTGTTGGTCATGCGCGGCATCGGGAGATGCGCGAAGGACTCGCGCCGGCCATTGCCGGTCGGCGCCATGCCCATCAACCTGGCGTTGTGCTTGTCCTGGATGTAGCCCTTGAGAATGCCGTTCACGATCAGCGTCGTGCATTGCGTGGGCGTGCCTTCGTCGTCGACGTTCAGCGAACCGCGGCGGTTCGCGAGCGTGCCGTCGTCGACCACCGTGCACAGCGGGCTCGCGACGCGCTCGCCGATGCGGCCGGAAAACGCCGAGGTGCCCTTGCGGTTGAAATCGCCCTCGAGCCCGTGGCCGATCGCTTCATGCAAAAGCACGCCCGGCCAGCCGGGACCGAGCACGACGGTCATGGTGCCGGCCGGCGCCTCGCCCGCTTCGAGATTCAGCAAGCCCGTGCGCACGGCCTCGCGAACGAAATCCAGCGCGCGGTCGTCCCGCAGGAACTCCTCGTAGCCGAAACGCCCGCCGCCGCCGGAATAGCCCGTCTCGCGGCGGCCGTTTTCTTCCACCACGACGGACACGTTCAATCGCACCAGCGGCCGCACGTCGGCGGTGAAGGTGCCGTCGCTCGCCGCGATCAGCACGGTGTCGTGCACGCCGGAAAGGCTCACCATCACCTGCTTCACGCGCGGATCCATGGCGCGCGCGGCTTCGTCCAGCCGCTGCAGAAGCGCGACCTTCTGCGCGGACTCCATCGCCGCGATCGGATCGTCGGGAAGATAGAGGGAGTGGCCCTGCGCGCCGTGCCAGGCCTGTACCTGGCTGTTGCCGCCAGAGCGCGCAATGGCGCGCGCAGCGCCAGCGGCTTCGAGGAGCGCGGGCATGCGGATTTCATCCGAATACGCGAAGCCGGTCTTCTCGCCGGAAATCGCGCGCACGCCGACGCCCTGCTCGATGTTGAAACTGGCGTCGCGCACGATGCCGTCTTCCAGCCCCCAGGTTTCGTGGCGCGTGAGCTGGAAATAAAGATCCGCGGCGTCGAGACGCGCCGTCATCAGGCGGCCGAGCGTCTGTTCGAGGGCGTTGTCGTCGATATTGCCCGCGGCGAGGAGGTCCTTGCGGGCGCGCTTCAGTGTGTCGGTCATGTCGGTCTTCAGGTTTTGCGGTGGTCGAGTACCGGGAACGTGCGCCGCAGCTGGCGCTGGCGTTCGAGGTCGATGTTCGCGGTGACGATGCCGCTGCCGTTTTCCCGGCGTCTCGCAAGAATGCCGCCCCAGGGATCGACGATCATCGAATCCCCGAAGGTTTCGCGACCGTTGGCGTGGAAACCGCCCTGCGCCGCCGCGACAACGTAGGCGAGATTCTCGACCGCGCGGGCGCGCAGCAGGATTTCCCAGTGCGCCCGGCCCGTTGCCGCAGTGAACGCCGCGGGCAGCGCGACGATGTCAACGCCTTTTACGCTCATGGCCCGAAAAAGTTCCGGGAATCGAAGATCATAACAGACCGCGAGCCCCAGCCGCCCGAACGGCGTCCCGACGACGACGATCTCGTCCCCCGGCTCGGTCCAGCCGGATTCCTCGTAACGTTCGTCCTTCTCCGGGATATGCACGTCGAACAGGTGCATCTTGTCGAAACGCGCGACCTGCTCGCCCTCGCTGTCGAACACGAGACAGGCGCCGCGCACGCGCCCGCCCTGCTCGGTCTTCCCCCCGATCTTCATCGGCAGGCTGCCGCCGACGATCCACATTCCGGTTTCGAAGGCCGTGCGGGCGAGGAATTCCTGCACCGGCCCGCTGCCCGGCTTCTCGGCCGAGCGGACGCGCTCCTGCTCGGGCAGGCCGAATTGCGCGAAATATTCCGGCAGCACCGCAAGCTTCGCGCCCGCCGCCGCGGCTTCCCGCAACAGGCGGCGGGCCTCGTCGAGATTGGGTTCCAGGCGCGGCCCGGAGGCCATTTGCACGGCGGCGACAAGCGTCATGGAATCGTCCTTGTTCCGGAGGTGTTCATTTCAGCAAGCGGATTTCGAGTTCGCCCGGCGATCCGCCGGCGACGAGTTCGATCGCGCCCGGCGGCACGCCCAGCGCGACCAGCCAGTCCTGCAGTTCGGCGGCCCACAGGCTGCCTTCCTCGCCGCCGGGATAGCGCAGTTGCAGGCGGCTCGTGTCCGAGTCCGCCGCCTGCCAGGCGCGCACGGCTTCCGCCACCGGCGTCATCGCCAGCACGGCCGCGCCGCTGCGCGGCCGCGACCACTCCGAGGCGGACAAGGTCCAGCTGTCCGCGGCCTGCAAACTGCCGGCCAGGAAAAACGCCAGCAAGAACAGAAATTTACTGTTTTTCAGGTGAAGGCTTTTTCTGCGCATTGGAATCCTGCACGCGTTCGATGACGGGATCGTCCCAGCTTCCGGTGATGCGATATTTTACCTGCGTGATATCGGACAGCGGCGCCTCGAGGAGCTGCGACAACAATAACAGCGCCGCGCCCACGCTGGGACCCGCGGCCAGGTAGCCCGCCACCGGCAGGGACGCGGAAACGCCCGGATCGACGATCGCGAGCTGGTCGTAATCCCGCGTGGCAAGACCGGTGCGCCCGACCAGCAGCGCGGAGATCGACGGCCCTTCCAGGCGCACATTGGTGGTGTAGGCGTTGCCCTCGGTGAGCACGAAATCGCCCTTCAGCGTGTCGAAGGAAAGCCCTTCGCTGAAGAAATCGCTGAAATCCAGGAACAGCCTTCGCGGCAGCGCGGAAAGGCTCAGGAGGCCGATAAGCCTCCCCGCCCCGGGATTGACCTCGCTGAGCGCGCCGTCCTCGAAGCTGAAGCTGACCGCCCCCTCCAGCAGGCCGTATTCCATCGCCGTCGGCGCGGCGTGCCAGGCGAGATTGGCTTCGATGCGCCCGTCATCGGCGTCGATGCCGCTCCCCGCGTAGCCGAGCGCGGCCAGGGTGTCGGCGACGTCGCTGCTGACCAGGACGCTGGTGATGGACGTGTAGTGTTCATCCTGGACAACCTCCCAGCGGCCGTTCAGGTCCAGCACGAAACTGGGCGCCTCGGCGCGCAAGGCCTGCGTCGTGTAGCCGATCGCCGTGCGCCGCAATTCGCCGCTGACGTGCCCCAGGTGCACTGGACCTACGCGAAGATCGTCAATATCGAGTTGAAAATGCGGCAACTTCCGGGGATCAGGCGCGGACGCCGGCGCGCTTTCGCTCTTTTCCCCGGCGGCCTCGCTCCCGGGCAGGTGCAACTGCTCCAGGTCGACGCGCCACGGCTCCCCGTCGTTCCGGAGGGACGGAATGCCGATGCGTCCGGTGGCAGGACCGGACAACAGGAGTTCCCAGCCGGAGTTCCGGAGCCGCGTCCCGCTGAGCATCTGGTTTTCCAGTGTCAGGCCGCCCGCCACCAGCCGCGCGGCCTCGACGGCAAAATCCCGGATCAGCGGGCGGCCTGCCTCCGTCTCCGCGGTGCCGATGCCGAGCCACGCGGCGACGTCCAGCACCGGAACCCGGCCTTCCACGTGCAGGCCGGGCGCGTCGGGCAACGCCGGCCGTGCCGTCGAACCCAGGCTCAGCCGGCCGCGCTCGAACTGCCAGCGCCCGTCCGTTTCCGCAAAGGCCACCCGGCCGGCGCCGAGGCCGCGAACATTGAAACCGGCGCCGACGCGGGAACCGCCCGGCACCGTGATGCTGACCGCGACGGGACGCACGGTATCCAGCGGCGCCGGCAGCTCGCTGGTCACGTCTTCCAGCGCGCTGTCGATGCGAACGTTCAGGTCCGCTTCCCCGCCGACCCGCACTTCGCCGCTCCAGTCGAATGCCCCGTCCAGCCTCGACAGCCAGGCGGGCGGCAGCACGCTTTCGAAGGCATTCACGGGCGTGCGGCCACTCATCCGGATCCGCGTCCGCGAAAACCCGTCCTCCCGTGCCGGCCCTTCGGCAGCAATGGATGCCGTGAACGGATGGCCGGTGAATTGCCCGGTCAATCCTTCCGCGGTGACCGCGCTTTCCGTGACCGTCACCGTGCCGTTCACCGCATCGACGGTCCATGGCAGCGCCACCGGATGCACCGCGACGCCGCCAAGATCGGCGTTCACTTTCACGGCCGTTGCGGCGACATTCTTCAGGGGAATTGCCAGCGCGAGCTTCGCGCGCATCGGACCGCTGACGGCCAGCGCCCGCAGCAGCCCGCCCAGCGGTTTTTGAAGGGGGCTGCTCGCGAGGAACTGCCACGCCGTCGCCATGTCGCCGGCCACCTGGGTGTCGACTTCAAGCAGGGCGTCGCGCAGGTCGCCGAACCGCGCCAGGCCGCCATTGACGGCAAGACCGCCGGTCTCGGCCCTTTCGACGCGAATATCCAGTCCCGGGCCGTGAAAATGCACGTTGGCGCGCAGGCCTTCGACGCGCGGCCATCCCCGCGCGTAATCGACGGCCACCTCGCGCGCCGCAAAGCGGATATCGAAGGTGCCGCTGCCGTCGCGGAACGGGAAATTCGCGAGCGGCCCGCGCAGGACGAGTGCGGCCTCGGGCACATGGCCGCTGACGATGGCGGTGTCCAGCCAGCGCACCAGCGCGTCGGACATGATGCCGACGGGCAGCCAGGTGGAGCGCACGGCGAGATCGACGTCGCGCGCGGTTGCGGTGAGTTCGATGAACGCGGGGCCGTCCGGCGGCAGTTCGAGCGCGAGGTCGGCGCTCGCGGCGACGCCGGGACTGGTGACGGCAATATCGCTGCCGAGAATGCGCCAGCCGCGTTCCGCTTCGCCGGCGGCGGCCTGCCAGGAAAAATTCCCGGCCAGGCTCGCCAGCGGCAGCGGCGTACGGAAGAGGTCGCCGAAATCGACGGTCATGTCGCGGCTGTCCAGGCGGAGCTCGCCGGCGGTCTCGTCGCCCCGGACGTGGCCGCTCAGCCGCGTGAAGCCCGGCAGTTCGTCCCAGCGCCGGATGCCGAGATCGCGGAATTCGGCCTCGACGTGGAACCGCGCCGGATCCGCCTGCGTATCCAGGCCGAGTGTCAGCGACTGCACCTCGCCCTGCGGCGCGAGACGTTCGGCGACGTCCCGGATCCTCGAAAGGTTCGAATCGTCGGCGTCGGCCGGAAGCAGCCGGGTCAATCCGGCCAGCGCCGGCAGCGGCAGGCGACGCGCGGTGATTTCGAGCGGATATTTTTCGCCGCTGGCCACGGAGATGACGCCGTTTTCGAAACGCGCCTCGCCGCTGTCGATCACCAGGCTTTCGGCGTCGAACCGGAAGCCTCCGCCTTCATCGAGCGCGACTTTCCACAGCATGCCGACGGTTTCGAAGCGTCCGGGCAGGCCGTCGCGGGCGCCGTCGTCGGCGAAGACAAGATCGGCCAGGCCGAGCGAGCCCTTGCCTTCGAGCTTGTCCAGGCCGCGGCCGGCCAGCTGCCCCACCACATCCAGCGTCCCTTGCACGTCGCCATCCCCGCTCCAGCCGAGTTGCCGGTACCAGGCGCCGAGCCGCATGCCGTCCGCCTCGAAGTCGAGCGTCCATTCCCAGGCCTCCGGCGTCGCCGGCGCGCCGCGCGCGGAAAACTCGACGGCGAGCTGCTCGCCGAGCGCGCCGGGCGGAAGAACGCTGCCCTCGAGTTCGTGTTTTTCGCCGTCGGAAGCCAGCGTCACTTCCGCGAGCCGCAGCGTCCAGCCATCGATGTTCCGCACGGCATCGCGGTAGTGCAGCTCGCCGTCAAACACCGTCAGGCGGCCGTGACGAAGCGCGAGTTCCAGCAGTTCGCGCCAGTCGGTGCGGGCATCGCCGGCGTCGGGCAGAAGATGGCCGGAAAGGTAGAGCTCGCCGTCGGCGCCGCGCGCGAGCGTCAGCGCCGGCTGGTGCAACCGCACGTGGCTCGGCCGCGGCATGCCTTCCTGGAAGAAATCCAGCGGTCCGAAGATGATGTCCAGTTCCGCGGCCGTGATCAGCGGCTGCCGGGTTTCCGGCGCGAGCAACTGCACGTCGGTCAGCACCAGTTCGGGGCCTAACAGCGCCCACTGCAGGTCGATTTCGCCGATGTGCACCGGCCAGCCGAGCGCGCGCTCCGCCATCGCCTCGGCGTCGGCGCGCAACTCGGGCACCAGCGGCACCGCGAGGCGAAACAGCCCGACGCCGATCGCGAGCAGGATGAGGATCGTGGCAACGAAGGCCGCCGACCATTTCCAGATTTTGCGGCGAAGACGCGACATGCTCTGTCAGCATTTCCTGGTCGAAAGTCGTAAGTCGTAAGTGGAAAGTGGAAGGCGGCTTTTCGACCTTCGACTTTCGACCTTCGACTTTCGACTTTTACATGGGAACGACATCGAACTGCTCCGGCGTGTAAAGCGTCTCCGCCTGGAGCCGGACGGGAATGCCGATGTGTTCTTCGAGTTCGGCAAGGCTGGTCGATTCCTCGTCCAGCAGCATGTCGACGACTTCCTGCGCCGCGAGCACCATCAGCTCCTGCACCTTGAACTGGCGGGTCTCGCGCATGACCTCGCGGAAAATGTCGTAGCAGACGGTTTCGGCGGTCTTCACCGAACCGCGCCCCGAGCAGGTCGGGCACGTCGTGCAAAGCACGTGTTCGAGGCTTTCACGCGTGCGTTTGCGCGTCATTTCCACGAGACCGAGCGCTGAAACCTGCGTCACCTGGGTCTTGGCGTGATCCTTTTCCAGCGCCTTTTCCAGCGCCGCGAACACCATCTGCCGGTGTTCGGCTTCGTTCATGTCGATGAAGTCGATGATGATGATGCCGCCGAGATTGCGCAAACGGAGCTGGCGCGCGATCGCCTGCGCCGCTTCGAGGTTCGTCTTGAAAATGGTTTCCTCGAGATTGCGGTAGCCCACGTACGCGCCGGTGTTGATGTCGATCGTGGTCATCGCCTCGGTCTGGTCGATGATGAGATAGCCGCCGGATTTCAGCGGCACCTTGCGTTCCAGCGCGCGGCGGATTTCCTCTTCGACGTTGTAGAAATCGAAAATCGGCCGGTCGCCGGCATAAAGCTCGATGCGATTCGTCATGTCGGGAATGAACATCTGCGCGAATTCCCGCATGCGCTCCCAGGTCATTTTCGAATCGACCCGCACCTGTTCGACCCCGGAATCCAGCAGGTCGCGCAGGATGCGCACCGGCAGCGGCAGGTCCTCGTGCACGAGCGTGCCGGCCTTCGCGTTCTTCATGCCGTTCTGCACGGACTCCCACAGCTTGTTCAGGAACATCATGTCCGCGCGCAGGGCGTCCAGCGACGCGCCTTCGGCGGCCGTGCGCACGATGTATCCGCCTTGCGGGGTTTCCTGGTGCGCGACGCAGGCCTCGACCATTTCGCGCAGGCGCGCGCGTTCGGCGTCGTCCTCGATGCGCGTGGACATGGCGATGCCCTTGCCGTCGGGCATGTAGACGAGATAGCGCGAGGGAATCGACGTGTGCGTGGTGAGGCGCGCGCCCTTGCTGCCGAGCGGATCCTTCAGCACCTGCACCATCAGTTCCTTGCCTTCATGCAGCAGGTCGCGGATGTCGGCCGGCCGCGACTCGGGCACGTCCTCGCCGCCGTAGGCGGTCTTGGCGATGTCGGAGGCGTGCAGGAAGGCGGTGCGCTCGAGTCCGACCTCGATGAACGCCGCCTGCATGCCCGGCAGCACGCGCGACACCTTGCCGCGGTAGATGTTGCCGACCAGCCCGCGGCGCTGCGCGCGCTCGATGAACACTTCCTGCAGCACGCCGTTCTCGACAAGCGCGACGCGCGTTTCCCGCGGCGTCACGTTGATGAGGATTTCCATGCTCACGGTTTGTACTCGCGAAAATTGAAAGATAAGCACCGGAGAGAGCGATGCTTATCTTTCAAATCCCCGAGAGGGTCGAAAGTCGAAGGTCGAAAGTGAAGAGCCGGCGATGCCGGCTCCTTCGCCTTTCGCCTTTCGCCTTTCGCCTTTCGCCTTTCGACTAGAACCTCCCCTGCTCCCAGGCATCCATTCCGAACTCCCCCAACATCTCCACCGTCTCGAACAACGGCAACCCCACCACGCCCGAATAGCTGCCCGAAACGTGATGAATGAACGCCGCGGCGCGTCCCTGGATGCCGTAGGCGCCTGCCTTGTCCGCCGGCTCGCCGGTCTCCCAGTATGCCGCGATTGCCGCTTCCGATACATCGGCGAAGCCGACGCGGCTGATGCTGACTCGGACGGCCTCCCGCCCGCCGCGGACCAGCGCGACCGCCGTCAGGACCTCGTGCTCGCGCCCGGAAAGGCGGCGAAGCATGGAAAACGCGTCCTCGCGATCCCGCGGCTTGCCGAGGATTTCGCCGTCGACCACCACGGCCGTGTCGGCGCCGAGAAAGATCGCATCATCCGGCGTGGTCGCAAGATCGCGGCAAACGCGCGCCTTGGCCAGCGCAAGACGCTCCACATACGCCGCCGGCGTCTCGCCGGGATCAACAGTCTCGTCAAGATCGACGGGATGCGCCTCGCACGCGATGCCGACCTGGGCGAGGAGTTCGCGCCTCCTGGGTGAGGCGGAAGCGAGGATGAGCGGAGAATCAGACATTTCCTTCAATCTCGAATGTGGAGGTCACTGGCGCCTGGTCGAAAGTCGAAGATCTAAAGTGAAGAGCCGGCGACGCCGGCTCACATCGCGCCCGGGAGGGCGCTCCTACACAAACATCTTGTCAATCCTGAAAAATCGCCTTTCGCCTTTCGCCTTTCGCCTTTCGCCTTTCACCTTTCACCTACGCGCGGTGATACGGATGATTCTTCAGAATGCTCATCGCCCGATACAACTGCTCGGCGACGATCACGCGCACCAGCGGATGCGGCAGGGTCAGCGGCGACAGCGACCAGCGGCGTTCGGCGCGTTCGAGCACGGCATCGCTCAATCCGTCCGGACCGCCGATGGCGAGCGCGATGTCGCGCCCGCCTTGCAACCACCCCGAAAGTTCCGCGGACAATTGCCCGGTACTCCACGCCTTGCCGCGAACGTCAAGCGCGATCAGCTGCTCGCTTCCAAGCGCGGCCAGCATTCTTTCGCCTTCCTCCTGCACCGCGCGTTCGACAGGCCGGCTTTTCGCGCGTTGCGCCAGCGGCAGTTCGAGGAGTTCAAGGCGGCATTCCGGCGGCATGCGGGTGGCGTATTCGTTCCAGCCTTCCGTCACCCACGCGGGCATTTTCTGCCCGGCAGCCAGCACGCGGATCTTCATTCCGCGTCGACCGACCAGAGTTTTTCGAGATTGTAGAAGTCGCGCACGTCGCGAATCATGATGTGCGCGACCACGTCATTGAGATCGAGCAGGATCCATTCGGCGCTGCGCTCGCCTTCCACCCCCAGCGGTTTCACGCCGGCATCGCGCGCCTCCTTGAGCACGTTGTCGGCGAGCGCCTTGACGTGACGATCGGAGGTGCCGGTCGCGATCACCATGAAATCGGTGATCGCGGTCTTGCCGCGCACATCGAGCGCGGCGATGTCGACGCCTTTCACGTCTTCCAGCGCGCTGACGACAAGATCGCGCAGTTCATCGGCTTGCATGATTCAGTTCCGGTCCTTGTAAAGATTTTCGCGTTCGATGATGTCGAGCACCGCGTCCGGCACGAGAAAGCGCGGATCGCGGTTCGCCGCGCGCAGTTCGCGAATGCGCGTGGACGAAATGTCCAGCGCGGTGATTTCGCAGAACGTCACGGCGGGCGCGTCGCCGTCGAAGAGCCTTTCATGCGCGACTTCCGTCTCCTCGAGCCATGCCGCGAGCGACGCCGGCAATTCCAGGTCCTCGTTGCCGGGGCGGCGCATGACGGCGATGCGCGCGAGCTGCGCGACCTTTTGCCATTCGTGCCAGCGATGAAAGCCGCGGAAAGCGTCTTCACCCAGCAGCAGCACGAATTCCGCGCCCGGCATTTCCGCACGCAGGCTTTCCAGCGTGCGCACGGTGTACGACGGCGGCGGCAGTTCGAGCTCGCGCGCGTCGAGCTTCAGGACCTCGATGTCCGCGACCGCCGCCTCGACCATTTCCGCGCGCAAGGTCGCGCTGACGGCCGGCGCCTCGCGATGCGGCGGCGAGGCGCAGGGCACGAGCCGCACTTCATCCAGCCCGAGCAGTTCGCGCGCTTCGATGGCAGCGCGCAGATGCCCGTCATGGACGGGGTTGTACATGCCGCCGAGGATGCCGACGCGCTTCATCCGGTTTTCCTGGCCGTTCCTGCCGGCGACCGGGCCAACGGCTTGCCGGCCATGGCCGCGACCAGCCGCTCGATGTTCCGCCAGGCGTCGCCGCGGCGCATGCCCTTGACCTGCCGGTCGATCAGCGCGACTTCAAGCAGCAATCGTTCCCAGGCCTTCACCGGCAGCCGCTGCAGCGCACGCGCCACCACGGGCTGGCGTTTCTTCGGCCAGACGCCCGCGCTGACGCGTTCGGGGCTCTGCCCGCCGGCGACCTTGAAGGCCATTTCGGCGAGCATGCGGATTTCGCGCGCCAGCGCCCAGACGACCAGCACGGCCTCCGCGCCTTCCGCGCGCAGCGCGTCCAGCATGCGAAGCGCCCGCACGGCATCGGCCGCGAGCGCGGCGTCGGCGAGCTGGAAAATGTCGAATCGCGCGCTGTCCGCGACCGCCTCGCGTACGGCATCGGCGTCGGCGCGATTGCCTTCGACGAGCAGGGCGAGCTTGTCGATTTCCTGCGCGGCGGCGAGCAGGTTGCCTTCCACGCGATCCGCCAGCAGTTGCGCCGCCTCGCGGTCGGCGGCGAGTCCCGCGCCGGCCATGCGGTCAGCGATCCAGCGCGGCAGCGCGGCCGCGTCAATGGGCCAGGCTTCGACCAGCACGCCGGCCTTCTCCAGCGCGCCCACCCACTTGTTCTTTTTGTCGACCTTGCCGCTGACGACCAGCAGCACGGTGTCTTCCGGTGGCCGCGCGGCAAATTCCGTCAATACTTTCGCGCCATTGTCGCCGGGCTTTCCGTTCGGCAGGCGCAATTCCAGCAGGCGTTTTTCCGCGAACAGCGACAGGCTTTCTCCTGCCGCGCGCAGGGACTGCCAGTCGAAACCGCGTTCGACGAAAAACACTTCCCGCGAGGCGTAGCCTTCGCGGCGTGCCGCGGCGCGCACGGCGTCCGCCGCTTCGCCGACCTGCAGCGGTTCGTCGCCGGCGATCAGCCAGACAGGCGCAAGCGGACCGCGCGCAAGATGCGCGGCGAGCTTGTCCGGGTAAAGCTTCACTCGGCAGCCCCGCCGGTTTCCGCGGGCTCGACGGGCCGCGTTTGAACTTCCGTCGCCGCGATCCGGCGCAACATGTCCCAGACGGCGTCTTCGCGCAGGCCTTCGACCGCGCGTTCGACTTCGCCCGCGTTCGCCAGCGGCTGCGCCGGGTCCAGCGCGACATTGGCGCGGCGGATGACTTCCTGTTGCGGGACAAGCACGAAACCGTCGGGCGCAACCACGCTGTAGGCCAGCTCCACGGCAATCTCGTATTCGCGCGGCCGGCCCTCGATATCCTTGGCCAGCACGCGCCGTATCACCGCTGCCCTGGGCAACATCAGCACCGCCGTCGCGCCGCCTGCATCCCGGGCGACGCCTGCCCCGGACAAAGTCAACGCGCGCGCAACGGTCCGAAGCAGGCCCGCGTCCGTTCCCCTGTAGCTGATGAACGTCGATTGCATTTCCGCGGGCAGGGCAATATCGCCGCGCAGGTGAAAGCCGCAGGCCGGCAGCAGCAGGAACGCGAAGACGATCGCGGCGGCGTGCGCGTGGCCGCGCATCAGGCGACCACCACGTTGACCAGCTTGCCGGGCACGACAATCACCTTGCGCACGGTTTTCCCTTCGACGAAACGCTGCACGTTGGCGTCGCTCATGGCCGCGCTCTCGATCGCGGCTCGGTCCGCGGCTGCCGGCACGGCGACACGCCCGCGCAGCTTGCCGTTCACCTGCACGACGAGCTCGATGACGTTGCTCACCAGCGCATCCTCGTCGTGTTCCGGCCACGCGGCGTCGAGGATGTCGTCACCGAAGCCGAGTTCGCTCCAGAGCCGCTGCGCGACGTGCGGCGTAATCGGCGCGAGCAGGCGAAGCAGGATGCCGAAACCTTCGGCGACGAGCGCGGCCTGTTCCGGCGCGGACTGCTTCGGCAGCGCGTTCAGGATCTTCATCGCAGCGGACACGACGGTGTTGAACTGCTTGCGTTCGTAGTCCGCGTTCGCCTGTTTCAACGCCTCATGGATTTCACGGCGCGCCGCGCGCAGGCCGTCGGACGCCCTGCTCCAGTCGAAGGACTCGCCGCCCGCGCGGATCGACGCCTCGTTGTCGACGGCGAACTGCCAGACCTTCTTCAGGAAGCGCCACGCGCCCTCGATGCCGGTATCCGACCACTCCAGCGTCTGTTCCGGGGGTGCGGCGAACATCATGAACAGGCGCGTCGCGTCCGCGCCGTACTGTTCGACCATGCTTTGCGGATCGACGCCGTTGAGTTTCGACTTCGACATGGTGCCGATGCCGCCGTACTCCACCGGCGCGCCGTCAGACCTGCGTTTCGCGGCAACGATCTCGCCCTTGTCGTTGCGTTCGACGTCCACGTCCGCAGGCGGCAGGTACTCGATGCGCCCCGCGCCTTCCTTTCTGAAGAAAATGTGGTTGAGCACCATGCCCTGGGTGAGCAGGTTGCGGAACGGCTCGTCCGCCTGCACGAGCCCGAGGTCGCGCATGACCTTGGTCCAGAAGCGCGCGTACAAAAGATGCAGGATCGCGTGCTCGATGCCGCCGATGTACTGATCCACCGGCATCCAGTAATCGGCGCGCGCATCGACCATGGCGCCGTCGTTGTCGCTGCTGGTGTAGCGCAGGAAATACCACGACGAATCCACGAAGGTGTCCATGGTGTCGGTTTCGCGTTTCGCAGCGCCGCCGCACTGCGGGCACTTCACGTCCAGGAATTCGGCGCACTTGTTGAGCGGATTGCCGCTGCCGTCCGGCACGAGGTCTTCCGGCAGCTTCACGGGCAGTTCGTTGTCCGGCACGGCAACTTCACCACACTTGCCACAATGGATCAGCGGGATCGGACAGCCCCAGAAACGCTGCCGGGAAATGCCCCAGTCGCGCAAACGGAAATTCACCCGTTTTTTGCCAAGTCCCTTCTGCTCAAGGTCCGCCGCGATCGCGTCGGTGCCCTGCTCGAAACCCAGGCCGTCATACTTGCCGGAGTTCACAAGCGTGCGCTGCTTGTCCGAGTATTCGTCGCGCCATTCCTTGTCATCGTAGTCTTCACACGCGACGACCTGCCGGATCGGCAGCCCGTACTTGTTCGCGAACGCGAAATCGCGCTCGTCGTGCGCGGGCACGGCCATGACCGCGCCTTCGCCGTAATTCATCAGCACGTAGTTCGCGACCCACACCGGCAGCTTTTCACCCGTCAGGGGATGTTCCGCTTCAAGGCCGAGCGGCATGCCGCGCTTTTCCTGTGTCGCGATCGCCGCTTCCGTCGTGCCGCCCTTGCGGCTTTCCTCGATGAATTTCGCGACCTCGGAATTTTTCTCTGCAACCTTCAGTGCGAGCGGATGCTCGGGGGCGACGGCGACGTAGGTCGCGCCCATCAGCGTGTCGGCACGCGTGGTGAAGACCTTGATGACGTCCTCGCCATCGTTGTCCGCCAGGGGAAAATGGATCTCCGCGCCTTCCGACTTGCCGATCCAGTTCGCCTGCATGGTCTTGACGCGCTCGGGCCAGCCGTCGAGGCCTTCGAGCGAATCCAGCAGTTCGTCCGCGTAGCGCGTGATGTTCAGGTAGTACATCGGCATTTCGCGCTTTTCGACTTCCGCACCGGTGCGCCAGCCGCGGCCGTCGATCACCTGCTCGTTCGCGAGCACGGTCTGGTCGACCGGATCCCAGTTCACCACGCCGGTCTTCTTGTACGCGATGCCCTTCTCGCGCATGCGCAGGAAGAACCACTGGTTCCACTTGTAGTAGGCGGGCTGGCAGGTCGCGAGCTCGCGCTCCCAGTCGATGGCGAAGCCGAGCGCCTTCAACTGCTCGCGCATGTAGGCAATGTTCTCGTACGTCCACTTCGCCGGCGGCACGCCGTTCTGCATGGCAGCGTTCTCGGCCGGCAGGCCGAACGCGTCCCAGCCCATCGGCTGCAGCACGTTGTAGCCGCGCATGCGCATCCGGCGGGTGATGACGTCGCCGATGGTGTAGTTGCGCACATGGCCCATGTGCAGCTTGCCGCTGGGATACGGCAGCATGCTGAGGCAGTAGTACTTCGGCCTGGCGGCGTCTTCGCGCGCGGTGAATGCGCCGTTCGCGGTCCATGCCCCCTGTACGGCGGCTTCAATTTCGCGGGGTCGATACTGGTCTTTCATCATTCTCTTCGGACGATTTCAGTTTCGGGGGAAGGATTCGGCGCGCGCGGTCAGCAACAGCAGCACAAGAGCGCAATAGTACGTGATGCCGATGGAGTGGTTAAACACGGTTTCGGTCAGCGCGGACACCGCCACGGAAACGACAAGCAGGATCACCGCGGGTCCGCGCCAGTTCCCCGGCGACGCGTTCCGGCAGCCCCACACGAAGGGCGCGACCAGCACGCCGAAAAGCGCCAGCAGGCCAAGCCAGCCGCGCTCGACCAGCACGGTCAGGTAGTCGCCGTGCGGATGATCATAGGCCGCGAGCCGCCAGGGAACGCGGTTGGCGGCGGCCTCGGACGCCATGATCGAAGGCCAGCTGCCGGCGCCCGTTCCCAACGGGCTGCCGTCGACATGCCGCAGTGCGGCGGCCCACATCGCCAGCCGGCTGCCGACCGGCGTGTCCGCGGCGGCGAAGGCGTATTCGCCGGGCGCCGTCACGAGCGGGACGAGCAGCACGCGGCCCCCCGGCGGAACCCGCACGAAGAAGCGGGTTTGCTCCACGTCCTGAACCGCGGGCAGTTCCACCTCGCGCGGTTCCGCGGCGTCCACCTTTCGCCATTTTTCGTTCCCTTCGAGTTTCAGACCGGCCTGTCCCAGCAGGCGCACGCGTCCGCCGGCGCCCTCGGGCAGGTTCCGGTACGGGCTGCGCCACTGACCGGCCTTTTCCGATGGATTCTCCAGCCGGATCGCGCCGCCATCCGCGCAACCGGACAGGCCGCGTTGCGCGACGATGTCGACTTCCACGCCGTACGACTCGGAAAACCTCACCAGCCGCTCGAGCGCGCCGCGGCCCAGGCATTCCCGTTTCACCCGCGTTTCGGCGGAATCCGCCAACGCCATGTACGCCCGGAACTCCGCCAGCCCGTCCGCGAATCGCGGCAACAGCGCCCAGCCGGCAATCCCGGCCGCCGCCAGCAGCACGGCAACCACGCCCGCCAATCGACCGGGCCGTCGCCAGCCGCGATCCAGCAGGAGGGCGACCAGCACGCCGGCGCCGAGCGCCGCGAGCACGGCGAGCAGCGCGCCGCGCGTGCTGGACAGCGTCACCGCCGCGAGCGCGAACCCCGCCGCAAGCCAGGGCACGGGCCACGCCATCGGCCTGCCCTCTTTCCCGAAGAGCGCGATCGCGAGATTCACGGCGAACAGCGCCGCCGACAGATGGCCGAAAACGATGGAAATCGTCTCGCCGCCGGCGCGGTAGTCGGCATCGGCGGCGGCGATCACCTCGACAATCGCGAACGCTCCGGTGACGAAACCGCCGGCCACGAACGAAAAACGCAGCCACCGTTCCGGCAGCGCCAGCCTTGCGAGCGCAAGGAACACGGCCACGCCACCGAGAAAGCGAAGGTCCCGCCCGAGCAATTGCTCGCCGAGGCGCGTCTGTTCGCCGAGGAAAAAACTCGCCACGCCGACAAGAAAATACGCGGCAAACGCGAGCAGCACCCCGCGCGTGACGGGATCCGGTCCGGCGCGGCGCCCGCGAATCAACAAGCCGATGCCGGCGAGAAAGAAGATGGCAAAAATCGTGCTGGCGGCCTTGTCAACGACCAGCGCGAGCACCGGGAAGGCCAGCGCGAGCATCCAGCCGGCGAGCTGCCAGCGCGACATGTCGAACCGCGCCTTCATCGCCGTTCCCTGAATGTTCCGACGCCGGCGCCCGCCAGCAATGCAAGCGCGAGCAGCACCAGGAAGGCATTGCCCCAGCGAACGTAGGGCGTGGCGCCTTCGCGCGGCTGCACGTCCGCGCGCAGCACGGCGGTTTCGAACTGCGGCAGGCGCTCGAGCACGCGGCCGTTGTGATCGACGACGGCGGTCACGCCGGTGTTCGTCGCGCGCAGCAGCCAGCGGCCGGTTTCGATGGCGCGCATGCGCGCGATCTGGAAATGCTGCAGGGGACCGATGGAACGGCCGAACCAGCCGTCGTTGCTGATGTTCACCAGCAACGCCGCTTCCGGCAGCGCGGTAATGGCTTCCTGGCCGAAGACGGCTTCGTAGCAGATCATCACCGCGACCGAGAGGCCCGGGAAGAGTTTCAAGGCCGAGCCGTCCTCGCCGGTCTCGAAATCGCTGTAGGGAAGGCCCTGCAACCGCAGCCAGTCGCGCACGAAATCCGGTACCGGAAAATATTCGCCGAACGGCACGAGGTGCCGCTTGTGGTAGAAGCGCCGTTCGGCAGCGCCGAGCACGACCGCGCTGTTGAAATAGATGTCGCGTTCGAACTCGTGCACCAGCGTGCCGGTGAGCAGGCGTTGCGACTCGCCCAGCAGATTGTCTTCCACCTGCCGGTAAAAGCCCTGGTCGAGCTGCCAGTACAATGCGGGAATGGCCGCTTCCGGCCAGACGATGAAATCGACGTCGCGGTTTTCTTCGGTCAGCCTCCAGTAGCGCTGCATGGTCGGCATGCGCGTCTCGGGCAGCCATTTCCGATCCTGCGCGACATTGCCCTGCACGAGCGCGACCTGGACGGGCGAGCCCGCCGGCCGCGTCCATTCGATCGTCTGCAGCAGCCAGCCGCCTGCCGGCACGGCGAACAGGAGGGTAATCGCAACGCCGCGATTCACGCGCCCGCGCTCCGGCAGCAGCGCGACGCTGCCTGCCAGCAGCATCACCGCCAGCGAAACGCCGAAAACGCCGGCCACCGGCGCGTAACCTGCCAGCCAGTTGTTCGTCTGCGCGTAACCCAGCGCGAACCAGGGAAAGCCGCTGAGAAACCAGCCGCGCACCCATTCCAGCAACGCCCACAGCGCAGGCGCGAACAGCAAGAGGCGTGCCGCCGGCAAGCGCGGCGCAAAACGCGCCACCAGCCACGCGAACAGCGCGTAGTACGCCGCCATGATCGCGATCAGGCAAAGCATGATGACGATGGCGAGCAGCGCGGGCGCCTGGCCGAATACATGAATGCTGATGTACAGCCAGTACATGCCGCCGCCGAACCACGCCGCACCGTAGGCGAAACCCAGCCGCGCGGCGTGCTTCGGCGTGGCCAGGCCGATCAGCTTGAGCAGCAGCGCGGCGGTGAGCACCGGAACGAAGAACGCGCCGAACGGCGCGAACGCAAAAACGTTCGCCGCCCCGGCAAGGGCGGCGATCAGGTACGCGGAGCGGTTGTGCGTCGGCGGCGCGAGGAATCTCAGCATCGCATGACGGTCAGCCGTTCACGGCGGGCGCGTCCGCCAGCACGTTGACTTCCAGGAGATGCAGGCGGCGATTGTCGGCGCGGCTGACGCGGAAGCGGAACCGCTCGATGGCGACGGTCTCGCCGCGCCTCGGCAGGTGGCCGATGGCGTGCATCACCAGCCCGCCGATGGTGTCGAATTCCTCATCGCTGAAGTTCGCGCCGAAATAGGCGTTGAAATCCGCGATCGCGGTCAGCGCCTTGACCGTGTAGCGCGTCTCGTTGTGCTTGAGGATTTCCATTTCCTCCTCGATGTCGTGCTCGTCGTCGATCTCGCCGACGATCTGTTCCAGCACGTCCTCGATCGTGACCAGCCCCGCCACGCCGCCGTATTCGTCGACGACAATGGCCATGTGGTTCCGCGACGAGCGGAACTCCTTCAGCAGCACGTTGAGCCGCTTGGATTCGGGGATGAACGTCGCCGGGCGCAGGTACTCGCGCACGTTGAA
The DNA here is from genome assembly GCA_036381715.1 of Gammaproteobacteria bacterium. Taxonomy (GTDB): domain Bacteria; phylum Pseudomonadota; class Gammaproteobacteria; order Natronospirales; family JAJUFS01; genus JAJUFS01. Next base: position 22,508 of record DASVCH010000066.1, on the reverse strand, counting down.
GCCGCCCGGCGGTTTCTCGACCCAGAAGCGCAACAGGTCCTTGGCCAGCACGATGCCGAGCACCTCGTCGCGCGATTCGCCGATCACGGGGAAGCGCGAGTGGCCGGACTCGATGATGATCGGCAGCACCTCGTCGTCGGTCGCGTCGCGTTCGATGACGGCCATCTGCGAGCGCGGAATCATCACGTCGCGCACCTGCATGTCGGCCACCTGCAGCACGCCTTCCAGCATGGCCTGCGCATCGGCGTCGAAGAGATTGCGCTTCTGCGCGTCGCGCAGCAGTTCCATCAGTTCCTCGCGGTCGCGCGGTTCGCCGGAAAGCACCATGCCGATGCGATCCAGCCAGCCGCGGATGCCGGAGCTGCCGGCACCGCCGTTGGAACTGCCGCTGGTGTTGTCGTTACTTCGGGGAGGTTGGTCGTCAGGCATTGGCGTGATTTTCCTGGTAAGGGTCGGAATAGCCTAAGCGCGCCATGATTTCCGTTTCAAGCGCTTCCATGATTTCGGCCTCCGCGTCGGCTTCATGGTCGAAACCCAGCAGGTGAAGGCAGCCGTGCACGGTGAGATGCGCCCAGTGCGCGGCCTCGCTTTTGCCCTGCTCGGCCGCCTCGCGCGCGACCACGGGCGCGCAGATCACGATATCGCCGAGCAGCTGCAGGCCGAGGTCTTCCGGCAGCTCGGCGCGGAAGCTGAGCACGTTGGTCGCGTAGTCCCTGCCGCGGTAGTCGCGGTTCAGCGTGCGGCCTTCCGGCTCGTCGACGACGCGGATCGCGAGTTCCGCCTCATGGAAATGGAAACGGCCTTCAAGGGCTGCCACCGCCCAGCGATGAAAGTCCGCATCGCCCGGCACGCCGCTCGCGGTACTCGCCACCTGCAGGTCCAGTTGCAGCGTCATTGCTCGTCCCCGCCCTGGCTTTCGTACGCCTCGACGATCCGCTGCACGAGGTTGTGGCGAACGACGTCGCGCGCCGAAAAGAACGTGAAGCTCACGCCGTCGATGTCCTTCAGCACCTCGATCGCGTGCCGCAGGCCGGAACGCACGTGGCGCGGCAAATCGACCTGCGTGACGTCGCCCGTCACCACCGCGCGCGAGCCGAAGCCGATGCGCGTCAGGAACATCTTCATCTGCTCGACGGTCGTGTTCTGCGCCTCGTCGAGCAGGATGAAGGACTCGTTCAGGGTGCGGCCGCGCATGAAGGCGAGCGGCGCGACCTCGATGACATTGCGCTCGATCAGCCGCGCCACCTTCTCGAAGCCGAGCATTTCATAAAGCGCGTCGTACATCGGGCGCAGGTACGGATCGACCTTCTGGCTGAGATCGCCCGGCAGGAAGCCGAGCTTCTCGCCGGCCTCGACCGCCGGCCGCACCAGCACGAGACGGCGCACCTCGTCGCGTTCCAGGGCCTCGACCGCGCTCGCGACGGCAAGGTAGGTCTTGCCCGTGCCGGCGGGCCCGACGCCGAAGCTGAGATCGTGCGTGCGAATGTTCGCGAGATAGGCGCGCTGCGCCGGACCGCGGCCGCGGATCTGGCCGCGTTTCGTCTGCACGACCACGTCTTCCTGCGCGCGCTGGTCGCTGTCCTTCTCGATCAGTTCGTCCGCGCCGGATTCCTGCAGCGAAAGATGCACCCGCTCCGGCGTCAGCGTTTCCTTCGCCGTGATCCGGTAGAGATCGCGCAGCAGCTCGGACGCGACCTCGGCCGTGTTGCCGTCGCCGATGACCCGGAAATGCGCGCCGCGATTGCTGATCTCCACGCCGAGACGCCGCTCCACCTGGCGCAAATGCGCGTCGAACGCGCCGCAGAGATTCGCGAGGCGCTCGTTGTTCTCGGGAGAAAGAATGATGTCGACGGTGTGGGGTTGTGCGTTCAAGCGGTTACCAGGAGTCGGTTCACGCACTCGCTGCGATGGCTTGCGCAAGGCGCCCTCGCAGCGAGTTGGGCAGGTTTTCGGTGATCACGACATCGGCAAAACGGCCGATCAGCGAGCGCGGGCCGTCGAAATTCACCCAGCGGTTGTTGTCGGTGCGGCCGGCGAGCTGGTTCGGATTCTTCGTCGAGGGCCGTTCGACCAGCACGCGCTGCGTGGTGCCGACCATGGCCGCGGTGTATTCGCGGTTGAACTGCTGGATGCGCGCCTGCAGGACGGCAAGGCGCTGCTGTTTCTCGTCGTACGTCACGTCGTCTTCCAGCGACGCCGCCGGCGTTCCGGGACGGCGCGAATAGATGAAGCTGAACGCCTGGTCGAATTTCACGTCGTTGATGAGCTTCATCGTCTGCTCGAAATCCTTCGCCGTCTCGCCGGGAAAGCCGACGATGAAATCCGAGGACAGCGAAATGTCCGGCCGCGCCTCGCGCAGGCGGCGGATCTTCTGCTTGAACTCGAGCACCGTGTGGCGGCGCTTCATGGCCGCGAGAATGCGGTCCGAACCGGACTGCACCGGCAGGTGCAGATAGCTTGCAAGTTTCGGCACGTCGCGGAAGGCCTCGATCAGGCTGTCCGAAAATTCCAGCGGATGCGAGGTGGTGAAACGGATGCGTTCGACGCCGTCGATTTCCGCGACATAGCGGATCAACAGCGCGAGATCGCAGATCGTGCCGTCGTGCATCGGGCCGCGGTAGCCGTTGACGTTCTGGCCGAGCAGCGTGATTTCCTTCACGCCCTGGTCCGCGAGCTGCACCACTTCGGCGATCACGTCGTCGAACGGCCGGCTGACCTCCTCGCCGCGCGTGTAGGGCACGACACAGAAGGTGCAGTACTTCGAGCAGCCTTCCATGATGGAGACGAACGCCGTCGCGCCTTCCGCCTTCGGCGCCGGCAGGTGATCGAACTTCTCGACTTCCGGGAAGCTGATGTCGACCACGGCGCGCTTTTCCCGCCTTGCGGCATCGATCATTTCGGGCAGGCGGTGAATCGTCTGCGGGCCGAACACGAGATCCACGAACGGCGCGCGCTTCACGATGCCCTCGCCTTCCTGGCTGGCCACGCAGCCGCCGACGCCGATCACCAGATGCGGCTTTTCCTGCTTCCAGGTCTTCCAGCGGCCAAGCTGCGAGAACACCTTTTCCTGCGCCTTTTCGCGGATCGAACAGGTGTTCAGCAGGATGACGTCGGCGTCTTCCGGCGTGTCCGTGGTTTCCAGGCCATGCGAACTCTCAAGCACGTCGAGCATTTTCGCCGAATCGTACTCGTTCATCTGGCAGCCGAAGGTCTGGACGTAAAGCTTTCCGGGCATCGAAACGGGATCCCGCCCCGGCGCTTGCCAAGGCAAAAAAATTCAAGGAACTGAATAGTTTACAGGGTGAGCGGGAGGCTTTTCCAGCGGGAATCCGCCGGGTCAGCGGACAATCCTGAGATGCGACGGGCGGGTCTGCACCGCCCAGTCGGCGGGCTGGGCATGGAATTCGGGTACCAGTCCGCGCAAACAATCGACCGCCGCACGCGGATCGCCCGCCTGCACCGCCTGGTGCAGCACCTCGATGCCGGCCTCGATCCCGGCGAGGTCCGCCGCGAAACTGCTGGCCTGCATCAGTTTGGGATGCGAGGTCGGCAGCAGTTCCTCGCGCGCGTAGAAGAGCTCTTCGTGCAGCTTTTCGCCGGGACGCAGCCCGGTGTACGTGAGCTGGATATCCTTGCCCGGCGTCTTGCCGGCGAGGCGAATCATCTTCTCCGCGAGCTCGCGGATGCGGATCGGCTGGCCCATGTCCATCACCAGGATCTCGCCGCCCTTGCCGATGACCGCCGCCTGCAGGATCAGGCCAACGGCTTCCTGGATGGTCATGAAATAGCGCGTGACTTCCGGATCCGTCACCGTCACCGGACCGCCCTTGCGGATCTGTTCCTCGAACAGCGGCACCACCGACCCGCAGGATGCGAGCACGTTGCCGAAGCGGGTGGTGACGAACTGCGTGCCGCAGGTCCGGCCGAGATTCTGGCAGTACAGCTCCGCCACGCGCTTGGTCGCGCCCATGACGCTGGTCGGGTTGACCGTCTTGTCCGTGGAAATGAACACGAAGCGCTCGGCCGCGTGGCGCACGGCGGCGTCGGCCACGATCTTCGTGCCGAGCACGTTGTTCTCCACGCCCTGGCAGGGATTCTCCTCGAGAATCGGCACATGCTTGTAGGCGGCGGCATGGAACACCAGCGAAGGCTTGAACCGGCCGAACAGGTTTTCGATGAGCGCGGCGTTGCGGATGTCACCGATTACCGCGTGGATTTCGATCTGCGGGAACTGCGCGAACAGTTCCATCTCGACGCGGTAGAGATTGAATTCGGAGTTGTCGACGACGACCAGCCGGCGCGGGCCGTGGGAGGCAACCTGGCGGCACAGTTCGGAACCGATGGAACCGCCCCCGCCGGTGATCATCACGCAGCTGTCGACGACAAGCTGGTCGATCACCGCGTTGTCGAGCGCGTTCTGATCGCGCCCGAGCAGGTCCTCCACCGTGACCGGGCGCAACCGCGAGGCTTCCGCGCGCCCATCCGCGAGCTCTTCGATCGACGGCAGCGTGCGGAACTCGACGTTCGCCTCGGTGCACAGGTCGACGATGCGATCCATGACGTCGCGCCCCGCGGAGGGAATGGCGATAAGGACGACGTCGATCGCCATGCTTCGCACGATCTCGGGCAGGACGCCGATCGGGCCCCTCACCCGAACCCCGTGCAATTCCTGGCCCTGCTTGGCCGGGTCGTCGTCCAGCAGGACCAGGGGGTAAAACGTGCCGGGGCGCCGCAGATCGCGCACCAGCATCTCGCCCGCGCGTCCCGCGCCGACAATCAGGGCGCGCTTCCTCTGCTCCAGGGTAGGCCGCAAGCCGTGATCGCGGAAGGCACGATACATGATGCGCACGCCGCCAACCCCGCCGGCCAGCAGCAGGGGATAAAGAAGCATCACGGAGCGCGGAATCTCGGCCAGCCGATAGGTCACGAACAGGCAAAGCAGGGTGACGAAGAGCCCGAGGCACACCGCCCAGACAATCCGGAGCAGGTCGGGAATCGACGCGAAGCGCCAGACGCCGCGGTAACAGCCGAACAGCCAGAACGACACCGCGTGCACCGGGATCGCGAACGCCAGGAACACGAAGTACATCTGCTGCAGCGGCTCGGGAATCCAGCCGAGATTGAAGCGGATCGAGTAGGCCAGCGTGATCGCGAGCGGGACCCACAGCAGGTCATGCCCGAAAATCACCCAACGGTTTCTGAACTTGCTCAATCGCATTCCCCATGCCAAGGATGGCCAGACTCCATTTATGTATTTAATTTCCCTTCCCTCGGTGAACCCGCATGATAGCGCAATAAATGGGCACCGCCATCACACCGGCTCCCAGAACCAGCGTCCAGCCTGTGGCGTCATTCGTTGGCGGCAGGAGGACGGCGCTTCCGCACAGCAGCATGGCCGCGGCCTCGACCGCCAGAACCCGCCTCACCGGCCAGCCGGACAGCACCGCGCGTTGATAGGCGTGAGTCCGGTGCGCGCGCCAGAAAGGCTCGCGGGCCAGCGCGCGGCGAAGCAGCGTGAAGGTTGCATCCGCGATGAAAGGCAGAAATATCACCATCGGCAACCACGCGGGCAGGAAACCGCCTCCTGTCCCGCTGACCGCCGTCGCCGCGAACAGGAACCCGAGCGGTGCCGATCCCGCATCCCCCATGAAAATGCGCGCAGCAGGGAGGTTGAAAGGAAGAAATCCCGCGACGGCGGCTGCGGCGGCGGCAACGGGCAGCGCGAGCTGCCAGTCGCCGGCGAGATGGAGTGCGAGACCGAGCGCCGCGCCGCCGATCAGCGCCATGCTGCCCGCCAGGCCGTCCATGCCATCCATGAAATTGAACAGGTTGGTGCCCCAGACAATCCAGAACAGTCCCGCCAGGATCGCCGCCAGGTCGTCCGGATAGCCGGGAGCGAGCACGACCAGCAGGCCCGCCGCGGCGTGAACGGCCAGGCGCAGCCATGCCGGCAGGTCGCGTACGTCGTCAAGCAGGGAAATGCCGAAAACCAGCAGCCAGCCTGCAATCAACAGGCGGACTTCCGGATTCCCGGCAATAAAAACCGGCAGCATCGCGGGCAACATCCCCGCCGCGATGGCGATGCCGCCCGTCCGCGGCACCGGCGTCGCATGCAGCGAGCGGGCATTCGGCCGGTCGAGCATGCCGCCGAAACGGATCAATGCCATGCAGGCGAACAGGGAAACGAAAAAGGCCAGCGGCAATGTCATCAACATCTGTTCATTCCAGATCCCGCCGGGCTCCGCTTCCGGTTTCAGCGCGGTGGAAACGCCCCAGTGCAACCAGGCCCTCGCGGACCGGCGTGCGCGGCGACCAGCCGGTCAGCGCTCTTGTGCGCGCATTGTCAACGAGAAACGAACCGGCGAGGCGCGACGCCTTCTTCGCCGTGAACGGCAACATTCTCACGAGCGTCCAGAATGCACTCGGCAACGGCACGATCCTGGCCGGCCTGCCGAGCCCTTCCGCCAGGCTGGAACAGATCGCGGCTGTCGAAATCGCCTCGTTACCGCTGGCAAGCAGGCGCTGGCCCGCCGCCGCCGGGTGATCAATGCAGCATGCGAGAAGATCGTTCAGGTCTTCCAGCGCAATCAGCGAGCGCCGGTTCTTCAGCCCGCCGAACGGCAGCGGATAACCCGCGTCAAGCCAGCGCAACAGCGCGGCAAGATTGCCCTTGACGCCTTCGCCGTAGACGAGCACTGGCCGCACGATCACCCATTCCATGCCGAGCTTTTCGGCGCAATCGCGCACCGAATCTTCAGCCGCAAGCTTGTAACGCGCATACTCATCGCCCGGTGCGGGCAGGCTGTCATGCGTGAACGCTTCTCCGTCCCGGCTCTCCTCGCCAAGCACTTTTGCCGTGCTGACGAAAACAAGGCGGCGCACGCCGGCTCGCGCGGCGGCCTCTGCAAGACTTTCCGTCGCGCGAGCATCCGCGGAAAACACGGCTTCCCTTTCCGCGGCGCTCATTCCCGGCGCATGCGCGCGTCCCGCCAGGTGAACGACGGCATCGACGTCGAGGAAAGCGGCATCGTCCCCGGAAACGCCGGCGAGCGAGTCCCTTTGCAGGACCTCGACATCCTCCACGCCCAGGGCCGCGGCCGACGGGCGCACCAGGGCGCGCACTTTCCAGCCTGTCCGCAGGTGCCGGCACAACGCGCGGCCGACAAATCCTGTCGCCCCGGTGACAAGCACCCTTCCTTTCCTGCCGGTTTCCATGTTCTCGTCGAATCACGTCTCCGAAAGCGCGGTACGAAGCACGGCGAGATACCGCCGCGCCTGGTCCGCACGATCGTACTGGAGAATCGCCTTGCGGGCATTCGCCGACTGCTCCCGCAAGAGACCAGGCGACGCGGCGAGACGGCGCACCGCTGCCGCGATCGCCCCGGCGTCACCGGGCGGCACCACAGTGCCGACACCGTGTTTCTCCACGAGCGCGGACGCCTCGCCCTGTGGCGCCGCAAGCAGCACCGGTACGCCGCACGCCATCGCCTCGAATATTTTCGAAGGCACCACGGTTTCGAAGGTCGGGTGATCCTTCAGGCTCACAAGCGCAAGATGGATTGCGGTCCAGGCGGCGGAAATGCTGTCGCGCGGATACGGGCCTTCGAAACGGACATTGGCAATACCGCATTCGGCCACGCGCGCTTCAAGCCGCGGCCGGGCGGCGCCATCGCCGATCAGGCGAAAGACCACATCGCTGTCACGCAACTGCCCGGCGGCCTCAAGCACCACTTCAAGCCCCTGCGCCATCCCCAGGGTTCCGACGTAGCCTGCGACAAAGGTTTCCGTGGACAGGCGCTCGTCGTAGCCCGCGGCGACGGTCTGAAACCTCGCGACATCGACGCCGTTGCTGATGATTGCGACGTTCCCGGCCGTTGTCCCGGCGGCCGCAACGATCTCCTCCTGCATGCGCCTCGTCTGCACGACGATGCGTGTCGCGCGCCGGTAGGCAAACGCTTCGAGCCTGCGGACGAGTCCAAGCAGGCGTCGGTTGCGAACCGCGCCGACGGCGCCGATGGAAGCCGAGCCGAGATCGCCGATTTCGAGGACGAAGGGCAGCTTGCGCAACATCGCGACCAGGCAGGCCGCAAGGGCGGCAAACAAGGTCGGCGACGTGGCAACGACGACGTCCGGCCGGCCGGCGCGCAGGCCGGCGAGCAAGGCGCCAGGCAGCAGGCTGAACTGGTCAAGGATTCGGCGGAACCGGCCGCGGTTGGGATGGATGTATGTCTTCAGCCTTACGACACGAATGCCGTCCAGCATTTCTTCCTGCCGCCAGCGATTCCGGTAGCCGGCGTGAACCCTTCCCTGCGGAAAGTTCGGTACGCCCGTGATCACCGTCACCGCGTGGCCATCCGCCGCCCAGAGCCGCGCGCGCTCGAACACGCGCGAGGCCGCCGCGTTCGGTTCCGGTGGAAAATATTCCGTGATGAAAAGAACTTTCACGGCGTTTCCGTCAGGCGCCTTCAAGCGTCCGTGTCATGGCGGAAAGATAGGCCTCTTCCTGCGATTCCCAGCTCAGCGCGCGCCGGCTGTTCCTCGCGTTCGCCTGCAGCCGGCCGCGCAACGCGTCGTCGTCGACCAGCCGCTGCACGGCGGCGGCAATGTCTTCCACGCTGTCCGGATCCACCAGCAGGCCGTAGTCGTGCGCTTCGATGATCCGCCGGATTTCCGGAAAGTCGCTCGCGACGACGGCGAGCCCGCCCATCGCGTATTCAAAAATCTTGTTTGAATCCGTCGTGTAGTGATTCAGGCAGGTGTTCCGCAGCACCTGCACGCCGATATCCGCGCTCGCCGTCACCGAAGGCAGCGACTCGAGCGGCACGGCGGCATGAAAACAAACGTTCTCCACCCTCAACGAACGGGCGAGTTCGCGCAGCGAACTCTCCTGCGCGCCGTTGCCGAGAAAGACGAACGTTGCGCCGCGCACTTTCGCGGCAACGCGCACGAGGTTGTGCAGGCCGCGGCCCTCCTGCAAGCCGCCCTGGTAGAGCACTACCCGCTGATCCGCAGGGATGTTGCACGCCTCGTGAAGGTAGTCGTTTCTTTCCTCGGCCGAATAGCGCGGCTTGTTCTGTATGACGAGCGGCTTGCTGCGCAGCCGGTACGTTCGCTGGTAATGCTCGCTGCGCAGATCCGTCGTACTCATCACGAGCGCGGCGCGGGGCACGGCGAACTTCTCGACCCGGTAGATCAGCGGCCGGATTTTCGCGTAGTAGCCTTCGCGTTCGATATTGATCTCGTGCGCGTCGTACGCCAACGCGGCTCCTGTCACGCGCGCGCCGACATAGCCGGCCGGCAGCGTGTTGACGTTGTGCGACTCGACCACGTCCGGGCGAACGCGGCGAACAACGCGAACCATGCGCAACATGACGACAAGCCGGTTCAGCACCAGGCGCGCGAGATTCACGGCGCCGTTGCGCCGTTTCCCCGGCGCGTTTCGCGACGCCGGTCCGCCGGCAGCCGTTGCCGCGCGTGAGCGCCCGGAGGCGAAAAGCGAATCCTGCACCCGCCAGAGCGTAAAACCGTCGGGATCGATTTCCGGGCCGGCCTGCTGCCCGCCCAGCGCGAGCGCGATGACAGTGACGTCCCAGCCGGCAGCCGCCAGCGACTGCGCCTGCTTGCGCACGCGCAGGTTGTGCGTGAAATCCGCACGGAGAAGCATGCAGATTCTGGGCGGACGAGCGTCTGGCACAAGGAACTCCATTCGGAACGGGAAGACAAAAAAATCCGGCCCGTGATTCTATCGCAAGCGGGCAAGTCACTCAGCGCAGCGTTCGACGCGCAACTCGCCATCGTCGGCCCATTCCACGGCGACGCCATGGCGGACACCCTCCTTCGACCAGCACGCGGTGAAAGAACTGTCCGTGAACTCGACAGTCGAGGCGACGGAATGTCCCCCTGCCAGATCGACAAGCGTGACGAACTCGCCTGTCTCGACACCGTTCTGGACAAACCCGAGCGCATCGGCCGGAACAAGCTTCGCGTATTCGGGCGAAATCCAGCCTTGCAGCCGCGGTTCGCGTACGCCACGTTCATGGACAAGACCGCCTGCCGGCGCGAGCGGGCGTACCGTGAACTTCAACTCCGCATCCTCACAGTGAAAGGCGTCGTCGGCGGCAGACGCTTCACACTGAAACGTTTCGGCAGGATGCAGCCACTGCACCAGGTCGTGCGCCTCATCATCAACAAGACGGTCCGCAACCAGCAGCCACTCGCCGGGGCGCAGCACCAGCAGGCGGCGGTGACGCACGCCCGACGGCCTTCGCTCGCCGTTCGCCATCAGGACATACACGCCGTCGTCCGAAACCGTACCTGACAGCACCGGCAGCGAATCCGGCGCCTGCTCGATCTCGTCGTCGCCACCGTCGATCTCGACGGTATTGTGCGCCCGGGTGCTCAATACGTAATCGCGCTCCGCGGCGCGGTCATAGCCCCATTTGCCGGCATCGACCAGGATGGACCGGCCGGCGTCGAACCACTCGAAAGTGAAAGGATCCGCATGCTTGTGCACCCTCGAATGATGGGCGACGCTCATCATGATGTAGCTCGTCGCCTTCGCCTCGTCCCCGGGCGGATAGTGGCGTACGAAAGCGTAGCCGGTTTTCCTGAAAATACGCACGCCGCCTGGCGGATGTTCGCCGCGCTGCCCGTCGCTGTAGATGTAGTCGACGGTCGGGTGCAGATGGCGAAAATCTCCGTACACCTGGCGAGCGGTGTCGCCAATCGCAGGGTGCGTGAAATCCGGCTTGATGAGCCACTGGTAATTTTCAACGGCTTTCTGAAACGTTTGCACATGCCGCGGTTCAAGATCGAAATAATCCGCTTCCATCAGTTTCTGGATGACCGTAAGTGCGAAGACGTGATAGCTGGGGGAGTGTTCGAGGTGCATGCCTTCGTCATTGAACTGCAGGTCAAACAGTTTCGCGTACCCCGCATTCGCGTACTGCCTGGCTTCTTCGCAACGCCGCAGGCCGGGCAACGCGCGGCAGACCGCCGCGATGCCTGCAAGCTGGAACAGGCCGTGATTGCTGTGCGCGAGGCGCTGGTTCCAGAGCTCGAGCACGTGGCGGTCGGCAGCTTTTGCAAGCTCGGCGAACGCTTCCGCGGAAAGAAGTCCCTCTCTCAATCCGTGGTCGATAATGTAGGCAAGATTGATGGCGCGAATGCCCGTTGCCATGTCATACCACTTGTATTCGTTCGGCAGATCGCGTGTCAGGTTGAAGTCGATCCAGTCCAGGTAAAGCTGCACCGCCCTGTCGAACCAGTCCCGGTCGCCGGATTCCCGGTAGGCCATTACATATGCAATCGCGGGGTAGATCGCATTCAACTGATAACGCCAGTTTGCGTCCGCGTAAGGATCGGCCGCCCAGTTCACGGGCGGGGCGATCGGATAAGGGGCATGGTCCCTGACCTGGAACCCGCGTTCACGCAGTGCCTCCGCCAACTTCACCGACCGGCCTGGATTGAAATGCGGATAAAACCGGACAGGCTCCCGTTCCGCCTGCCCAGCGCGGACACGATCCATTACCTGTTCCGCCGTGGCGTCGGACGCAACGCCCTCAAAGCGGGCGCCGAGGGTTTGCGTATCCGAGCAGGCGACAAGGCCGAGCGCCGCGAGTATTCGAATTTTCGACAACCGGTCAATCCACATGGGCATCCACCCCTGGCTTGCGTTCTGACGTGAACAACCGGCGATACAGGCCGATGAGCGCAGGCGCCTGGGTCTCCCAGGCCAGCTCGCGTCTCGCGTTCCAGGCATTGCCCGCATAGCGTGCGCGAAGTGCGTCGTCGTCGATCAGCCGCCGAAGTGCGGCATGGACTTCTTCATTCCTTGCCGGATCCACCAGCTCCCCGAATTCATGCGCAACGACGATTCGACGGATCTCGGGAAAATCGCTCGCGACCACAGCGAGCCCCGCCATTGCGTACTCGAACAGTTTGTTCGAATCCGTCGTGTAATGATTGAGCCCCGTGTTCTCGATCAACTGCACGCCGATATCGGCCGACGCTGTCCACTCGGCGAGTTCCTGCCACGGCACCGCCGGAAGAAAGTGCGCCCGGTCCGTCACCCCGTGATCCCGGACACGCGTTTCAAGCTCGTGCTTCAGCATTCCGTCGCCAAGGAACACGAAGTGCGCGCCGGGCAGATGCGGAATCTGGTCAACCAGCGCCGGCAGCCCCCGGCCACGCTGCATGCCGCCCTGGTAAAGCACGATCGGCGCAGTCCCGGGAATTCCCAGCGCCTCGCGCAAGCGGTTTGTTCGCCGCACGTCAACGAAGTGCGGCCGGTTCTGCAGCACGACCGGCCGGCGGACGCCGTACTGCCGCACGAAGTGATCGGCGCGCATGTCCGTTGTCGCGATCATCGCCTCGCAACGCCGCGCCAGGAAACCTTCGATGCGCGCGATCGTATTGCCAATGCGCTGCAGTGCCGTGCGATCCGTGCTGATCTCGTGCGCGTCGTAGATGACGGGCCGGCGCCGCAGCTTCGCGACAAGCCACACCCATGGCAACGCCTGCAGATCGTGCGCGTGATAGATATCGGCCCGCGATTGCCAGAGTGCGCCCATGAAGCGCCACTGCGACGGAACGGCGCGCACCAATCGCCACAGGGCCCCGCCGAGACTCACGCCCCGGCTGCCCGCCGCCAACGCGGACGGCGGCGGCCTTGAAACGGTAATGACATGGAAGCCGGGATCATGAACCGCACGGCCCGCTTCGGCGGCATCCCAGCTTGCAGCCACCACGGTCACGCCGGCTTCGGTCGAAACAAGCGTTCCCGCGGACCGGGCGACGCGCGCGTCGTGACGCATGCTGTTCCATACGCCCATGCAGATCCGCCTGCCTTTCCAGCTTTCCGTCACCTGGACCGCTCCTCGTCCGCCGCCATGCGGTCGTCGTGTGCGCGGGGATTTCCGGAACCGGCGGTACCTGCTGCCAGGGCGTCGTCCCCCAGGACATTCAACAAGGCGAGCATCGCGGGATCGCGTGAGCGCAGCATCACTTCACCGATGACGCGCGAACCTTCCATGCTGATGTGGCCGTCATCAAAGTAGACCGGGTTGCCCTCGATGTACGGCGAACAGTCTTTTCCGCACAGGACATGGCGGATGTCGAAATAGTGGACATTGGGAATGGCTTCGGCCAGGTCGCGAAGAAAGGCGTTGATCCCGAAATCCCTGTTGCCGGCCCTGAAGCGCTGCTCGCAATCGATGAACGTCAATCGCAGGCGGCGGACGTCGCATTCCCTGTTGTAGTCGCGGAAGGTCGGCGCCTTGGCAAGAATGACCACGCGCGGAACGCGGCTTGCCAGGTCGCGCACTGTAGCTGCCATCGATTCCCGAAACTTCCCGTCCGAAGCCGCCTCGAAATATGTCCAGCTTCCGCCGAGAATCACCGTTTCATATTTTCCGGCCTCCCTGGCGGCCACCTTGCGGTATGTTCTGCAGCCTGCTTCGTAAAGCGGATTGACCCAGTCGATGTCGACCCCGAAAAGCGGCGGGCAGGAGCTCTGGGTCGCATTGCGCAGCGAGAACCCGCCATGCTCGGCAAACACGCGCAACATGCCGAGGTAATGCGCCGCATTCGAATCGCCGATGAGCAGCACGTCGGGATCGGCGCCCTGCGGGTGCACGCAACGCGCTTCGGAAAAATCCTTTCCGTCAAAACTCGAGTACTGGCAGTTGAAATCGTATTCGAACGCCGCCTTCGTCGCGTCATCGAGCGCACGGTAACGATCCCAGGCATAGATGCCCGGCACTTCGTGATCGATTGCGTAAAGCGCGGGCGTGAACACAATGAACGCGAAGGCGGCCGGCGCGGCCAGATAGCGGACCAGGATCTTTCGCCGCGGCAGGCGAAGGCGCCGCAGCGGACGCTCGACGAATCGATAACTGAACGCGGCGGCCAGCAACGTCGCGGTCACGGCGGCAAGCCCGACGGGCCACGAGATTTCCACCAGGGCGTAGCGGAGGAAAGCAAGTATCGGCCAATGCCACAGGTACGCGGAGTACGACACAAGACCGGTCGCCACCAGCGGCCGAAGCGACAACACGCGCCCCGACAAGGCGTCGACAGGCGAAAGCACGACCAGCACCGCGCCCAGGACAACGGGAATGACAGGCAGGCCGGGAACGGCGTGGCTCTCGTTCACGATCACGAGTCCTGCTGCAAGCAGGCCCAGGCCGGCAATGCCCGGAAGATGCCGCCACCTTCCACTGAACGAGAAACCGCGCGCGGCAGCAAATGCCGCGAGACCGCCGGCGAGCAGCTCCCAGGCACGCGTCGGCAGCATGTAGTACGCGAACGACGGGTTCCTGATTGCCAGCCAGTGCGCGGCAGCGAGCGACGCCAACAACGCGAGGACGACGCAGCCGTAGCGCACCCGCGGCGATCGCGTTCGCGTCACAAGCAACATCACGATGAACGGCCACAAAAGATAGAACTGCTCTTCAACGCCCAGCGACCAGACGTGCAGCAGGGGCACGTCGTTCGTCGGGGCCGCGAAATAGCCGGTCTCAAGCTCCGAATGGAAGTAGATATTCGCCAGGGACAACACGGACGCCAATGCGGCCGCCAGGAGATCACGGAAGTCAGCCGGCGCCATGAGGAGGAAACCGGCCGGCACGACAGCGAGAAGCATGAAAAGCAGCGCAGGAAGAATGCGCTGGACGCGCCGGCGATAGAAATCCACGAAATCCAGCCGTCCGTCCCGCTCGATGCCTTTCAACAGCAGCAGCGTTATCAGGTACCCCGAAATGACGAAAAAGATATCGACACCGAGAAATCCGCCCGGCAACAGCCGCTCGTCAACGTGAAAGACAATGACCGCGAGCACGGCAACCGCGCGCAGGCCGTCGATGTCCGGGCGATAGCTCAGGAGCGGATTATGCCTGGTACTGATTTCCACCATTCCCCCGGAACGCTTGCGCGTCCATCAGGCCACTCTCTTCGGGCGGCATTTCAGGTTTCCATTTTCCAGTTCGCGACCTTGGCGTACGCCCTGTCGAGGCCCTGCGCCCTTGCCCACCACTCGAACTGCCTTGACTTCCAAGCGACCATTCTCTCACTCAGCGTACCGGCATACCGTTCATTGTTGCGGTTCACCGACGGCCACTCCTCGAGGAACGCGGCCGTGCGCGCGTCACGGAACAGACCCAGCCTTTCCACCAGCCGATCGGTCCATGCGGTCCGGTAAGCGAAATCGTTCGCGGCCCTGCTCACATCCATGGCGATCGCGCGATCCTTGAGTTCCATGATTCGACGCAAGGATTCGTTGAATCGCTTCACCACACGCTGCGGTTTCATCGATTCGCCCCAGCTGACGCCAAGCAGCGACCGGTAAACGGCAAGCGGCGAACGATGGCAATAGATGTAGAACGGCTTCCTGTTCTCCAACGCGTCGTCCAGGCACCTGAACCGGAGCTCCCCGTTCGGTGTCTTGGATGCGAAGCGATGAAACTCGCCGTCCGCCGGACGCACCGGCGATACGGCGTTCCAGATCTCGTAAACCAGGCTGCAGATGCGGTCGTCGAATGACGCCGGATCGATCCACCGCCATCTTTCCTCCATCGCGCGCCGGACTTCGCCAACCAGCGAATCACCGGCGGGCAGGCTGCACTCCGCGAAAACCTTCACCCCGCATTTTTCAAGCAATCGCCCCAGCAGCGTCGTGCCGGACCGCGGCATGCCGCAAATAATGATCGGTGCTGTCGTTCTGAGTGCGGACATGACGTTGCCGGTTTCACCGCTTGACGCAGTTTTCGCCGCCGCCAGGCTCAAGGGCTTGCGGCAGGATCAAGGAACTTTCCATACAGGCCCAGCAATTCCGAACTCTGCGACGTCCAGTCAAGCTCGTCGCGCGCGCGGCGTGCATTCGCCGAGCACCTCTCGCGAACCGCCTTGTCCTCAAGCAGCTTGCGCAAGGCGCCCCGAATGGCGTCAACGTCGTCAGGATCCACCAGGAAGCCGAGGTCGTACGCCTCGACAATGCGGCGAATTTCGGGAAAGTCGCTCGCCACGACGGGCAGGCCGCCCATCACGTACTCGAAAAGCTTGTTGGAATCGGTTGTGTAATGATTCAGGCAGGTGTTGCGCAGGCACTGCACGCCAACGTCCGCGGACGCCGTCCACTCCGGCAACTCGTCGAGCGGCACCATGCCGGCGAAATGCACCCGCCCCGGCACGCTGGCCGCCTCTTCTTCCAGCGATGCGCGCTGTATGCCGTCACCGACAAAAACGAGATGCGCGTCCGGCAACCCCCGCACCGCTTCAAGCAGGTTGCGCAAGCCGCGTCCCCACTGCAGGCCGCCCTGGTAGAGGACGACGGGACGGTCGGCGGCAATGCCGAAGGTCCGGCGGATTCGGTCGCTGTGCTCCACGATTCGCCGCACCGGACGGTTCTGCAGCACGGCCATGTCCGGATACCCGTACTCCTCTTTAAACCAGTCGGCCCGCGCCTGCGTAGTGGTGATCCGGCCATCGGCCGCCTTGCCCAGGAACCGCTCGACCAGTTTCACGAGCCAGACACGTCCGTGATATCCCTCGCGATCCGCACTGATCTCGTGGGCGTCATAGACAAGTTTCGCGCCGCAGCGTCGCGCCGCGAGCCAGGCCGGGAACAGCGTGTTGACGTCGTGAGCGTGAACGACCGTCGGCTGCAGTGACACCGCCTTGCGAAACATCCTGGAATTGACAGCCAGCTCCTCGATCAGGAAAACCAGGCGGCGATCCAGCTGCCACCATCGTGGCCGGCCTCGAAATGGCGTTGGCGGCGTCATGCCGAGCCGGCGATACGCTGCCGACAGGAAACGGCGCACCAGGAAGCGCGGCGCCATTACCAGGCGGCCCGGCCAGCCCGCGGAACGCTTCACGCGAACCGCCCGCACGCGCGGTTCGATCCGTTCGTCCGCCACGTCCCGCGCGGGCGTCCTGATCGCGATGATATTCACATCCGCCTGTTCTGCGGCGAGGCTCGTCGCCTCGCGCAATACGCGCGCGTCGCTGACAAACCCGTTCCAGACGAGCATGACCACGCGGCTGTCAGCGAGGATGTTCATGTGGGCGTCATCTGATTGAACTGGCGCCACTTCGAGAACCGGAGGCAAACCGTGCTTGATTTTCCAACACCGAGCTCAGTTCGAAAAGACATCAACTGCCTACAACTCGTGCAGCAGTCGCTCGAGATAGTCGGCATATGTGCTCTTCCCCATGCTGCTGACGCGTTGCGCCACCTGTTCGCTGGAAATCCAGCCCTTTCTCCAGGCGATCTCTTCCAGGCAGGCGACTTTCACTCCCTGGCGTCGTTCCATCGTGGCAATGTAGTTGGCCGCATCGAGAAGGGAATCGTGGGTGCCGGTGTCGAGCCAGGCAAAGCCTCTGCCAAGCTGTTCAACGTAAAGTTCGCCCGCGTCAAGATAACATCTGTTGACGTCGGTGATTTCGAGTTCCCCGCGTGCGGAAGGCCTTACCGACTTCGCGAAGTCGACCACCCGTTCGTCATAAAAATACAGGCCGGTTACGGCAAGGTTGGATTTCGGGTGTTCCGGCTTCTCATCGAGCGAGATGACCCTGCATTCAGAATCCATTTCGACGATGCCGTATCGTTCCGGGTCGGCCACGGGATAACTGAACACGGTCGCACCGTGCGGACGCGCCGTTGCAGCCGTCAGTTTCGGCGTCAGGCCCATACCGTGATACACGTTGTCGCCGAGGATCAGCGCCGATGCGTGACCGGATACAAAATCCTCGCCGATAAGGAACGCCTCAGCGAGCCCGCCGGGGGAAGGTTGAACCGCGTATCGAATTTCGAGGCCGAACTCGCTCCCCTTGCCGAAAAGGTGCTCGTACAAGGGCAGGTGGTCGGGCGTGGAAATGATCAAGATTTCCCTGATGTCGGCCAGCATCAGTACCGACAACGGATAATAGATCATCGGCTTGTCATAGACCGGTACCAGTTGCTTGCTGACTGCATGAGTCGACGGATACAACCGAGTTCCGCTTCCGCCTGCAAGCACAATGCCTCTGCGATTCATGACCACCCCGTACTGCCCCCCTGCGTTCTACAGGCCGCCCGTCACTGCCGGCGTCCGTCCCTGCTTTCGACAGCAAGCCCGAGCCGCTGACCCTGGTAACGTTCCCTGACGAGCGGCACCCACCAATCTTCGTTGTCGAGGTACCAGCGAAGCGTCCTGGCCAATCCTTCGTCAAGCGAAATCGACGGCTTCCAGTCGAGCTCGCGCCGTATCCTGGTTATGTCGATGGCATAACGCCTGTCATGCCCCGGCCGGTCGGGAACGAATGCAATCTGTTCAACGTAGCTGCGCCCATCGGCTCGCGGGCGCTCCTTGTCGAGAAGGGCGCAGATACTCCTGACAAGGTCGATATTCTTTCGCTCGCTTTCGCCGCCCACGTTATAGGCACTCCCGGTACGGCCGCGCTCCAGAACACGAATAATTGCCTCACAGTGATCTTCGACATAGAGCCAGTCGCGGACGTTGCTGCCGTCACCGTAAACGGGAAGCATCCTGCCCTGCAGCGCAGAAAGCAGGGTGTTCGGAATCAGTTTCTCCGGAAACTGATAAGGGCCATAGTTGTTCGAACAGTTCGTAACAAGTGTCGGCAAGCCGTAGGTATGGTGGTAGGCGCGAACCAGATGGTCGGCCGCGGCCTTGGACGCCGCGTAAGGCGAATTGGGAGCCGCGGGACTGCTCTCGGTGAACAGCCCGCTTTCAATCGAACCGAATACCTCGTCCGTGGACACATGGAGGAACCGGAATTCGTTCCTGCTTTCCGGTTCCAGCTCCTGCCAGAACGTACGCGCGGCTTCAAGCAGTTCGAACGTTCCATTGATGTTGGTTCGAATGAATTCGCCGGGACTGTCGATCGAGCGGTCGACGTGGCTCTCGGCGGCAAAGTTGACGATGGCGCATATTGCGTGCTTGCGCAGCAACTGAAGCACCAGTTCACGGTCGTTGATATCGCCCTTTACGAAAACGTGCAGCCCGGAATCCACACCGCGCAGGGATTCCCGCGTCCCTGCATAGGTCAACTTGTCGAGGTTGACGACCCGATATCCCCGGCCTACGGCCATCCGCGTAAAGTTCGAACCGATGAACCCCGCGCCACCGGTAACCAGAATCAACTTCTTCATGCTCACGCTCAACTGCCTGTCAGGCTCCCCTTCCATCGGGTCGGGGCCGGCCTTCATCACAACGCCTTCCGGCGCTCATTATCGGCGCAGCGGTGACCGCCACTTCGCGCCATTTCATGGAATCCCCGCAAAAACTGGCTGCTATTGTGCCTATCTTCGCCATCCCGCGATACCCCGAGCGTGTCCGCCTTTTAGAGGGTAGAATACCGGCCCGTGGCGCACGGACGCTGCGATCCTGATTTTTCGGCAAGCCGGGTTCCCGAGAGAGACTGAATGACGCGAATACTCTTCAACACGCCATTCACGGTCGGCGACGAAATCGAAAGAATCCGGGAAGCCATCGACAGCGGCCACCTCGCCGGCAACGGCAAGTTCACCAGGATCTGCCAGGACTGGCTGAAACGGGAAACCGGCTGCGCCAGCGCCCTGCTGACCCATTCCTGCACAGCAGCACTGGAGATGGCAGCCCTGCTTGCCGAAGTCGGCCCGGGCGATGAAGTCATCCTGCCTTCCTACACGTTTGTTTCCACGGCGAACGCCTTCGTTCTGCGCGGCGCGACGCCTGTCTTTGTCGATATTCGCGAAGACACCCTCAACATCGACGAAAACCTGATCGAAGCGGCAATTACCGAAAGAACGCGCGCAATCTGCGTCGTGCATTATGCGGGCGTCGCCTGCGAGATGGACCCCATCATGGCCATCGCGAAACGCCACGGACTGCCGGTGATCGAGGACGCGGCACAGGGTATCGGCTCGGCGTACAAGGGCAGGCCGCTTGGAACATTTGGCACGACCGCCGCGTTCAGTTTTCACGAAACAAAGAATGTCGTTTCAGGGGAAGGGGGCGCGCTCGCCGTCAACGACCGCTCACTCGCCGAACGCGCCGAGATTCTCTGGGAAAAAGGCACGAACCGCTCGAAGTTCTTTCGTGGGCAAGTCGACAAGTACACCTGGGTGGACATTGGATCTTCCTTCCTCCCCAGTGAACTCGTTGCGGCCTTCCTGTCCGTGCAACTGGAACACATGGCTGAAATCAACCTGCGGCGAATGGAGCTCTGGCAGCGCTATCGGGACGGCCTTCAACCCTTGTTTGACTCCGGGCGATTGCGCGCTCCTGTCATACCCGCGCACTGCACGCACAACGCGCACATGTTCTACATTCTCGCCCGCACCTCCGAGGAACAGGCCGGCCTTCTGGACCACCTCAAGGCAAACGGCATTTCAGCAGTATTTCACTATATTCCCCTGCATTCGTCGCCGGCGGGCCGCCGGTTCGGCCGCGCGGGCTCGACGATGGAAAAAACCGACGACCTTTCGGCGCGGCTCGTACGCCTGCCGCTGCATGTCAGCCTGGAAAAGGAAGCTGTCGATCAGGTCATCTCGTCCGTCGCCGAGTTCCTCAGTTGATGCATACCCCGCAGTCAAGAGCATCCCGGCCCTGGAGTCGTACGTATGGAGAATGAATCGATCCGATTGAGCGTTGTCATTCCAGTCTTTCGCAGCGCCGAAATCCTGCCCCAATTGCAACGCCGCCTTACGCACGTCCTGGATGACATGGACAAACGCTGGGAGGTCGTCCTTGTCGATGACGGGAGCAGCGACGGCACGTGGACGAGGATGCTGGAACTCCGGCGACAGGATTTCCGGTACAAATTGATTCAACTGATTCGCAACCACGGACAGCAGCAAGCCTTGATCTGCGGACTTCAGCATGCGTCCGGCGAGCGAATCATCACCATGGACGACGACCTGCAGAACCCGCCCGAAGAGATTCCCCGGCTTCTCGCGAAGCTCGACGAAGGCTTCGACATTGCCATAGGAAAGATCAGCCAGCACAAGAAACACAGCTTGTTCAGAAATCTTGGCAGCCGTTTCATTCAGCAGCTTACGGAAAGGATCCTGCGCAAGCCGAGTCACATCACGCTCAGCAGCTTTCGCGCATTGAGCGGTTCCGCCGCGGCGGCAATTTCAGCGTACCGGGGCGCACACCCCTATTTTCCCGCGCTCATGCTCAACTCCGTTGCGCAGGACCGAATAGCCAATGTCGAAGTGAAACACGATGAGCGCGCGCATGGCAGGAGCACCTATACGCTTCGCAAGCTGGTCAAGCTGGCTTCATATCTCCTGATAAACCATTCGACGCTGCCGCTGCGATTCGTAACGTTGTGGGGTCTGCTGCTGAGCATCGGCGCTCTCGCCTATGCCGCCTACGTACTCTTCTCGGCGATATTCAACGATTCCTCCGCAGCCGGATGGCCTTCGCTTGCCATCATGGTTTCCTTCTTCAGCGGAAACATACTGATGGCGCTGGGCATCATCGGTGAATATGTCGGCAGAATGCTGGAAGAGCAGTCGCGCGCCAATCAGTTCTTCATTGCGCGCAAAGAGTTCTGAAAGTGAAACCCTGGACCGCGTGGAGTCTGAAACTCGCCGGGACAATCCTGGCATTCGGCGCGCTGTTCTGGCTGATCGACCTGGAAGCCGCCGTTGACGCCGCGAGAAAAATTCAGCCGCTGTCGCTCGTCGCGGGATTCTTCTTTTATGCAGCCGGTCTCGCTATTGCCGCCTTACGCTGGCGTTACGTTCTCGCGCGCCACGAAATATTCGTTCCGTGGATTGAAACCTTGAGGGTCAATCTGACAGGCATTTTCGCAAGCACATTTCTTCCGGGAGCTGTTGGCGGCGACCTCATCCGGCCACTGATGTTACAGACACCGGCCCCAGCCTCGAGAACCACGCTTTATGCCAGCATCGCCTTCGAACGACTAACCGGCATTGCCGCCACCCTGACCTGGTCGGGCCTGGGGTTGCTGCTGCTTCCACCCACCTCCATCAGCGGCCCGTTGCGCTTCGGCCTGGCAATCGCCGTGAGTTGTCTTGTGGCCGGCATACTCGCGCTCACTCTTGCCGGCCCAATGATTGCTCGCATCGGCGGGCTTCCGGAGCGCCTGAGAACATTCGCTTCGAACTTTTCCAGGTTCTTTCGGACCGTCCTGACCCGGCCGCGGGTCCTGGTCGCAACGTACGGTTTCAGCCTTGCGTTCCAGCTGTCGATGATCCTGATGTATTCGGTGTTCATTCTTGGACTGACTGAGCCCGAAAGCCTGGCGGCGCTGCTCCTGGCGCCTCCGGTTGCCTGGCTTGCATCCATGGTTCCCGTATCAGTCAATGGATTCGGCATCCGCGAAGGAACGCTGGCACTGGTGCTTTCATCTTTCGGCGTGGACAAGGCGGCGGCGGGCGGTGCCGCCCTGCTGGCAGTCGTGCCGATGCTGCTGGCCGCCGCCGCCGGCTTCGTAATTCTACTGCATAGCCGGGCGACGCTGGCCAGCATTCGAGAGCGACGGAGGAGTAG
>DASVCH010000065.1:0-7040 GCA_036381715.1 Gammaproteobacteria bacterium | reverse complement strand
ACACGTTCTTGTGCTGGGTGACCGAGCGGCCGAGGAACACTTCGTCTTCCTCTTCCGAATAGGTCATCGGGCCGAGCGCGGACGACAGCCCGTACTTGGTGACCATGTCGCGCGCGAGCGCGGTGGCGCGCTGGATGTCGTTGGAGGCGCCGGTGGTGACCTTGTCCTCGCCGAAGATCAGCTCCTCGGCCACGCGCCCGCCGTAAAGGCTGGCCAGCCTCGAATGCAGCGACATCTTGCTGTGGCTGTAACGATCCTGCTCGGGCAGGAACATCGTCACGCCCAGCGCGCGGCCACGCGGAATGATCGTGACCTTGTGCACCGGATCGTGCTCCGGCACCGACAGGCCCACGATGGCGTGTCCCGCCTCGTGGTATGCGGTGAGCTTCTTCTCGTCCTCGCTCATGATCATCGAGCGCCGCTCGGCGCCCATCATGATCTTGTCCTTGGCGCGCTCGAAATCGGCCATGTTGACGTCGCGCGAGTTGCTGCGTGCCGCGAACAACGCGGCCTCGTTGACCAGGTTGGCGAGGTCGGCGCCCGAGAAACCCGGCGTGCCGCGCGCGATCACCAGCGCGTCCACGTCGGCGGCGATCGGTACCTTGCGCATGTGGACCTTGAGGATCTGCTCGCGGCCCTTCAGGTCCGGCAGCGGCACCACCACTTGCCGGTCGAAGCGGCCCGGGCGCAGCAGCGCCGGATCGAGCACGTCCGGACGGTTGGTCGCGGCGATCACGATGATGCCTTCGTTGCCCTCGAAGCCGTCCATCTCGACCAGCAACTGGTTCAGCGTCTGCTCGCGCTCGTCGTGGCCGCCGCCCAGGCCCGCGCCGCGGTGACGACCCACGGCGTCAATCTCGTCAATGAAGATGATGCACGGCGCGTGCTTCTTGGCCTGCTCGAACATGTCGCGAACGCGCGCGGCGCCGACGCCGACGAACATTTCGACGAAATCGGAACCGGAGATCGAGAAAAACGGCACCTTGGCTTCGCCCGCGATCGCTTTCGCGAGCAGGGTCTTGCCGGTGCCGGGCGAACCGACCATCAGCACGCCGCGCGGAATCTTGCCGCCCAGCTTGGTGAACTTGGACGGATCGCGCAGGAACTCGACCAGCTCGCCGACCTCCTCTTTCGCCTCCTCGCAACCGGCGACGTCAACGAAGGTGACCTTGACCTGGTCCTCGCCCTGCAATTTCGCGCGCGAACGGCCGAAGCTCATCGCGCCGCGACCGCTGCCGCCCGACTGCATCTGGCGCACGAAATAGAACAGCAATCCGAAAATGAACAGGAACGGCAGGTATTCGATGATCACGCGCATCAGCGAGAAGCCGTTGTCGCCCGGCTCCTGGGTGACCTTCACGCGATGCTGCTCGAGCAGGTTCTGCAGGTCGCTCTTGTCGGTGCTGAAAATCGGCATCACCGTATGCAGGCTGCTGCCGTCCTTCAGTTTGCCGGTGATCACCGTGGGCAGGCTCGGGCTGGCCGAGATCGAGGCCACGTTGTCGTTCTTCACCTGCTGCACGAATTCGGTGTACGACATCTGCTGGTCCCCGCCGGTGAGGCGCGGGCTCAGGGATTGATAAACCACGATCAGGACGACCGCGACGATCAGCCACAGCAGTGCGTTCTTGGCGATGTCGTTCATGGGAGGCTTCATCGTTATGCGATTCCCTCGCAGGAGTCCGCGCGTCCGTGCACGGACTTCACGCCAACAGCCGATTCCATCTCGGCCTTGGCACCGCGCCAGCCCGTCGCCAGCGCATACACCTCGCGCGAGCGGGCGCGCGAGGCCTTGGGTTTGCGCAGTGTCACGCGGTCGAACCCCGCGCGCAAGCCGCGCAGGTATTCGTCGAAACCTGTGCCCTGGAACAATTTCACGAGAAAGGAACCTCCGGGTTTCAACCAGTTGCGCGCGAAATCCAGAGCCAGTTCGGCCAGGTACATCGAGCGCGCCTGGTCGGCGTCGCCTATGCCACTGATATTGGGCGCCATGTCCGACAGGACAAGGTCGAGCTTCTGACCGTTCAGCCGCGCCTGCAGGGTCGCCAGCACGTCGTCTTCACGGAAGTCGCCGTGGATGAATTCGACCCCGCCGATGCCCTGCATCGGCAGGATGTCGAGCGCGATGATGCGGCCATTGTCGCCCAGCCGCTCGCGGAGCAACTGTGACCAGCCGCCGGGGGCGGCGCCCAGGTCCACCACGCTCATGCCCGGCTTGAGCAGCCGGTCGCGTTCCAGCAGCTCGTCGAGCTTGAACGCCGCGCGCGAACGCAGCCCTTCCGCCTGCGCACGCCGCACGTACGGATCGTCGAAGTGCTCCTTCAACCAGCGGGCGCTGCTTTTGGAACGGGCCATTCGGTCAAGTCCTCTCGCCGCCATGATAACCTTTCCCGTCTTCGCTCCCCGTTCAGCGGCTGAACAGACATGTCCTTGACGCCTGCCCAGCGCCGTTACCTGCGCGGCCTCGCCCATCCGCTGAAACCCGTGCTGCTGCTCGGCGGCAAGGGCGTGACGCCTTCCGTGCTGGCCGAACTGGAACATGCGCTGGACGACCACGAGCTGATCAAGGTCAAGCTGACCGGCGAGGATCGCGAGGAGCGCTCGTCGTCATTGACACAGCTTTTGGATGCGTCCGGCGCGGAAAACGTGCAACGCATCGGGCACGTGGCCGTCCTGTATCGCCGGAACGAAGAGCAGCCGCGGATTGCGTTGCCGAGGTAGTTGTCACACGCCGTTCGTCCTGAGCGTAGCGGCCGAAGGCCGCGGAGTCGAAGGGCCGGCGTTTCGACTCCGCTCGCTTCGCGAGCTACGCTCAACGCGAACGGACTCCATATGGAACTTTCCCTCGACCGCCCCGAAGATTTCCTGTTCGTGCGCCGCGCCGACGCGGGGGCCGTGACGGTGGTGGACCGCGCGCTCACGCGCAGCTTCATCCTCGCGCGCGACCGCGCGATCGAGGACTGGGGCGTGACCGACATCGCCGCGCTGATGCCGCACCAGGTCGAGCCGATCCTCGCGCTCGAACCGGACGTGGTGCTGCTCGGCAGCGGCGCGCGCCAGCAGTTTCCTTCGCAAGCGGTACTCGCCGAATTCCTCAAACGTGGCGTGGGCGTGGAAGTCATGGACAACGCCGCCGCTGCGCGCACCTGGAACGTGCTTGCCGGCGAGCACCGCAACGTCGTCGCGGCGTTCATCCTCATGTAGGGCGGGTCTCGACCCGCCGCTGCTGCACGCCAAGCGCGACCCGACAGCGTGGGGTCTCTTCCGTAGGAGCGCGCCTGCGCGCGACTCGGATGCCGAGGCCCTGGTAGCGTGCGCTCCGCGCACGTTTCGAGTCGTGCGCGGAGTGCAAGCTACAGAATTCGTTCACCGCTCCGGCAAGTAACCCGTCGGATCCACCGGCTTGCCGTTCTTGCGGATCTCGAAGTGGAGTTCCTCGCGCGGTGCGCCGCTGGAGCCCATTTCGGCGATCAGTTGCCCCGCGCGCACGTGCTCGCCTTCCTTGACCAGCCGCTTGCGGTTGTGGCCGTAGGCGGAAAGATAGGTGTCGGAGTGCTTGATGATGATCAGCTCGCCGTAGCCGATCAGGCCGTTGCCGCTGTACACCACCACGCCGTCGGCCGCCGCGCGAACCGGGTCGCCGGCATTGCCCGCGATGTCCAGGCCCGCGCCGCTGCCGCCGTTGCCGTCCTGGAACCCGCTGATCACCGCGCCGTCGGCGGGCCATTCCCAGCTGATGCCATCCACGCTGCGCGCCTTGCCGGCAACGACCACGGGCAGGCTCGACGCGGCGCCGTTCGCCGCAGCATTCGACGCGGAAGCCGGCGGCGGATGCGCGACAGGGGACGGAGTCGAAGGAAGATTCGTGGATCTCGCCGCGCCCGGCGACTCCGCGCGCGCGGCGACCGCCACGCTGCCCGAAACCACCGGCGTGGCGGCCGGCTCGGCTGCATTCGGCACCGTTTCGAATACCGGCGCGTTGTCATGCGGGCGGGTTTCGCGCGGCGGCGCCTTCACGACCGTGACGCGGGCCGGCGCGCCCGCCGCCCCTTCGATGCGCAGCACCTGCCCCGGATAGATCACGTACGGTGGCGGGATGTGGTTGCGCGCGGCGAGCGCGCGGTAATCCATGCCATGCGTGAAGGCGATGCTGTAAAGCGTGTCGCCGGGCGCGACCACGTAACCATCGGAGGTCATCCGGCCGTTGACGTGCTCGCCACCCGATGGCCCATGGCGCGGCGGCTGCCCGCCCATGGAACGATCCACCACAGGTGCGGGAGAAGTCGCGCAACCGCCCAGCAGCGCAATGGAGGTGCCGATCAACAGCAGTCCGGACCACGAAATCAGAGTACGCATGACGGGCGCAAGGATAACCGACTCGCGGCGCTGTTCGGGAATCCTGATCGCTTGCACGCAGGCTCCTGCGACAGCCGCTTTGCAGGAGCGGGCAAGCCTGCGACCACGATGATTCACCGCAGATAGAACCACAACCCGAGCGCGGCGATGATCGCCACGATCGCCCAGCCTGCGGTTTCGATGTGCCTGTGCAGTGCATGCTCGGCCCGCTCGCCGCCCAGCCGGATCACGCCGGCGACCAGGAACACGCGCTTGCCGCGACCGATGGCGATGCCCGCGAGGAACGGCAGCAGCGGCATGCCGACGATGCCGCAGGCCCAGCTCGCGACCTTCATCGGGATCGGCAGGAAGCCGGCCGCGACCAGCATCCAGAACGCTTCCCAGGGGTGCTGCTTCGCCGCCGCGCCGAACTTGCGCACCATCGCATCCAGGTGCTGCGACCAGCCGATGTCGGCGAGGAACGACTGCAGATAATGGAACGCGTAATGGCCGAGCTCGTAACCGATGATCGAACCGGCGAGCGAACCGGCGAGGCTGATCGAGGCGAAATACCACCATCGTTTCGGTCGCGCCAGCGACATCGGCGCCAGCATGATTTCCGGCGCGACCGGGAAGATGAAGGCCTCGAAGAAACTCAGCACGGTCAGCCACACGTCCGCGCGCGGCTTGGCGGCCCACAGCAACGCCCATTCGTAGAGCGGCTTGAAAATCTTC
Source organism: Gammaproteobacteria bacterium (assembly GCA_036381715.1). GTDB lineage: Bacteria > Pseudomonadota > Gammaproteobacteria > Natronospirales > JAJUFS01 > JAJUFS01. Next base: position 1,970 of record DASVCH010000065.1, on the reverse strand, counting down.
AAGACAGCCCGCCGAGGAGCGGCACGAAGCTGACTTCATCCAGCTCGTCGCTGACCAGCGCATCGCCTTCGCGGCGCACGCGCGTCAGCTTCTGCTTGCCGGGGGGACCGAGCGGCGCGACCAGCACCCCGCCGTCGGCAAGCTGGTCGAGCAATTTGCGCGGCACGGATTCGCCGGCGGCGGTCAGCACGATCGCGTCGAACGGCGCCTCCGCCGGCCAGCCGATGTTGCCGTCGTCGTGGCGCGACCGGATGTTCTCGATCTTCAGGCTGCGGAACCGGCGTCGCGCCTGGCGCAGCAGTTCCTCGATCCGTTCGACGGTGTACACCTGCTCCACCAGCGCGGACAGCACCGCGGCCTGATAGCCCGAGCCGGTGCCGATCTCCAGCACGCGTTTCGGAATGCCGCGCTCGATCAGCAATTCGGTCATGCGCGCCACCACCCACGGCTGCGAGATGGTCTGGCCGAGGCCGATCGGCAGCGCCGTGTTCTCGTAGGCCCGACTGCCGAGCGCTTCATCAATGAACAGGTGGCGCGGGGTGGTGCGGATCACGTCCAGCACGCGCGGGTCCTTGATGCCTTCCTCGCGAAGGTGCGCGATCAATCGGTCGCGCGCGCGTTGCGAGGTCATGCCGCTGCCGCCCGGGTGCGGCGCGGCGCCGAACAGCGCGTGGCTCATGCGGCCTGCTCCCCGCCGTTTGCGTCCAGTTCGCGCGAGAGCGCGCCGACCCATTTCGAAACCTTGTCCAGCGCCTGGAAGCGCGTGAGGTCCACGTGGATCGGCGTCACCGAAACGTAGCCGTTGCGCACCGCGTGGAAATCCGTGCCGGGGCCGTCGTCCTCGGCCGCGCCGGCCGGGCCTATCCAGAACACCAGCCGGCCGCGCGGATCGCGCTGCGCGATGCACGGCTCGGAGCGGTGGCGACGGCCCAGCCGCGTGACTTCGAAACCGCGGATGTCGCGCCACTCGCGATCGGGCACGTTGACGTTGAGGATGGTGTCGGCGGGAAGCGGATCCACGAGCAATCGCTTCGTGAGCGCCAGCACCGCACGCGCGGCGGTTTCGAAATGTTCGGCCCGATGTTCTTCGGCCACCATCGAAACCGCGATCGCCGGCAACCCGAGGAAGCGCCCTTCCATCGCGGCGGATACCGTGCCGGAATAGATCACGTCGTCGCCGAGGTTGGCCGAACTGTTGATCCCCGACACCACGATGTCGGGCTCGTGCTCCAGCAGGCCGGCAAGCGCCAGGTGCACGCAATCGGTGGGCGTGCCGAACACGCGGTAGCGACCGTCTTCCAGTTGCTGCACGCGCACCGGGAGGTCCAGGGTCAGCGAATTGCTGGCCCCGGAACGATCGCGATCGGGCGCCACCACGGTCACCTCGCCCAGTTCGGCGAGATGCGAGGCGAGCACGCGCAGGCCCAGCGCCTCCACGCCATCGTCGTTGCTCACCAGAACGCGCATCGGATTCCCTGTTTGACGCATCGTGAACGGTGCGCGAATCGCGCATCGCAGCGTGAAGTTTAGCCGATCCCGCCCCGGCATCGTCATTCCGGACGCCGCGAAGCGGCGATCCGGACAAATTCGTCTGGAACGAATTTGAACAACCGAAGGTTGGCCCGGAGGGCAAAGTCCATGGACGGACTTTGTAATCTGCTCTTCGCAAACTTGCCAAAGCGGAATCCGGGTTCCAGTCCCGTCAGGCCGGGGCTGGCCATGGCATGACGAAGTCTTGTTGCCGCTTCGCCGACTCGCGACTCGCGACTCGCGATTCCCGATTCCCGATTCCCGATTCGCGATTACCGATTCGCGATTCCCGATTCCCGATTCCCGATTCGCGATTCCCGATTCCCGATTCGCGATTCCCGATTCCCGATTCCCGATTCCCGATTCCCGATTCCCGAATTCCCGATTCCCGATTCCCGATTCCCGATTCCCGATTCCCGATTCCCGATTCCCGATTCCCG
>DASVCH010000064.1:0-2537 GCA_036381715.1 Gammaproteobacteria bacterium | reverse complement strand
TCCCGACAACCATCGCATCTGGACGGCCAACCAGCGCCTCGTGGACGACGATGCATTGAAGTTGCTCGGCAACGGCGGCTACGACCAGGGCGCGCGTGCGCAGCAGATCCGCGGCGACCTGCTCGCGCGCCAGCGCTTCGCCGCCGGCGATCTGCTGGACGTGCAGCTGGACAATCGTGCGCTGTTCCTCGCGCGCTGGCAGAAGCTGCTGTTGGATGTGATTTCGCAGTGCGATCCGCCGGGTCCCGGCTCAACGCACACGGCTGTGGCGGCCGGGATCCGGACATCCTGTCCCCGGCTGAGGGCGCTGAAACCCTATGTCGAAAACTGGAAGGGGCGCGCGGCCGCCGACAGCGTCGGTTACCGGATCGTCCGCAAGTTCCACGACCAGGTGCGCAAGGACGCGCTGGCGCCGTTCGCCGCGCTGGCGAAGGAGAAGTCCGATGATTTCAAATGGCCGTCCGCGGAGCTGGGCGAATATGCGGTCTGGACGATGGTGACGCGGCAACCGGCGTGGCTGCTCGATCCGCGATACAGGGACTGGAACGCCCTGCTCCTGCACGGGGCGAGCGAAGTCGCGGACGACCTCGCGAAGGATCCGGGCCCGCTCGCGAAGAAAACCTGGGGCGTGTTCAACACCGCCCGCATCCGCCACCCGCTGGCCGTCGCGTTGCCTTCCTGGCTGGCGAAATTCGTGGACATGCCTGCCGACCCGCTGCCGGGCGATCGCGACATGCCGCGCGTGCTGCACCCCGACTTCGGCGCCTCGATGCGGCTGGACGTTTCGCCCGGCGACGAGGCCCACGGGATCCTCGAAATGCCTGCCGGCCAGGCCAGCAACCCCTTGACCCCGTACTTCGGCGCCGGCCAGGAGGACTGGGTGCATGGCGCGCCCACGCCGCTGCTGCCCGGCCCCGCGAAGTACCGGATCACGCTGGTGCCCGCCACCCACTGAGCGACCGCCGTAAGCCGGGAACCTCTGGCCCGGTCTCTGCATCGGACAGGCAACAAGGATTTCTCTCGAAGCGCGAACAGTGCTTTCCAGCCCCCTCGAGTCGAGGGGGCAGGAACCATTGCACAGCAATGGTTTCGGGGGTTGTGGAAGCATGACGGTGCTGGTGGAGGCGATATTCGACGGGATCCTGGAGGCTTTCGAGGGCGTGCTCATGTCCCAGGCGCTTGCCATTGATTACGTCGCGCTCGGCGACGCCGAGCTGGTCGCGCACGCGCGACGCGGCGATCGCGGCGCGTTCCGTCAGATCATGCGGCGCGGCAACCAGCGCCTGTTCCGGGTCGCCCGCGGCGTGCTCAACAACGACGCGGAAGCCGAAGACGCGGTGCAGGAAGCCTGGACGCTCGCGTTTGCAAAACTTGACACGTATCGCGGCGAAGCCAGCCTGCTGACCTGGATGACCCGCATCGTCCTGAACGAATGCTACGGCCGGCTGCGCAGGCGCAAGCACACGATCGGCATCGAACAGCTCGAGACCGTACAGCAATCCGGCGACGGATGCATCCTCATGTTCCCCGCCCGCTATGGCAGCGAAGACCCCGCGGCGGATGCCAGCCGCGCACAGATGCGGATGCTGATCGAGCGCGCGATCGGCGCGCTGCCCGAGCCCTTCCGCGTGGTGTTCGTGATGCGCGACGTCGAGGAATGCAGCATCGAGGAAACCGCTTCGGCGCTGGCCATCCGCCCCGAGACCGTCAAGACCCGGCTGCATCGCGCGCGCCGGCTGCTGCGCAGCGCGCTGCACGACAATCTCGCCACCGCACTGAACGACGCCTTTCCATTCCTGGGTCCGCGCTGCGACCGCATCGTCGAGGCGGTGCTGGCGCGGCTGTCCCTTCCGCAATCCAATGCACGGGGAGAATCGCCATGAGGCTGCACGCACCGGAGAAGGCTCCGATCCTGCAGATGACCGACATCGAAGGCAGGCCGGTCACGCTCGGCGCGGGCGAACGGCGCACGTTGCTGTGCTTCTTCCGCGACGCCGCCTGCCCGTTCTGCAACTTCCGCATCTACGAACTCACCCACAACCATGCCAGCCTGTCCGCGCTCGGCCTGGACATCGTCGCGGTGTTCACCTCCACGCCGGAAGAGGTGCGCCGCTTCGTCGCGCGCAAGCCGCGACCGTTCCGCGTGATCGCCGACCCGACCTCGTCGGCGCACGAGGCCTACGGCATCGAGCGCTCGTTCTGGCGCAAATGGAAAGGCGTCGTCACGCGCGTGCCGACGCTGCTCAAGGGCCTGCGCATCGTCGGCCTCGCCGGCCTCAACACCACCAACCTGATGCCCGCCGATTTCCTGATAGACGAAAGCGGCAACATCATCGAGGCGTATTACGGCAGTGACGCCGGCGACCGCATCCCGTTCGAACGCGTCGAGCTGTTCCTGGCAAAGGGATTGCTGAAGCGTGCGCAGGCCGCGACCGCGTAGTGGCGAAGCGAGCCGACCGTTACACTCAGGGGGATCTTCCTGCTCGCCGCATGATGCGCTCATGCGGTTCGCCATGAACACTGTCGTTTTCCAGTCC
>DASVCH010000063.1:0-14742 GCA_036381715.1 Gammaproteobacteria bacterium | reverse complement strand
GTACGCGGGCCAGATGCTCAAACCGCCGCATCCGGTCGCACGGCTTGCGTACTGGCTCGCGATGTTCGTCAATCCGAACAATCACGCGCTGGACGGCGGCCGCGCGAGTTCGGCGATGGAAAAGGAAGCCGTCGCGGACATCGCGCGCATGTTCGGGTTCGACCAGCATCTTGGACATCTGACAAGCAGCGGCACGATCGCGAACCTGGAAGCGCTGTGGATTTCAGGGCAGGAACGCGACGGTGTGATTCTCGCCTCCGAACAGGCGCATTACACGCACTCGCGCATCAGCGCGGTGCTGAGGCTGCCGTTCGAAAGCGTCGCTGTCGACAGGCACGCGCGCATGGACATGAGCGCTCTCGAAACCCGCCTGAAAAAGGGTGGCACCAGTGCCATTGTCGCCACGCTTGGCACGACCGCCGCGGGCGCCGTCGATCCGCTGCATGAAATCCTTCCGCTTGCGAAGCAATACGGCGCACGCGTGCATGTCGATGCCGCCTACGGCGGCTACTTCACGCTGGCATCGAATCTCGGCGACAACGCGCGCGCGGCGTTCGACGCGATTCCGCAGGCGGATTCCATTGTCGTCGATCCGCACAAGCACGGCCTGCAACCCTACGGCTGCGGTTGCGTGCTGTTTTCCGATCCGTCGGTCGGCCGGCATTACAAACACGATTCGCCGTACACGTATTTCAGTTCCGACGAACTGCATCTCGGCGAAATCAGCCTTGAATGTTCGCGCGCAGGCGCCGCAGCCGTCGCGCTCTGGGCGACGCAGAAACTGCTGCCGCTGGAAAGCGGCGGGGAATTCGCGCGTGGCCTGGAGGCCGGACGAAACGCGGCCGTGCAATGGCGCGACCTTTTGCAGCAGGACGGCTGGCGCGTCGCGATGCCGCCGGAACTCGACATTCTCCTGTTCGCGGATTCGAAGCAGGACAGCGAAACCCTTTCGGACGCGAGCAACGCCATTTTTCGACGCGCGGCGGATCATGATCTCCACCTCGCCGTTGCGCGTTTCCCGCGGCGCCTGCTCGAAGCCTGGTGGCCGGATCTCGATTGGCGCGGCGGGCAGGCGAGCGTGCTGCGCAGCTGCCTGATGAAACCGCTGCACGCCGAATGGCTTCCCGCCATTCATGAGCGTCTTTCAAGGGCGCGTCAACAATAGATAATAGCTATTATCTATTGTTAAATTTTAAACAATCAATTGGAACTATCGTTCTCCCTGCGTTTCAATAGCCGCCGTCAACCAACACGCCCATTCATGACGGAGGTAAAAGCATGTTGACCACAGGCGACAAGTTTCCCGAATTCAAACTGAAAGCGGCCGTTTCCAACCAGCCGGGCGACGATGCGTTCATCGACGTGACGCACGAATCCTACCCCGGCAAGTGGAAGGTCGTGTTCTTCTACCCGAAGGATTTCACCTTCGTGTGCCCGACCGAGATCGCGGCGTTCGGCAAGCTGAACGACGAGTTCCAGGACCGCGACGCGCAGGTGCTCGGCGGCAGCGTGGACAACGAGTACGTGCACGTGGCCTGGCGGGCGCAGAAGGAAGAACTCCGCGATCTGCCGTTCCCGCTGATCTCGGACCTGAACCGCAAGCTGTCCTCGGCGCTCGGCATCCTCGACGAGGAAGAGGGCGTGGCGAAGCGTGCCACTTTCATCGTCGATCCGGACGGCATCATCCGTTTCTCCATGGTCACGGACATGAACGTCGGCCGTAACCCGGACGAAGTGCTGCGCGTGCTCGACGCACTGCAGACGGACGAGCTTTGCCCGTGCAACTGGAATAAAGGTGAAGAAACCCTGAACGCAGCGTAACCGCTGAACGGAGGCGTGTAGGAGGCCGCTCCAGCGGCCGATCATGATCGCGTGCAGGAGCGCGCTCCTGCACAGCCTCGACTTGCAACCTGTTTCCGAACGGCGCAAACCGCGCAGGAGAAGACAATGAATATCGACGAGATCAAGAACCTCGTGCCGGATTTCGCCAAGGACATCCGGTTGAACGTTTCCAGCGTGCTGAAGGACACGGGCGCGCCGGGCCTGAATGAAAAGCAGATCGCCATGCTCGCACTGGCGACGGCTTACGCCGCACGCAACGCGAAACTCACGAGCGCGGTGGAAGAGGCGGCGTTCGAGGTGCTCGAGGATGCCGAGATCACGGCCGCACGCGCCGCGAACGCCATCATGGGCATGAACAACATCTACTACCGTTTCCTGCACCTCGTGGAAAACGACGAGTACGCGAAGCTGCCCGCGAAGCTGCGCATGAACGTCATCGGCAATCCCGGCATCGGCAAGGTGGATTTCGAACTGTTGAGCCTGGCCGTGTCCGCGATCAACGGCTGCGGCAGCTGCGTCGCCTCGCATGAGAAGGTGGTCCGCAAGGGCGGCCTGGATGCCGAAGCGGTGCAGAGCGCGATTCGCATCGCCGCGGTGATGCACGCCGCCGCCGTCGCGATCGAGACCGGTGACGCCGGATCCGCCTCCCAGGCGGAAGCGGCCTGATCGAGGGTTCCCCCGCCTTCGATCGGCCCACCCGCGGGCCGGCTTCCCCAACCGGTTCGCATCCCCCCTTGGCGCCCGTCCCCGGGCGCTTTTTTTTTCGAACTATTGTCGAGTCGCGCGGACAAAACCGTATTTGGCCGGCCTGTGCATTTCCGGTATGTTCAATTCCTTGATCGGCTACGGGACAAGCTCATGCGGAAATTCCTTCTTATCCCGTTTTTTCTGGTTCCGTTCGCGTGCAGCGGCAACGCCGCGGAAGCCCGCAGCGGCGAGATCCGCCTGCCGCCCGGCTTCGAGATCAGCGTCTTTGCCGAGGTGCCCAACGCGCGTTCGATGACGCTGTCGGATGCCGGCGTGGTTTACGTCGGCAACCGCGGCAGCGACAAGGTGTGGGCGGTCGTGGATCGCGACGGCGACGGCAAGGCCGACGAACGCCACGAAATCGCCTCCGGTCTTGAATCGCCGAACGGCGTCGCGTGGCATGACGGCGACCTCTACGTCGCCGAAATCAGCCGCATCCTGCGCTTCGATGACATCGACGAGCATCTTGAAAATCCGCCCAAGCCCGTCGTCGTCACCGACGACTACCCGGACGATGGCCATCACGGCTGGAAGTTCATCGCCTTCGGGCCCGACGGCAAGCTGTACGTGCCGATCGGCGCGCCGTGCAACATCTGCGACGAGGAAGGCTATGCCGTCATCACGCGCATCAATCCCGACGGGACCGGCAAGGAAATTGTCGCGCGCGGCATTCGCAATACCGTCGGCTTCGACTGGGATCCTGAAACCGGCGATCTCTGGTTTACCGACAACGGCCGCGACTGGCTGGGCGACAACAGGCCGGATGACGAACTGAATCACGTGACCGGACCGGGACAGCATTTCGGTTATCCGTACTGTCACGCGGGCACGATTTCCGACCCCGAATACGGCGAGGGGCATGACTGCAACGACTACGTCGCACCGGCCGCGCTGCTGGGTCCGCACGTCGCGGCGCTCGGCATGCGTTTCTACGACGGCGAAATGTTTCCGGAAAAATACCGCGGCGGCATGTTCATCGCCCAGCACGGTTCCTGGAATCGCTCGGAGAAAAGCGGTTACCGGGTGGTGTTCGCGCAGAAGACCGAATCCGGCGTGAAGGTGGAACCGTTCGCCACCGGCTGGCTGCAGGGGCAGTCCAACTGGGGCCGGCCGGTCGACGTGCTCGTCATGCCGGACGGCGCGCTGCTGGTTTCGGACGACAGCGCGGACGTGATCTATCGCATTTCGTATGACAGATGAAACCGGGCCGAATCCCGCCCGCACCTTATTGCTCGATAACAAGGGAAGTTCCTGAATGACACGCCAGACCGAATCCCCGTTCCGCCAGATGCTGTCGGTGCTCGATACCGCGCGCAGCGTGGTGCTCAACATCCTTTTCGTCATGTTCATGGTGTTCGTGCTGCTGATCTTCGCCGCCGCGGCCGGGCTGTTCGCGAAACAGGAACCGATGCAGATCGCCGAGGGCAGCGCGCTGCGCGTTGCGCCCGAAGGCGTGCTGGTCGAGGAGTACAGCGGCGAGGCCGTGGAGCGCGCCATCAACGAGGCGCTGGGCGACGGCGTTCCGGAAGTGCGCCTGCGCGATCTGACCGCATCGATCGACGCGGCGGCGAACGACGGCCGTATCGCCGCGCTGGTGCTGGATCTCGACAGCCTGTTCGGCGGCGGGCCGGCGATGTACCAGGATCTCGCGGCCGCCGTCGAGCGCTTCCGCGCGAGCGGCAAGAAAGTCGTCGCCGTGGGTGACAGCTACATGCAGGGCCCGTACTACGTCGCCGCGCACGCCGACGAAATACTGATGCATCCGATGGGCGTGGTGTTCGTCAGCGGCTACGGCATCTATCGCAACTATTACAAGGAGGCGCTGGACTACCTCGACGCCGAATGGAACGTGTTCCACGCCGGCGAATACAAGTCCTACGGCGAGCCGTTCACGCGCACCGGCATGTCCGACGAGGCGCGCGCCGCGAACAAGGCGTTTCTTGAAGACCTCTGGAGTTTCTATCGCGCCGGCGTCGAGGCCGCGCGCGAACTGGAGCAGGGCGCGCTGCAGACCTACGTGCAGTCGCTGGGCGGCGACGCCGACGGCGATTTCGCGCAGGCGGCCGTCGATTTCGGCCTGGTGGACGCGCTCATGCCGCGCGACGAAATGAACCTGCACATCGCCGCGATGGTGGGCGAGGGCAATGGCGGGCTCGGTTTCAGCCATATCGATTATCGCCCGTACGTCGAGCAGGTGCGCATGCAGAAGCAGTTGCGCGCGGCGTCACAGCCGCAGGTGGCGGTGCTGGTCGCGGAAGGACCGATCGTCGCGGGCGACCAGCCGCCCGGCGTGATTGCCGCCGAGCGGATGGTCCGCGAGATTCGCGAGTTGCGTGACAACGAAAACGTGCACGCCGTCGTGTTGCGCGTGAACTCCAGCGGCGGCAGCGCGTTCGCGTCGGAAATCATCCAGCGCGAACTGGAGCTGTTGCAGGGCGCCGGCAAGCCGCTGGTCGTTTCGATGGGCGCGGTCGCCGCGTCCGGCGGTTACTGGATTTCAATGACAGCCGACGAGATCTGGGCGCAGCCGACAACCATCACCGGTTCCATCGGCGTGGTCGCGATGTTCCCGACCTTCGAAGGCACCCTGAACAAGTACGGCATCACCACCGACGGGGTCGGCACCACGCCCATTTCCGGCGCCTTCCGGCTGGACCGCAGCATGGGCCCGGAGATCAAGCAGGCCATGCAGGCGTCGGTGGATCATCTTTACGATGTGTTCATCAACGAAGTCGCTGCAAATCGCGGTCTTGAAGTGGCCACGGTCGACGAAGTCGGCCGCGGTCGCGTCTGGTCGGGCAGCGACGCGCTGGAGCACGGCCTGGTGGATTCGCTCGGCGGGCTGCAACAGGCCGTCGAAGCCGCGGCGGAACTTGCGTCGCTCGAGGAATACGCCGTCGTCTACCGCGAGCCTTCGCTGAGCGTGTTCGACCGGATGCTGATCGACATGTTCCAGACAGCCGCGCCGCGCCTGGCGAGCGGCAACGGCATCGAGACGAGCGTCATGCGCCTGCCGCTGGTACGGCAGCTTGCGGCCGAGCTGGAACGCATGCGCCATTTCAACGATCCGCGCGGCGTTTACGCGCTCTGTCTCTGCAACCTGCCGTTCTGAGCGCGGCATCAATCATGCCTGTTCGCAGCGCCATGCTGACGTGGTCCGCTGTCGTGCTCATCTGGAGCACGACGCCGCTCGCCATTCAATGGAGCGCGCAGGGCGCGGGTTTTCTTTTTTCACTGATGGCCAGAATGTTCGTGGCGTCGGCGCTGTTCGCGCTGATTGTCGCCTGGCGGCGCCATGGCGAACTGTTCACGCGCGGCGGCCTGATCGCCTCGCTGGTCGCGGGCCTCGGCATCTACGCAAGCATGATGCTGGTCTACTGGTCGGCGCAATTCATTCCTTCGGGGCTGATCGCCGTTTTGTTCGGGCTGTCGCCGCTCGCCGCCGCGTTGTGGTCGCAGTGGCTGCTGCCGGGCGATCGCATCACGCGGCTCGGCGTCGTTGGGGTTGTCATCGGCATCGGCGGACTGTGGGTCATTTTCGGCAGCGGCGAGGCGCTGTCGTCCGCGGCGATACCGGGAACGATCGCGGCCCTGCTTGGCGTGACGATACAGAACGGCACCATGGTCGTGCTGAAGCGCTACGGCGTGGAGCAATCCGCGCTCACCATGACGGCGGGCGGCGTGACGGTTGCCGCGCTGTTGTACCTGCCAAGCTGGTGGTCGATCGGCGCGCCCGTTCCCGCGGACATTCCGTTGCGCGCGTGGCTTGCGATCGTCTATCTCGGCGTCGTCGGTTCGGTCGCCGGGTTCATGCTGTATTTCTCGCTGCTGAAAAGAATCAGCGCGGTGTCACTGTCGCTGGTGACATTGATAACGCCCGTCACCGCGTTGCTGCTCGGGCAGTGGCTGAACGCCGAGCGCCTGCCGGGCGAGGTGTGGCTGGGCGTTGGGTGCATCATGACGGGACTGGTGCTGTACCAGTTCGGCGCGTGGCGGGTGATGCGAAAGACGATCGCGTAGGGCGGGCAAAGTCCGACTACCGCACCGCCTGCTGCAGCCGCGCGAGTTTCTGCGCGGCGCGTTGTCCGACGGGTGAATCCGATTGCGCCGCAACCTGGTAATGCTGCGCGGCTTCGTTCAGGCGGCCCTGGCTGGCGGCGATGTCGCCCAGCCCTTCGTGCGCGACGGCTGTCGGCAGCAACTGGTTGGCCTGCCGGTAGTCCTGTTGCGCGGCGCCGAGCTTGCCGGCGTCTTCACGCAACAGCCCGCGATAGACATAAAACTCGAAGTAACGCGGGTTGAGCTCGATCGCCTTGTTGAAATGTTCCAGCGCCGCGTCGTTGCGTTGCTGCGCGATGGCGGCCTGGCCGAGCAGGCCGTGGAATTTCGCTTCGTCCGGTTCGATTGCGAGCGCTTCGCGCGCCTTCTGTTCCGCGAGTTCGCCATTGCCTTCCGCCAGCGCCTTGCGGCCTTCGTTGTAGGCCTCGTAGGCCGGCTGCAATTCCTCGATATGCGCTGTCATTTCCTGGAACTGTTCGCGATCCAGGGTGCCGGCGTCGGGAAGTTCCGCGGCGTAGGCGCGATTGCGTTCCACCCGTTCCCTGGATGGCGGGTGCGATGCAAACAGGCCGGCCAGCCAGCCCGGGTTCTGTCCCTCGGAAAGCCGCACGAAGGTTTCCTGCAGGGAAACGGCGGCGTCCGGATCGTAACCGGCTTCCACCATGTACTGCATGCCGTACTGATCGGCTTCGAGTTCCGCCTCGCGGCTGTACTTCGAGCTGATGATCTGCGCGCCCAGCATCCCCGCGCCGACGGCAAGGTCCGCGTACTCGCTGTCGCTGGCGGCGACACCCGCGGCGAGCACGCCGAGTTGCAGCAGCATGCCGCGCTCCATCTGCTGGGCGGAGTGGCGCGCGGCGGCGTGCACGATTTCATGGCCGAGCACGGCGGCGAGTTCGGCTTCGTTTTCGAGTTCGACAAGCAGGCCGCGATTGACCGCGATCTTGCCGCCCGGCAGCGCCCAGGCATTCGGTACGCTGTTGTTGAGCACGACGAATTCGTACGGCAGCTCGCGGTCGGCAACGGCGGCGAGCTTCTGCCCGACACTGTTCACGTACCGCGTCAGCTCGGGATCCAGCTCGTAGCTGCCGCCCTGCATCTGCTGGGTGGCGAGATAGTTCTGCTCGCCGATCCGGATTTCCTGTGCCTCGGAAACCAGCCCGAGGTTGCGTTCGCCGGTAACCGGATTGGTCACGCAGCCGGCGATGGCGGCGAAAGCGGCGGTGGCAATGAATGCGGGGATCAGTCTTTTCATGATGAAAGTCCGGATTCGGTGTTCGGAACACCTTACGCAATCCTGTTCATCCTTAAAAATCCTGTAAATCCTGTCTATTGCCTTTTTTCATTCAACTCCAGTCAAGCACGACCTTGCCCGATTGCCCCGAGCGCATTACGTCAAATCCCTTCTGGAACGCGTCGGCCTTCATCTCGTGCGTGAGCACGGGCGCGACGTTCAGTCCGCTCTGCAGCATCGCGATCATCTTGTACCAGGTCTCGAACATTTCGCGGCCGTAGATGCCCTTGATGAACAGGCCCTTGAAGATCACCTTGTTCCAGTCGATAGCCATGTCGGAGGGCGGGATGCCGAGCATCGCGATCTTCGCGCCGTTGCGCACGGTATCCAGCATCGACCGGAAGGCCGACGGCACGCCGGACATTTCAAGGCCGATATCGAAACCTTCCGTCATGCCGAGTTCGCGGATGACGTCTTCAAGCTTTTCCTGCTGCACGTTCACCGCGCGCGTCGCGCCCATCTGCGTGGCGAGGCCAAGGCGGTATTCGTTCACGTCGGTGATGACGATGTGACGCGCGCCGACATGGCGCGCGATCGCGACCGCCATGATGCCGATCGGTCCCGCGCCGGTGATCAGCACGTCCTCGCCGACCAGGTCGAAGGACAGCGCCGTGTGCGTGGCGTTGCCGAGCGGATCGAGGAAGGCGGCGATTTCATCGGGGATGTCGTCCGGCAGTTTGAAGGCGTTGACGGCGGGAATGGCGAGCAGTTCCGCGAAACACCCCGGGCGATTCACGCCGACGCCGACAGTATTCGGGCACAGGTGCCGTTGCCCGGCGCGGCAGTTGCGGCAATGGCCGCAGGTGATGTGGCCTTCGCCGGAAACGCGGTCGCCGACCGCATAGCCCTGCACTTCGCTGCCGACGGCTTCGACCACGCCGACGAATTCATGCCCGACCGTCATCGGCACGGGAATCGTCCTGCTCGCCCAGTCATCCCAGTTGTAGATGTGGATGTCGGTTCCGCAGATCGCGGTCTTCTTCACGCGGATCAGCAGGTCGTTCGGTCCGTGTTCCGGTTCCGCGACATCCTGCATCCAGATGCCTTGTTCGGCCTTGGCCTTGACGAGTGCTTTCATATTCATCTCGAATTAACAGGGGTAGAAGGAAGAAGGTAGAAGTGAGAAGAAAGAGGCCTGCGAGCTTCTTCTACCTTCTCACTTCTTCCTTTTGCCTTGATTAAATGACGCCCAGCCGCTTGCCGACCTTCTCGAACGCCGCAATCGCCTGGTCGATGTGCTCCGCTTCGTGCGCCGCCGACATCTGCGTGCGGATGCGCGCCTGTCCTTTCGGCACGACGGGAAACGAGAAGCCGATGACGTAGACGCCCTCCGCGAGCATTTCGTTCGCGAATTCCTTCGCGAGTTTCGCATCGCCCAGCATGACCGGAACGATCGGATGCTCGCCCGGCAGAAGTTCGAAGCCGAGTTTTTCCATGCCGGCGCGGAAACGCTTCGCGTTGTCGAACAGCTTCGCGCGCAGCGCATCGCCTTCGCCGCCTTCGAGCATGTCCAGCACCTTGATGGATCCCGCCGCGATCACGGGTGCGAGCGTGTTGGAAAAGAGATAGGGGCGGGAGCGGTTGCGCAGCATTTCGACGATTTCCGGATGGCGCGACGACGTGTAGCCGCCGGATGCGCCGCCGAGTGCCTAGCCGAGCGTGCCGGTGATGATGTCGACTCGATCCATCACGCCGCAATGCTCGTGCGAGCCGCGACCGTGCTCGCCCATGAAGCCGACCGCGTGCGAGTCGTCGACCATCACCAGCGCGTCGTACTTGTCGGCGAGATCGCAGATGGCCTGCAGGTTCGCGAGATAACCGTCCATGGAGAACACGCCATCGGTGGCGATCAGGCGGAAGCGCGCGTCTTTTGCGTCCGCAAGCTTTGCCTCGAGGTCGGCCATGTCGTTGTTCGCATAGCGGTACCGCTTCGCCTTGCACAGGCGGATGCCATCGATGATGGAAGCGTGGTTCAGCGCATCGGAAATGACCGCGTCCTCCTCGCCGAGCAGGGTTTCGAACAGGCCGCCGTTCGCGTCAAAGCAGGAGGAATAAAGAATCGTTTCCTGCATGCCGAGAAACCGCGAAATGCGCGCCTCCAGTTCCTTGTGCACGTCCTGCGTGCCGCAGATGAAGCGCACGGAGGCCATGCCGTAGCCGTGTTCGGCGAGCGCGTCGCGTCCGGCTGCGATGAGGCCGGGATGATTCGCAAGGCCCAGGTAGTTGTTCGCGCAGAAATTCAGCACGTGCTCGCCGCCCGCCACCTCGATGTCCGCCTGTTGCTGCGAGGTGATCACGCGTTCGTCCTTGGAAAGGCCGGCTTCGCGGAGTTCGCCGAGTTCGTTCTGAAGGTGCTGGATGAAAGCCTGGGTCACGGCGGGCTCCTGTCGGTGTGCGAAAGGCGGGAATTATAGCAGTTCGGGAATTCGCCGAGACGCTGCCGGGGTCGGTTATGATGCGCCTCATGAGCAATCCCGGCGAAAAAATCCGGCTCGACAAGTGGCTCTGGGCGGCGCGTTTCTTCAAGACGCGCGCGCTCGCGCAGGAAGCGGTGAGCGGGGGGAAAGTGCACCTCAACGGCGAGCGCGTGAAACCCGCGCGGCACGTCGAGGCGGGCGACAGGCTGGAGATCACGAAAGGGGAGCAGCGCTTCACGGTGCAGGTGGAGGCGCTCTCGGACAAGCGCGGACCGGCGAAAGTCGCCGAAACGCTTTACGCGGAAACGGAAGAAAGCCGCAAGCGGCGGGAAGAGGCCGCGGCGATGCGCCGCCTGGTGCGCCAGTCGGCGCCGCATCCCGACCGGAAGCCGGACAAGAAGCAGCGCCGCCACATCATCCGCTTCAAGTCGGGCGATTGAGCTGAAGGTGCAGTTTCATGCCTTCGTGCGATGCCTTGAAACCCAGTCTTTCGTAGAAGCGCAATGCGTCCGGCCGCGACTTGTCGGTCGTCAGCTGGACCAGGTGGCAGCCGCGTTCCCGCGCGCGCCCGATCGCCCATTCGAACATCCTTCCGCCCAGGCCCTCGCCGCGCCATGCGCTTGCGATCCGCACGCCTTCGATCAGCGCGCGCCAGCCGCCTTGATACGTCAAATAGGGAATAAAGGTGACTTGCAGCATGCCGACAATCCCGCCGGCGTGCGTCACCACGGTCAGCTCGTTGTTTGGATCGGCGTCAATCGCCGCGAACGCGGCACGGTAACTTCCGGGCAAGGGATCGCTGTTGTTTTCGCGTGTCGCGCCCAGTTCGTCGTCCGCGAGCATCGCGACCAGCGACGGAACGTCGTCGGCGCGCGCCGCTCGAAAGGCGAGTTCGATGTCCATGGCCTTCTCTCCGGGAAAAATTCCCGCAGAGTCTAGTCGAGCGGCGGTGGCCGCGCACGCGAGTTCGTCAGGTGATCTTCTTGCCGACAAAGATCGAGAAGATCAGCGCCAGCACGAACAGCACCAGGAAAATGAAAAACAGGATCTTCGCGATACCCGCCGCTGCCGACGCTATCCCTGTAAATCCGAGCACGCCCGCAATCAGCGCGATGATGAAAAAGGCGATTGCCCAGCCCAGCATGAAGCCCTCCTTCTCGGCGGCAGCCGAAACCTGTAACCCCGTTACGCATAGATAAGCGCGTTGTTCGCCGCATTGGAATGGGTGGTTCACGGTAAGCGGCGCTTGTGATTGCGCGCCGGGACGGGGAATATCGGTTTCTCCTTTCAATTCGGAGGCGAAGCGATGCCGACCTTGCACGAAACGGAAACTCTCGTACGCCGGTTCTGGGAGCTGATGGCGAGCAACGATTTCCATTCCGTCGCCGAAGTCCTGCATCCGGATTTCGCGCTGGACTGGCCGCAGTCGGGCGAGCGCATCCTGGGCGCCTTCAATTTCGGCGAGATGAACGCGAACTATCCGGCAAAGGGGCGCTGGCGGTTTTCAGTGGAGCGCCTGGTGGCCGACGACAACGGCGCGGTCACGGACACGGCCATCACGGACGGAGACATCGAGGCGCGCGCGATCACCTTCTTTACTGTCCGTGACGGGAAGATCCGTCGCGTTGTCGAATACTGGCCGGAGCCGTTCGAGCCGAGGGAGGATCGCGCGCAATGGGTCGAGCGCCGGAAGGCTTGACGAAGATGCGGGGAAGCCGACAGGCCTTACACGCGACGCCGCGCGAGAAACGAATCCAGCGCGTTCGCGAATTTCTGCCGGTCACGCTCGCTCAGCGCCGGCGGCCCGCCGGTCTGCACGCCGCTGGCGCGCATCTGGTCCATGAAGTTCCGCATGGCGACCTTTTCGCGGATGTTGTCGTCGGTGTAGAAATCGCCGCGCGGGTTCAGGGCGTGGCCGCCCGTTTTCATCACGGCCGCGGCGAGGGGAATGTCGGCGGTGACGACGAGATCGCCGGGAGCGCAGTTTTTCGCGATGAAATCGTCCGCGACATCGAAACCGCCTTCGACCTGCAGGGCGCGGATGTGCGGCGAAGGCGGCGTGCGGAGATAATGATTCGCGACCAGCGTCAGCGGGATTTCCGTTCGCTTCGCCGCGCGGAACAGGATTTCCTTGACGGAATTCGGACAGGCGTCCGCGTCGACCCAGATGTGCATCGGGGAGTTTTAACACAGCCGCGAAAGGCATGCAGGCGGCAGGGCCCCGTACTCCGGGAGGAGCGCGCTCCTGCGACTCAATGCTTCACGAACTTGAAAAACCGGCTCGGTTCGCCGTCGCGGGTCTTTTCCTGGTAGAGAAAATCGAGATTCTTTTCGTCGAACTTCTCGAAGAACTCGTCCCAGCTGATTTCTTCCAGCGATTCCTCGCCGCTGTAGCCCTCGAAATCGATGCGCAGCACGCCGGGCTCGCCTTCGGCCTTCGTGCGCTTCACCGTTGCGGGCTTGCCGCCGCGGCTTTCCGCCCAGCGGCGGATGACTTCGTGATCCTGGGTTCGCAATGACTCTCCGCTCATGGGTGCACCTCGTGTCGTGAGCAACGCGCAATGCTTTCTTCTCTGCGGCTGCGGGCGCCGAAACTCAATGAGTGGAAATACCCCTCGCGGACGGACATAGTGCCCCCATCGTCAGGAAATCCGCGAGAAAGCCGTGCCGAAACCCGAAACCCCGCTGCTGACTGTTGACCTTGTCATCGAACTGCCCGATGACGCCGGCAAGATCGTGCTGATCGAACGCAAACACGCGCCGTTCGGCTGGGCCTTGCCCGGCGGGTTCGTGGACATCGGCGAGACGGTGGAGCAGGCCGCGGTGCGCGAGGCGAAGGAGGAAACCGGGCTGGACGTGACCTTGACGCAGCTGCTCGGCGTCTATTCGGATCCGGATCGCGACCCGCGCGGCCATACGGCATCGGCGGTTTTCATCGCAACGGCGCACGGCGAGCCGTGCGGCGGCGACGATGCGCGGGACGCCCGCGCTTTCGATCCGTCGACCCCGCCGCAACTGGCCTTCGATCACGCGAAGATTCTTGCCGACTACATTGCCAGGAAGGAGAACGGCAATGGCTGACGCGTCGTTCCGCGATTTCGTGCTCGATCAGCTCGCCGGCCTGCGGGGTCTCGACTGCCGCGCGATGTTTGGCGGTTACGGGCTGTACGCGGACGAGCGCTTCTTCGGCATTGTTCATCGCGGCGCGCTGTATTTTCGTACCGACGAACAAAGCCGGCCGGACTACCTGCGCCGCGGCATGCGGCCGTTCGTGCCCGGTTCGCGCCAGAGTCTGAAGGCGTATTACGAGGTTCCCGCCGAAATCCTGGAAGACCCCGAAAGCCTGCTGGATTGGGCACGCCGCGCGCTGGCGGCGAAGCATTCGCCATATTGAACGCGCGTCATCCGTCCGCATCTTTTCCAGTGAATGCACGACGGGAGACGATCATGGGCAGCAAAGACGATTCGAACATCAAGGACGAAGAGATGTACAAGGCCTTGCGCGAGGAAGGCAACAGCAAGGAAAAGGCCGCGCGCATTGCGAACGCGGCGCACAACGAGGGCCGTTCGAAGATCGGCGCAAAGGGCGGGCACAGCGAGAAATATGAAAAGTGGACCGTGGACGAGCTGCAGGAGAAGGCGAAGGAAATCGGCATCGAGCACCGTACGGACATGAACAAGCGGCAGTTGATCGACGCCCTCCGGCATCACTGAAGCGGCGAGAGCGAGCGGGCAATGGACAGGATTGGCAGGATTTTCCAGGATTGACAGCAATCCTGCCGCTTCCGCCTTTCGCCTTCCTTCCCGGGCGCGATGACCAACAATCGGCCGCGGAGCGGCCTCCTACGAGATTTCGCGTGTCTTGAAGCGCGAGGCGCTAACGCCTTCGCCTTTCGCCTTTCGCCTTTCGCCCTTCGCCCTTCGCCCTTCGCCCTTCGCCCTTCGACCTTCGACCTTCGACCCGCTCTTCGCCTTTCGTTCCGGCGATTCCTGTATAATTCGCGCCTTTGCGGGCGCGGGCAGGCCTCGCGCCTTGCCGGAATCAATTCCAGAAAAGCGGAGATTTCAATGGCTTACAAGCACATCAAGCTGCCGGAAGGTGGTGACAAGATCACCATCACGGACGGCAGGCTGAACGTTTCCGACAACCCGATCCTCGGCTACGTCGAGGGCGACGGCATCGGCGTCGACATCACGCCGGCCTGCCTCAGGATCTGGGACGCCGCGGTCGAGAAGGCCTATGGCGGCAAGCGGAAAGTGCACTGGGCCGAAATCTTCATGGGCGAGAAGGCGTCGAAGATCTATGACGGCGACTACTTCCCGCAGGAAGCCAAGGACGCGCTGAAGGATCTCGTGGTTTCGATCAAGGGCCCGCTGACCACG
>DASVCH010000062.1:0-25172 GCA_036381715.1 Gammaproteobacteria bacterium | reverse complement strand
ACCGCCATCCAGTCCGTCGGCGAGGGCAACTACGGGCGGCTCGGCGTCGGCCAGGAATAAAGATGCAGGCTTGCGTATTCGGCCATCGCGAACCCCTTGCTGGAATGGAATCCTGCACCGTAGGCAATAAAAAAGGCCGGAACAGTCCGGCCTTTTATTTAGGTCGAACGCGACATTCAGCTTTCCCGCAGGCAGCGTCTTGCAAACCACGTCACGAGCATGCCGAACGCGATCAGCCCGGCGAGTTGCGCAAGCCAGTGCGGCCCAAGCCATTCCGTGCCGAAGCCCTCCGGCTTGCGATCCATGATGAACGCCGCACCCGCGATGCCGACGCCAAGCAAACCTTCGCCGCCGACGAAACCGGAGCCGAGCAGCACGCCGGGATCCCGGCGTGCGGCGGCTTCGTCTTCCGATTTCGCGCGGCGCTCCATCCACATCTTCAACAATCCGCCAAGGAACAGCGGCGTCATGGTGGAAACCGGCAGGTACACGCCGACCGCGAACGGCAGCGACGGAACGCGGAACAGTTCGCACAGCACCGCGATTCCGACGCCGATAGCGACCAGCCCCCACGGCAGCGACTGGTCCAGCACGCCGTCGATGACGAGTTTCATGAGCGTGGCCTGCGGCGCGGGCAACTCCTGGCTGCCGAAGCCGAAGGTTTCGGCGAGCAGCAGGACGGAAAGGCACACGAAGGTCGCGGATGACAGCACGCCGACCAGTTCCCCGATCTGCTGCCGGCGCGGCGTGGCGCCGAGCAGGAAGCCGGTCTTGAGATCCTGCGAGGTGTCGCCCGCGATGGATGCCGCGATCGCGACCACGCAGCCGACGGTCAGCGCGGCGGCCTTGCCCGTGAGATCCGTCCAGCCCATGACGAGGAACACGCCGGCCGTACCGAGCAATGCCGCAATCGTCATGCCGCTGGTCGGGTTCGACGTCACGCCGACGAGGCCGACGATGCGCGAGGCAACCGTAACGAAGAAGAACGCGAACACGATGACGCACAGCGCCGCCATGGCGCGTTCGCCGGCGTGCTCAAGCGCGCCGAACGGCGCCTCGACGAAAGCGAGCATCAGGCCAACGGCGAGGACCCCGATGCCAACCGCCTTCAGCGGCAGGTCCAAGCCGGTGCGCCGGACGGATGGCGCCTTGTCCCCGGCCTCGACGCGCTCCTTCAGTTCGGCCGCGCCGATGCGGAACGATTGCAACATCACGGGAATGCTTTTCACCAGCGTGATGATGCCGGCGGCGGCGACCGCGCCCGCGCCGATGTAGCGCACGTAACGCGTCCATATCAGGGACGGCGACATGTCGCCGATGAGCAGCTGCGTTTCAGGGAACAGCGGCATCGTTCTGCCTTCGCCCCAGTACGCGATCGCCGGAATGATGATGAGTGACGACAGCAGCCCCCCGCCGACCATCACGGCCGCGATGCGCGGCCCCAGGATATAGCCAACGCCGAACAGCGCGGCGGACAGGTCCATGCCGACCTGCCCTTTCTTCAGGAACGGAATGTTGAAGTGCACTTCCGACGGAATGACCTTGGCCCACGATGTCAGCGCCTTGAACGCCGCGCCGCCCGCAAGCCCCCAGAAGATGTTTTTCGCGTGCGCGCCGCCGACCTCGCTTGCCACCAGTACGTGCGCGCAGGCCGTACCCTCGGGGTACGGCAGCGTGCCGTGCTCGCGTTCGATGAGAAAGCGTCGCAGCGGAATCATGAACAGCACGCCGATCAGGCCGCCGGCCATCGCCAGCAGCGTCATTTGCAGCAGGGACGGCGCCAGACCCCAGAGAAACAGTGCCGGCAGCGTGAAGATCACACCGCTTGCGACCGAACTCGAAGCCGAACCGGTCGTCTGCGCCATGTTCGCTTCCAGAATGTTCGATCCGATCCCGAAACGGCGCAGCGCCTGGAACGCCGCGACCGTCATCACCGCGATCGGAATCGAGGTGCTGATGGTGAGTCCCGCCCGCAGGCCAAGGTAGGCATTCGCCGCGCCGAACACGATCCCGAACAGGATGCCGAAGAACAGCGACTTGAACGTGAATTCCAGCGGCGATTCCGCAGCCGGTACGTAGGGCTGGTAGGTTTCGCCCGGTTTCAGCGGGCGGTGCGCGCTGTCGGAAAGGCCGCGTCGTTCTTCCACGTTGGTTCTCCCCGGAGGTTGCTGGCCAAAACGGGCCTGAAAGCAAAACAGCGCCAGAGGGTACCGCAGGTTCGCGCCGGGACAAAGACTTGCCGCAACGCGGTTTCAGCGCAAAAAAAACGGCCACCGCGAGCGGTGGCCGTTTCCGGACCGAATGCTTCGATCAGCAATGCGCGATCAGTTGACCGCGCTCGCGGCGTTCACGGCGCCATTGCCATGCACGTCGTCGTTCTTCTTCCGGCCGTAATCCGTCGCCGTGCGTTCCAGTTCCGCGACCACGTCGTCCGGATTCATGCTGCCGCCGTTCTTGCCGATGATCAGCGCGGCGATGCCCGCGACATGCGGTGAAGCCATGGACGTGCCGGCCGCCCAGCTCCAGCCATCGCTGATGGTCGAGAACACGAGGTCGAACACCCAGCAGGCCTGGATCACGCCGCCGACGATGCACGCCTCGTTGCCGGGATAGACGGAATCGCCGCCCGGCGCGCTGAAGTCGATGCCGGTCTTGCCGTAGTTGGAATACGACGCAAGATTGTCGAACGGCGTGTTGAACGGATCGAGCGCCCAGCCGATCGGCGCGGTCGCCGAAACCGAGACGACATGCTTCAGTTCCGCGGGAACCTTCACGTCGCTCTTGTTGTGATCCATGTCGGTCGCCTCGTTGCCGGCCGAAGAGATCAGCGTGACGCCGGCGTTGTGCGCGTAGTCCACGGCCCGCTGCAGCATCTGCAGGAGATGCGCGCAGTCACGCGCCGGGAAATGCTCGGTTTCGCCTGTGGGCATGTCGTTCTCGTCGAGAATCGGGAACGTGCAGTTGTGCGGAATGGTCGCGCCCAGCGACATGTTGGCCACGTCCGCGCCAACGTTCGCCGCATGGACGATGCCCGCCGCGATGCCGCCGAACGCGCCGCTGCCGCTGAACTCGGAAAGCACCTTCACCGCGACGATTTCCGCCTCCGGCGCAATGCCGATCACGCCGAACGCGTTGTCCGCCGCGGCGATCGTGCCCGCCACGTGCGTGCCGTGATTGAAATAGAAGCCCGGCTGGATGTTCCAGTCCTCGCCCGGCACGAAGGACGCGCTGAGCGCCGCGTTCAGGTTCGGTGCGAGATCGGGATGTTCCGCGTCGATGCCGGAATCCAGCACGGCGACGCGAACGCCGGCGCCGCGGTAACCCGCGTTCCACGCGCCCGCCGCGTCAACGGCCTGGTGACCCCACTGAACGTCGAAGTAAAAGTCGTCATCGCCACTGACCGGCGGATTGGCGTAAGCCTCCTCCATGGACATCGTCACCGGCATGCGCGGAGAAATCATGCGCACGGCAACGTTGGCCGCGATTCCCTGGATACCCTTGATATTGCCGCCCTTGCTGCGGAAATCCGGATCGTCCGACTCGACGATCGCGACGCCGATTTCGGGCACCAGCGTGGTGATGTGGCCGCCGGCCGCTTCCACCTGTGCCGCGATGTCCGCGGGCAGGCCGTTGTTGGAAATGAGAATGAACGAGTCGGCCATCGCCGGCGCGGCGAGCAGGCCGGCCATGGAACAGGCCGCGATGAAACTGTTGCGGATTGCGCGCATTGGAAATCCCCCTTTGACGCATTTTAAGGAATAAAAACCAGTGATTTCCGCTAACCCCCGATAGCGGATTGACGAAGTGTACTCATCGGGCAGGGGAAATCCAGTCCGTCAAATCCAGGTGCGAAATGCCACCGGCTCCAGGGTTTCCTGTATGAGCCGCTCGCCGGGAAGCAGGAACAATTTTGCGCCGCGGGAGAAACGGAAGACCCGGTAGACGTGGAAACGGGACGGATGCTGGCGGGCGCGCTCGATCTCGCGGTGCGTCAGGACGAAGGGGAAGCGCGCACCGTAGTTGGTCGTCTTCACGCAGATGAAACGCTCGCTGCCGTCCTCTTCAAGGGAACGGATGTCGTAGCCGAAGCTGTCGCCGAAGGTCTGCGACTGCCAGGACACCTTGTCGACCGAGTCCTTCATGCCCGCCTCGCGCAAGCGCGCGCGCTCGAAGGCCAGCACGAAACGCTCGCCGGCGACGCCGAGGTTCCGGTTGTTCGCCTCGCGCACGCGGTAATCGATCTCGTTGACGCCTGTCGGATGCCAGGCCGGCCGGGAGGAAGGCCGGAAGCTTGTCCGCTCCGGCGCCGCGACCCAGTGCGCCCGCGAGTCGTCCAGTTCCACCGGGATGCTCGACGCGGGCGGAATGCCGTCGATCCAGAGCGCCTCGATCAGCTCCGGGTTGCCTTCGATGAACACCTGCACGGCTTTTTCCAGTTCGTCGCCGAACCCGCTTTCCGGCGGAAAGCTGTCCGTGAAAGGCAGGCCCGTTTCCGCCAGGACCGCGCTGATGTGGCGATGCTCGAGATCGACGCGGTCGGCGTCCGTTTCGCCGAGCTCCTTGAGAATGCGGTTGCGGTGATCCGCCTTGCTGTACAGCTCGCCCTGCAGTTCGGCGTCCAGCATGATGAAGTAGTTCTGCACCAGCACTTCGAAGCGGCGTTCCGGCGTGAGCGCCGCCGGCGGCGCGGCCGGCGTGGCCTCGCCCGCCGCCCGCCTGCGGCGTTCCTCGGCTTCACGCTGCCGTATCTTTTCGAGCCGGGCCTCGCGCTCGCGCCTGAGCGCGTCCTGTCCGGCGTCCTCCTCTTCCGCGACCGCTTGCGGCTTTTCGGCGACGGCAGGTTTCGCGGCCTGCGCGACGGATTTTCCAGGCGCCTTTTCGCCGGCTTTCGGAGCGGCGGCTTTCGCGGCCTTGCCTGTCGCGGCATTCCAGGCCTGCTCCAGCGCCTCGGCGACGGCATCGGGAACCTTGACGCCCGACTCGCGAATGTCCCAGGGGAACTTGCCGAACGCACCGCCCTTGAGCTCGACGCGCGGCAGCACGACGCGATTCACGGCGTTCTCCAGCGCGGTGAAGCGCACGTCCACGACCAGCGTGTTGCGGCCGCGGTTCGCGTCCTGCACGTCGACATTCGCCGCTTCGTAGGAGCCGCGCACGATCTCGCCGCGGGCGAAAATGCCGCGCGGTTCACGCCCCTGCCGAATGAAATACGCCACGTCGCCGTTGAAAATCCGGCGGTTGCTGCCGCAGCTCCATTGCCGGACCACGGGCGCGCCGCGGCCGAGCTGCTCGGACTGCTCGCCGATATTCCGCCAGTCCCACCTGGTGGGATCCCAACTGAAAAGATAGACAGCCATACCGAAACCGCTTCCGGGAAAGCTTTCAGCGTAGGACATTCGCGCGCGCCGTGAATACCTAGAGGATCACGTTTCATCGCGCAGGTGCAGCATCGCGTCCTGCCTTATACTCGCGCCATGTTCGCACGCCCCGCCCGCCTTTCCGCCTGCCTGCTGCTCGTCGCCGCGCTGATTTCCGGCTGTTCGCGCGGCGTGGAGTGGTCAGACCTCGAGCGCGAAAACGCCGCGCACATCCGGGCCTCGCTGCAGGCCACCAGCAACGCCGCGCAGATTGCCAACGCGATGACGCCGGACGACCCCGTGCAGCGCGAAAAACTGCTGCAGGCCCTGCGCGTCGCGCACCTGCACGCCGCGCGCGTCGAAGACAGCGTGCTCGACAAGCTGCACCAGCGGATGTACGCAAAGTTCCGCCTCGACTACCAGCGCGCGCTTGCGAAAATGATCCGCGCGCACGAGGCCGGCGACAGGGATGCGGCGGCGGACGCCGCCGCGGAAATCCGCGACTTCATGGACTGGTACCGGCGCGAACGACACACGTTCCGCTGGTGGGACAGTGCTGCCGCAGGCGCGTGAATTGACGGCATGACGGCACGCCGCTAGTCTTTTCGCGGTTTACCGGCCAGGGATCATTACAATGAAAATCACGTTCGACCTCAGCGACCGCGACATCCAGCACTTCAAGCGCATTTCGAAAAACGCCAAGGCGCTCGCGAAGGGCGCGAGCGAAAACGAAGTCATTTCCGCGACTGAAAAACTGCTCGACAAGGTGAGTTCGAAGACGCCGGATTTCATCGGCGAACGGCTCGACCGCCTGCGCAGCCTGATCGCCATGCTGCGCGATACCGAGTGGGGCATCGCGGGAACCGAACGCGACCGCGTGCTGGCCGCGCTGGCCTATTTCTGCGATCCGGAAGACGTGATTCCGGACGCGACGCCGGGTTTCGGTTTTCTCGACGACGCCATCATGGTCGAACTGATCACGACGGAGCTGAAGCACGAAATCGAGGCCTACGACGATTTCCGCAACTACCGCGACCGCGAGAAAAAGCGCACCGGCGCCGACGCCTCGCGCGCCGAATGGCTGAAGAATCGCCGGCGCGAGCTGTTCGAGCGCATGCGCCGCCGCAACCGCCGCGACCGCGCCGACAACCGCGTTCGCATCCGCCTGTTCTGATCACGGGCCGCGCCGCCTCGCGGCGCGGCCACCGTTTCGATCCGCCGCCTTTTCCACGGAGTCTTCATGTCCGAGCCCACACCTGTCCGCGCGCCGTCGATGCTCGACGCGCTCATCCCCATCGTCTCGCTGATCGCGATGCTGGCGACGTCGGTTTACCTGTATGGCGCGGATTCCTCCTACGGCGCGAACCAGATCGCGCTGCTGCTCGCGGCCGGCATCGGCGCGATCGTTGCGCTCAAGAACGGGCTCAGCTGGAAGGACATCGAAGCCGGCATCGTGCACGGCATTTCCATCTCGCTGGGCGCGGTCCTGATCCTGCTGGCGGTCGGCTCGCTGATCGCGACGTGGATTCTGTCCGGCACGGTGCCCACACTTATTTATTACGGCCTGTCCGTCCTGCACCCCGCCATTTTCTATCCGGCTGCCTGTTTCATCAGCGCGCTGGTCGGGCTGAGCATCGGCAGTTCCTGGACTGTCGCCGGCACGCTCGGCATCGCGCTGATCGGCGTCGCCGGGGCGATGGGGCTGTCCCCCGCCGTGACCGCGGGCGCGATCATCTCCGGCGCCTACTTCGGCGACAAGATGTCGCCGCTCTCCGACACCACCAATCTTGCGCCCGCGGTCGCCGGCAGCGAGCTGTTCGAGCACGTGCGGCACATGGCCTGGACTACCGTGCCCAGTCTCACGCTTGCCCTCATCGGCTTCGGCGTTGTCGGTCTCGTCCAGCATTCGCAGGGACAGACGGCGGGATTCGGCAGCATGGCGAACGTGCTGGCGGAGAACTTCGATCTCGGCTGGTACCTGCTCGCGCCGCTGGCGCTGGTCATGGCCATGGCCTGGAAGAAAATGCCGGCCTTTCCGACCATGATGATCGGCGCGCTCGCGGGCGGCTTGTTCGCGGTGATTTTCCAGCCGCAAAAGACCATCGAACTGGCCGCCAATCCGGAACTCTCCGACGGCATGGCGATGCTTTCCGGCGTATGGACGGCGCTGGCCAACGGTTATGTTTCGAATACGGGCGACGCGGGCGTCGACGCCCTGCTCAGCCGCGGCGGCATGGTGAGCATGCTGAATACCGTGTGGCTCATTCTCTGCGCCATGACCTTCGGCGCGGTGCTCGAGCGCGCGGGATTCCTGGAAAAACTGCTGACCGCCGCGCTGCGGCTCGCGCGCAGCACCGGCTCGCTGATCGTAACCACGCTGGCCACCTGTATCGGCACGAACATCATCGCCGCCGACCAGTACATGGCGATCGTGCTGCCCGGCCGGCTCTACCGCCTCGAATTCCAGCGCCGCGGACTCGCGCCGGTGAACCTGTCGAGGGCGCTCGAGGACGCGGGCACCATCACTTCGCCCCTGATCCCCTGGAACACCTGCGGCGCCTACATGGCGGCGACGCTCGGCGTGCCGACGCTCGTCTACCTGCCGTTCTGTTTCTTCAACCTGCTGAATCCCGTCATTGCCGCGGGGTACGCCTTCGCCGGGATCAAGATCAAGCCGATGGACAACGGCGGCGCCGAGGCCGCGGCAACGACTTGATGTCCTGTCTCCATGCCGGATGAACCGCTCGCCAGCCTGATCGAAGCCGCCTACCGGCAGACGCTCGCGCGGTTCGACAGGGAAGTCGAAAACGGCGAACGCGACCCGCAGGCGGAAATCGGGGTCTACCGGCGAAGGCGGCGCGACTACGAAAGCCTGCTGCGCATGGGCGACGTGCCCGACGAGGCGCGCGAACTCGCGGCGCGGCTGCTGGAAACCCACGGCCTGCAACCGGCGTCAAGGCGGCAGTTCGAAGAAGACGTCGGGCGCTTGCTGATCCGGCTTTATGCGGCGTTCATCGAACGCGCCGGGAAACCCGCGGGTGGTTCCACCCCGAATTCCGATCAGGGCAGCAGGTAGTACACCGCCGCCGCACCGGCGAGCAGCAGGACGGCCTGCGCCCACCAGCGCCACCGCAAGATACGCAGGTGTCCGACAAACGACAGGACCGACAGCGCCGTCAGTCCGGCAAAAATGGCGGCGTAAACCGACAACGGTCCGAGTTCGCGCTGCAGGCTGGGATTGTCCGGCGAAAGCACCAGGAAAATCACCAGCGTCACGGCGATGCCGATGAAAATCGACCCGCACGAACCCATGATGATCCCGTTAAGCACTGTGATCGGCCGCACTGGAGTAGCCTCTTGTCCGTTGTTTCGTGGCCGCGCCGTGGCGAATCGGGTGCCGAGCGCGGGGCGAGCGTAACGCAGTTTTCCTGCTTGAGCGAGGAGCGACAAAGCCGGTCACGCCCCTGCGGTGTTGCGCCGCCTGCACGTAGCGTGACTGTGTGCTGCACAGCGTGCCTTTCAGCCACCCACGCGGTTCACGAAACAACGGACAAGGGGCTGCTGATCTCCCAATTTGAAAAATGATCCTGAAAGGAGCCCGTTGCCCGAACTCCCGAACCCCGGTATGTTCAAATGCACTTGAAACCCACCGGCCCTGCCGCATGGCAATAATGCGCAACGGCCCGCCACGAGACGAAACATGCGCAACAGAGCGGTTCTGAAAAAATTCCTTGTCCTGCTGCTTGCCGTTCCGGCCAGCGTCCTGGCGCAATCGCCGGAGCACGTTCCAACGGAAGTGCAGCCGCTGGACCCGCTACCGCAGCAGGGGCTGATCGAGCAGCTGGTCGCAACCTACGCGACGCGGATGCATTATGCCAACCGCGAACTCGACGATTCGCTGTCGCGCGACATTTTCGCGCGCTACCTCGACATGCTCGATCCCAGCAAGATCTATCTCACGCAAAAGGACATCGCGTCGTTCGACGAACACCGGACGAAGATCGACGACGCGCTCAAGAGCGGCAATGTCGACGTTGCCTACACGATCTACCGCGTGCTGCGCGAACGCGTGCTGGAACGCATCGCCTACGCGGAAAAGCTGCTCGCCGAGAAGCCCGATTTCAGCATCGACGAATCGTTCGTGTTCGACCGCAGCGACGCGAGCTGGGCGGAGAATCCGGCGGCGCTGGACGAATACTGGCGCAAGCGGATCAAGAACGAGGCGCTTGGCCTGATTCTCGCCGACAAGACCTGGGCCGAAGCGCAGGAAACGCTGCAGCAGCGCTACGACAATTTCCGCCGCCGCGTTCTGCAGGTGAACAGCCAGGATGTTTTCGAAATGTTCATCAACTCCTATGCGCAGACGCTCGATCCGCACACCGTCTATTTCTCGCCGCGCGATTCGGAGGAATTCGAAATCCGCATGAGCCTCACCTACGAAGGCATCGGCGCGTCCCTGCAGATGGACAACGAATACGTCAGCATCGTGCGCGTGCTGCCCGGCGGTTCCGCGCACAAGTCCGACGCGCTGAAACCGGACGACCGCATCACGGCCGTCGGCCAGGGCGAGGAAGGCAGGATGGTCGACGTCATCGGCTGGCGCCTGGATGACGTGGTCGATCTCATTCGCGGGCCGAAGGATTCCGTCGTCCGCCTGCAGATCCTCCCTGCGGGCGCCGCACCCGGCAGCGCGGAAAAGACCATCCAGCTCGTGCGCAGCGAAATCAAGCTCGAAGAGCAGGCCGCGCAGTCCAGGGTCATCGACGTCGGCGAGGGGGAGAACGCCATGAAGATGGGCGTGATCGAACTGCCCGCCTTCTACCTCGACTACCGCGCCAGGATGATGGGCGAGGAAAACTACCGCAGCACCACGCGCGACGTGCGCGCGCTGATCACGGAACTCAAGACGAAGGACATCGACGGACTCGTCATCGACCTGCGCGACAACGGCGGCGGTTCGCTGCAGGAAGCCACCGATCTCACCGGCCTGTTCATCGACCAGGGCCCGGTGGTGCAAATCCGCTCCTCGCACGGCCAGCTCGAAGTCGCACGCGACAGCGATCCGGGCGTCGCCTGGGACGGCCCTCTCGTGGTGCTGGTGAACCGGTTCAGCGCCTCCGCGTCGGAGATTTTCGCCGGCGCCATCCAGGACTACGGCCGCGGCCTCGTGGTCGGCACGACAACCTACGGCAAGGGCACCGTGCAGAACCTGTTCGACCTCAGCCGCGGCATCGGCAATGACATGCAGCTTGGCCAGTTGAAGATGACCATCGGCAAGTTCTACCGCGTCACGGGCAGCAGCACGCAGAATCGCGGCGTCGAACCGGACATCGTCCTGCCCTCGCCCATCGATCCGGAGGAATTCGGCGAAAGCGCGCAGATCGCCGCCCTGCCCTGGGACGAAATCAAGCCGGCCGGGGAAATCGACGAAGTTCACATCCGCGCCGTCGACCTGCTGCCGAAACTGAAAAAGGAAGTCGACAGGCGCCAGGCGCAGGACGAGCTGTTCCAGCTGTACCTTGATGACGTCGACGACACGCGCGAACAGCGCAGCCGCAGTTCGATTTCACTCAACCTGGCCGAACGCCGCGCCGAACGCGAGGCGGAGGAAAGCGAGGCGCTGGCGCGCATCAACCAGCGCCGTGCAGCGCTCGGCCAGGAACCGGTCGAATCGCTGGAAGCCGCCGCGGAAGCCGAAGAGGAATACGACCTCCTGCTGCATGAGGCGGCGCGCATTCTCGCCGACTACCTCGCCGAACTGACGCCACCGGAGTCGAAGGAACGGCTGGCGGCGAACGCGGCGAGTTGAACCGGCAAGCGGTGAATCGAAAAACCCGGCGACCCGCCGGGTTTTTTTTGGCGCCGGAACCAACGACGCCGGCCACGGTCCACTCTTCTCACTGACCGGCCTTTTCCTGGCGATTCCAGGACGTGAGCCGGTTTTTTTGTGGGCCGTTCGTCGGGAAAGTCACGGGAAGGATTGTTTTCGAGGTTTTTGCTGTTATACTTCACTACAACACTAACATGATAAATGAGCCGTCAAGCCGTAGCTCATTGTTTTAACTGGATTCTTTGAAACTGCGCGGAACCCGCCGCTACCGAGGAAGGACGCAATGGCAAGCAGATCCGTATTTTTAGCCCTGGCCGCCGTGCTGGTGACAGGCCTTGCCGCCTGCGGCAAAGGCGAAGCCGAGGCCGTCGCGGAGGAAAAGCAGGAAGAACAGGTCGCGGTGCCGGTGGAGGTCGCAGCGGCCTACAGCGGTGCGGTCAGCGCCTTCTACACGGGAACGACGACGCTGGAAGCCGAGCGTGACGCCGAGGTGGTCGCGAAGGTCGGCGGCGTGGTCAGGGAGCTGTTTGTCGAAGCGGGCGACCGCGTCGAAGCCGGCGAGATCATGGCGAAGCTCGATGACGACCGCCTGCGCCTGGAAGTCGCGCGCGCCGAGGCGAATGTCGCCAAGCTCGAACAGGAGTACCGGCGCAACAGGCAATTGCACGAGGCGCAACTCGTCAGCGCGGAAGCCTACCAGCGCCTCGGATTCGAACTGGAAGTGATGCGCGCGGAACTGGGCCTGGCGAAACTGCAGCTCGATCACACGGAAATTCGCGCACCCTTCGACGGCGTCGTGGCCGCCCGCCATATCAAGGTCGGCAACATGATCGAGCAGAACGCGCCGGTTTTCCGCGTCACCACCTACGAACCGCTGATCGCGCGACTGCACGTGCCGGAACGCGAGCTGAACAAGCTCGCCGTGGGGCAGGCCGCCGCGCTGCGCGTCGACGCCCTGCCCGGCCAGGATTTCGAAGGCATCGTCGATCGCGTAAGCCCGGTGGTCGACGCCAACACCGGCACCTTTGCCGTGTTCGTCGCGCTCGAAGACACCGGCGGCAAGCTGAAGCCCGGCATGTTCGGACGCCTCGACATCGTTTACGACGTGCATGCCGACGCGGTGCTCGTACCGCGCGCCGCCGTGGTGATCGAGGACGCCAAGAGCGCGGTGTTCGTGATCCGCGACGGGCATGCCCAGCGGCAGGCCGTGACCACCGGATATGCGAACAACGGTTCGGTCGAAATTCTCGACGGCATCCAGCCCGGCGACCAGGTCGTCACGGTCGGCCAGAACAGTCTCAAGGACGGCGCGCCGGTTGCCGTCATCAACGCGAAGACGGAACCGGAAGAGGTCCTGGCACAGGCCAGGGAAACCGCCGTCGCGGAAACGCCGGCCGCGGCCGCGCACTGATTTCGAAGGAGGGCATGCCATGAACAGACAAACCAAAATTCTTCTTGCCGCACTCTCCCTGCTGTCCGCCCCGGCGTTGGCCACGGCGCACGACCCGGACAGCGCCACGCCGAACTGCGACGCGCTTGAACGCAGCCATGGCAATCACGTCGAGATCGACAACGACCTGGATTTCGAGAACGGCGAGCTGATCTTCCGTGAAAACGGCGAGATCTACATGGTCATCACGGAAGACGACGAGCTGTTCATCGACGGCGAGCGGATCGAACTCGACGCGCGCGGCCAGGAACTCGTCGGCCGGTACTACGACACGGTCGACGATTTCGTCGAGGACGCCATGGACATCGCCGGGGACGCGGCGGGCCTTGGCATATCCGCAGCGATCCAGGCGCTCGCCGCCGTGTTCAGCGGCCAGGACATGGACGACTTCGAGCAACGCATCGAGGAAGAGGCGCGCGAGATCGAGGCAAGCGCCGACAGCATGTGCAAGCGCCTGCACGCCCTGCGGGAGATCGAAACCGAACTGCAGCGCGCGGTGCCGGAATTCGAGCCGCGGATGTTCGCGCAGGAGAAGGACGCGCTTCCCCTGTAACGACAACCCGAAAAAACCGGAAGCAATAATCCGTGGCGGGACCGGCCGCACGCGACAGGAACCGACAATCCATGAATCTCGTTGAATTCGCCACCCGCCGCCGCGTCACCATCGCAATGCTGACGGTGGCCATCCTGGTCTTCGGCCTGGTTTCGCAGTCACGGCTGAACGTGAACCTGCTGCCGGAACTCTCCTACCCCACTATCACCGTGCGTACCGAGCTGCCGGGCGCCGCGCCGCAGGAAATCGAAAACCTGATTTCGCGACCCATCGAGGAAGCCGTCGGCATCATCAAGGGCGTGCGCACCGTGCGTTCGGTATCGCGCACGGGACAGTCCGACGTCACGCTGGAATTCGCGTGGGGCACGGACATGGACATGGCCGGCGTCGACATTCGCGACCGTCTCGGCGTGCTCGATTTGCCGCTGGAAGCGGAAAGCCCGATCCTGCTGCGTTTCGACCCCTCCTCGGAACCGGTGCTGCGCTACGGCTTCGCGCTGGATGACAGCAAGCTCGCGCAGTCGCTGACCGCGGAAGAACGGCTCAAGCAACTGCGCCGCTACGCCGACGAACAGTTGCAGAAGGAACTCGAATCGATCGACGGCGTCGCCGCGGTCAAGATCAGCGGCGGCCTGGAAGACGAGATCCACGTGCTCGTCGACCAGCAGCGCCTCGCGCAACTGCACATCCCCATCGAGGAAGTCGCCGCGCGCCTGCGCAGTGAAAACGTGAACCTTTCCGGTGGCCGGCTGGAGGAAGGCAACCAGGAATACCTGGTGCGCACCATCAACGAATTCCAGTCCATCGAGGAGATGCGCAACGCCATCATCGCGGAGCGCGAGGGCCGCAGCATCTACCTGCGCGACATCGCGACCGTCACCCAGGGCTACAAGGAACGCGAGGCGATCACGCGCATCAACGGCGAGGAAGCCGTCGAAGTCGCGATCTACAAGGAAGGCGACTCGAACACCGTGCGCGTCGCGGAAGCGGTGGAACGGCGCGTTGCAATAGTGAAGGACAAGCTGCCGGAAGAATATTCGCTGACCAAGGTCTACGACCAGTCGATCTTCATCTCGCAGGCGATCGACGAAGTCGTCAGCTCCGCCATCCAGGGCGGCGTCCTGGCGGCGCTGGTCATCTTCTTCTTCCTGCGCAATTTCTGGTCGACGGTCGTCATCTCGCTGTCGATCCCGGTGTCCGTCATCGCGACGTTCATCCTGATGTACTTCTACGGCGTGTCGCTCAACATCATGTCGCTCGGCGGCATCGCGCTGGCTGTCGGCATGCTGGTCGACAACGCCATCGTCGTGCTCGAAAACATCTCGCGGCACCGCGGCCTGGGCAAGGATCCGATGGCGGCCGCGCGCGACGGCACGAGCGAAGTCGGGATGGCCATCACCGCGTCCACGCTCACGACCATCGCCGTGTTCTTTCCGCTGGTGTTCGTGCAGGGCGTCGCGGGACAGCTTTTCAGCGACCAGTCGCTGACCGTGACCTTCGCACTGATCTTTTCCCTGTTTGTCGCGCTGACCCTGATCCCGATGCTGTCCGCCATGCAGATGCGCAAGCGCGGCGACGCGCCCTCCGGCGCGCATCCCGTCGGCGGATTCTGGCAGGCGCACTGCGAAGAGAAACACTGGAAGCGCTGGATCAAGCTGCCGTTCCGGATGCTGGGAATGCTGATCGCCGCAAGCGTATACCTGATAACGCGCCTGTCGGTATTGCTGGGCCGCGCGGCCGCCTTCGCCGGCAACCGCGTTTTCCGTTATCCGCTGGCAGGTTTCGATGCGGTTTACGGACGCGTCGATGCGGCGTATCCGCGCATCCTGCGTCGCGCGCTCGCGCGGCGCGGCACCGTCATGCTGTTCGTCACTGCGGGTTTTCTCGGCAGCCTGCTGCTGATTCCGATGCTCGGCGTCGAACTCATTCCGCAGTTGTCGCAGGGCGAATACCACGTCGAAGTGAAGCTGCCGCCGGGCACGCCGCTGGACGAGACCGACGCCGTGCTGAAACAGCTCGACGACGCCGTGCAGGCGCAGTCGCGCGTCGGCAACACCTACTCCGTCGCGGGAACCGGCAATCGTCTCGATGCGAATCCGGTCGATGCGGGGGAAAACTCCGGCAAGCTGAACATCGCACTGGCTGCCGGCTCCGGCCGCGAAGCGGAAGCCGCGAGCATGAACGCGCTGCGCGACACCCTGCAGCGAATCCCGGGCGTGGAATACAAGTTCGGCCGTCCTGCGCTGTTCTCCTTCGAAACGCCGCTGGAAATCGAACTCGTCGGCTACAACCTCGACGAGCTGAAAACCGTCAGCGACACGCTGGTGCAGCGGATGGCGGCGACGGACCGTTTCGCCGACGTGAAATCGACCATGCAAAGCGGTCACCCCGAGGTGCAGATTCTTTTCGATCGCGAGAAGGCCGCGCAGCTCGGCCTGCATGTCAGCGACATCGCCAATCGCGTCGTGGACAAGGTGCGCGGCGAGCTCGCGACGCGCTATTCATGGCGCGACCGCAAGATCGACGTGCTGGTGCGCGTGAGCGAGGACCAGCGCAATTCGGTCGCCAACATCGAGAACCTGATCGTGAATCCCGAAAGCGCGCGCCCGGTGCCGTTGCGCGCGGTCGCCCGGATCGACACCGGCACCGGGCCCGCGGAAATCCGCCGCGTCGCGCAGGAACGCGTCGCGATCGTCAGCGCGAACGTGAACTACGGCGACCTGGGTTCCGCGGTGGAAGCGGTCGACGCCATCCTGCATGGCATCGCGATTCCCGACGGCGTCACGCCGCGCGTCACCGGCCAGAGCGAGGACATGAAGCTCGCGTTCACGTCGATGCAGTTTGCGCTGGTGCTGGCGGTGTTCCTCGTTTACCTGGTGATGGCGTCGCAGTTCGAATCGCTGCTGCATCCCTTCGTGATCCTGTTTTCCATTCCGCTCGGCCTGACCGGCGCGGTGCTGGCGCTGTTTCTTACCGGCACCACGATCAGCGTCGTCGTGTTCATCGGCCTCATCATGCTGGCGGGCATCGCGGTGAACAACGCCATCGTGCTGATTGACCGCATCAACCAGCTGCGCGCGAACGGGATGGAAAAATTCGAGGCCATTGTCGAAGCCGGCCACACGCGCCTGCGGCCGATCCTGATGACCACGCTCACCACCGTGCTCGGCCTGCTGCCGATGGCGATCGGCCTCGGCGAGGGCGCGGAAATCCGCACGCCCATGGCGATCACGGTCATCGGCGGCCTGACGCTTTCCACGATACTCACGCTCATCGTGATTCCCCTCATGTACGCCTTCCTCGACCGGCGCAAGGTCGCCGAGTCCGATGCGTCCGGCGCCACCGAGTCGGCCTGAAGGAAACCGCCATGTGGGAAATCACCAGAATCGCATTGCGCCGTCCGGTCACGACCGTGATGGCGTTCATCAGTCTCGCGGTGATTGGCGTGATTTCCGCGCGCCTGCTGCCGCTGGAATTCCTGCCGGAGGAATCCTTTCCGGGGCTTTTCATCCAGATACCGTACCAGGGCTCCTCGCCGGAAGAGGTCGAGCGCCTCATCACGCGGCCCATCGAGGAAGTCATCGCGACCATGGGCGGCATCGAACAGCTGGAGTCGACGTCGTCGAGCAATTCCGCGGGCGTGTTCGTGTTCTTCGGCTGGGGCTCGGACATCGGCGTGAAAAGCGTCGAGGTGCGCGACAAGATCAACGCGATCCGCAACGACCTGCCCGAGGATCTGTTGCGCATCAACATCTTCAAGTTCGTCACCACGGACCAGCCGATCCTGCGGCTGCGCATTTCCTCGACGCAGAATCTTGAGAATGCCTACGACCTGCTCGACCGCAACCTGAAGCGGCCGCTGGAGCGGATCGAAGGCGTTTCACGCGTCGATCTCGGCGGCGTCGAGCCGCCGGAGATCCGCATCGATCTCATCAGCGACCGCGTCTCCGCGCACAACATCGATCTCGCCGAACTCGCGCGGCAATTGCAGGCGGACAATTTTTCCGTCACCGCCGGCAACATCACCAGTCACGGCGAAAGGCTGCTGGTGCATCCGCTCGGCCAGTACCGCTCGCTGGAGGACATACGCGACGTCGTCGTCGCGCCCGGCGTGCGCCTGTCCGACATCGCCAACGTGCATCTCACGCAGGAAGAACGCGAGTTCAGCCGCCATCTCGACGGCGAATACGCCATCGCCCTGGAAGTCTATCGCGCGTCGGACGCCAACATGGTCGCGGTCGCGAACCGCGTGATGCAGGAGATCGGCCGCATTTCGCGCTTGCCGCAGATGGAAGGCATCGCGATCTTCGCCATGGACAACCAGGCGGAAGGCGTAACGTCATCGCTGAACGACGTGCTCAACTCCGGTCTCGTCGGCGCGGGGCTTTCCCTGCTGGTGCTGTTCTTCTTCCTGCGCCACTGGCCGACCACGCTGATGGTCACCCTCGCCGTGCCGTTCTCGCTGTCGCTCGCGCTGGCCGCGCTGTACTTCATGGATCTCAGCCTCAACATTCTCACCATGATGGGCCTGATGCTCGCGATCGGCATGCTGGTCGACAACGCCGTGGTCGTATCGGAAAGCATCTTCAGCTACAAGCAGAAGCACCCGGGCGATCCGATGGGCGCCGCACTGGAAGGCACGCGCGAGGTTGCGACCGCCGTGTTCGCCGGCACGCTCACCACCATCATCGTTTTCCTGCCGATCATTTTCGGCGAGGAAAGCGGCATCACGATATGGCTGAAGCATGTCGCGGTCACCATCATCTTCACGCTGGTGGGTTCGCTCGCGCTCGCGCTGACCATGATTCCGATGATGGCGGCGCGCATCCATGCCGCACCGAGCGACGGCACGGGTTCCTTCATGGCGCGCTTTCGCAACGGCTACGGCGGGATGCTGGGCTGGACCCTGCGGCACCGCTGGGCTTCCGTCGCGCTCATCGGTTTGATCATTGTGGTTTCCATTCCGGCCTTTCTCGGCGTCAGGATGGACATGTTTCCGCAGGACGACAGCCGCGAGCTCTACCTTGACTACAACCTCGACGGCGTCTATCCGCTCGAAACCGTGGAGGAAAACGTCGCGCGCATCGAGAAATTCCTGCTGGCGAACAAGGAAAAATACGAAATCGATTCCGTCTACAGCTGGATGGGCAAGGACAATGCCTCGACCGCCATCCTGCTGACGGAAGGCGACGCGGCAACGCGTTCCGCCAACGCGATCCGCGACGAACTGGTCAAGGACCTGCCGAAGATCGCGATCGGCGACCCGGGCTTCGACCGCAACCGCCAGGGCTCGTCGGCCGGCGGCATGGGGATCGAGCTGCGCGGCGAATCCACCGAGACGCTGATGCAACTTGCCGATGAAGTGAAACGCGTGTTGCGCGCCCTGCCCGGCGTCATGGAGACGAAAATCGAGAATGCGGATGGCGGACGCGAAATCCGGGTCGTCGTCGATCGCCTGCGCGCGCAGCAGCTCGGCCTGTCGACACAGGATGTCGCCACGACGATCGCCACGGCGATGCGCGGCATCAACCTGAAGCAATTCCGCGGCGAACACGGCGAGATCGACATCCGCCTCGCCTTCAACGAAGACGATCACCAGTCGCTGCAGGAGCTCTACGCACTGCCCGTGCACAACGACGCCGGCGAGGAAGTGCTGCTGTCCTCGGTCGCCAGCCTGCGCGTGGTGGAAGGTCCCGCGGAAATCCATCGCAACGACCGCGCGACCACGGTGAACGTGCAGGTCGGCCTGAACAAGGACGTCAGCATGGACGACATCCAGCCGCGCCTGCGCGCCGCGCTCGAAAACCTCTCGTTTCCGGAAGGCTATTCCTGGAGCCTGGGCCGCTCCTTCGAGGAAGCGGAAGAGAACGAAAGCCAGATGGGCACGAACTTCCTGCTGGCGCTGCTGCTGATCTTCATCGTCATGGCCGCGCTGTTCGAAAAGATCCTGCAGCCGCTCGCCATTCTCACCGGCATCCTGTTTTCCGTCATTGGCGTGTTCTGGCTGTTCTGGCTGACGGGCACGGTGTTCTCGATGATGGCGTGGATCGGCATTCTCATTCTCATGGGCGTGGTCGTGAACAACGGCATCGTCATGCTGGACCACGTCAACAACCTGCGCAATGCCGGCATGGACCGCCGCGAGGCAATCCTGCAGGGCGCGAAAGACCGCCTGCGGCCCATTCTCATGACCGTCAGCACGACCGTGCTCGGATTGCTGCCGCTGGCGATGGGAGACACGCAGCTTGGCGGCGGCGGTCCACCCTACTACCCGATGGCGCGCGCCATCATCGGCGGCCTGCTGTTCTCGACGGTCGTGAGCCTGGCCATGCTGCCGCTGATCTATTCGCTGCTCGACGATCTCGGCCAGTGGGGAAGCCGCGTGTGGGCGTATGCGCGGAGGCTGCCGCGGGAAAGCACGGCGTAAAGCAGTCGAAGGTCGAAAGTCGAAAGTCGAAAGTCGAAGGTCGAAGGTCGAAAAAAGCCGCGCATCGCGCGGCTTTTCGCCTTTCGCCACAAAAGCGAAAGCAATAGACAGGATTAACAGGATTTTCCAGGATTAACAGGATTTCATTTCATCAGCGCGGGCTTTGCCCGCCGCGCCTTTCGCCTTTCGCCTTTCGACCTTCGACCTTCGACCTTCGACCTTCGACTTTTCTATTCCTTCAGCAGCAACTCATCCACATTCCAGTACCCCTGCTCCAGCACATTGACGAGCAGGTCGCCGCGCAGGGCGTTGATGGACTGGCTGGTCGAGCCGAGCGTGAGCGCGATGCGGCTCAAGCCCTGGGGATCGGGAATGGTGTCGGTGTTGCCGGCGAACTGCACGGTCTGGCGCAGATGATCCCCGCGACGTTTCAGGCGCTCGGCGCGCTGCGGATCGGACTTCAGCCGGGCCACCGCGTCGGCGATGGGTTTTTCCATGGCGAGACATTCCTGCGGCGACCCGTAATTGCTGTCTCCCGGATGCTTGTCGCGCGTGGCGCGCGCCAGCGAGGCGAGATCGTTCTGGCTGAAATGCACGTAAAGGTATTGCGCCAGGCCAAGCAGCTGGATGTTGATTTCGCGTTTCGCGGCGACACTCAGCCCCTTGAACGGCGGCGCTTCGCGATCGCGAACGCGCTCCAGTTCGGCAAGGCACTCGTCGCGCTGCGCGACAACCGGCGCCACCTGTTCCTCGGCGGCGTCCACTTCCAGCCTCAGCTTCTTGCGCCGGAAATAATGCCAGGGCTTGCCTGCCCGGCGGAGCTGTTCCTGGACGCCTTTCAGGTTTTCCGCCATCTCCTGGTAAATGGAATCGTACTGCGCGAACTTGCGTTCGAGCTGGCGCTGCATCTCGACCGCGTTCGCCTTGAAGTTGTCGAGCAGTTTCTGCTTTTCCAGCTGCTCGAACTTCGCGACCAGTTCGTCGCGCCGCTGCTCCAGCAGCTTGCGGCAGAGTTTCCACAAGGCATCGAGACGATAATAGACAATGGCGTTCTGCCCGCGCTGGGGATCGGCCAGCATCGCTTCCAGCCCGTCGAGCCGCTCCGCGCAGTACGCCTGCCGCTGCACGAGAGCGGCGTGTTCGCCTTTCAGCGCTTCGAGTTCGTCGAGCGTCCTGCCGAACTCGCGCTTGATCTGGTTGCGCTTTTCGAACAGCAGCAGCAATTGCTGTTGCTGTTCGTCGACAACTTCATCGCGCTGCGCCGTTTCGCCGCGCCCGAACCTTGCCAGCAACCCGCCCTTTTTGCGCTCCGATGCCTCGGGCATTTTCGTCTCCCCGAAAAAACGCCTGTTGATCTTCTAGAAATCGAACGAGTGACCGCGCTCCAGGCAGTACTCCAGCCACTTGTTCAGGAGGATGTTCCGCTGCCAGCGGCGCGCGAGCTCGTCATGCGCGTTGGTGGCGAATCGCCCCAGCAGCCGGTGCCGGTGATGAATCCGGCGGCAGGACAGCACTTCCGCCAGTTGCGCGTCGTGATAGACGCGCACGACGAGATCGGGATCGGCATCCGTCTCGCCGGCAACATCGAAAAAATACGTCAGCCGGAACGTTGTCGTGTACGGCGAGCGTTCCTGCACTTCGAGATGCAGGTCGAGATCGCCGGGCACCGCCGAGACCATCTCGTCGGGCAGCTCGCGCAGGCGCGCGCGGCCGGCAAGCTGCGCCAGCCAGCGCCAGTTGCTTTCGTAAACCGCCATGAGGCCGCGGAAGCTGCCGGGCCTTACGACGTGAACGCCCTGTTTGTCGATATCTATTAACATCGTCCGAGAATAGCACAGCGGCCCTGAAGTCAGCGGTGTCAGAAAAAGCGCCGCTTGATGCCCGTTTCGTGAATGATGGTGGTCGCGATTTCCTCGATCGAACAGTTGGTGGTGTCGATATGCGGAATGTGCATTTTCCGGTACAGGTCCTCGGCCTGGCGCAGTTCCAGGTTCACCTGCGCCGATGATGCATAGCGGCTGTCGGGCCGGCGTTCGTTGCGAATCTGCTGCAGGCGCCCCGCATCGATGGTCAGGCCGTACAGCTTGTGGCGATGCGGCAGCAGCGCCTCGGGAAAACGTCCGCTTTCGAGATCTTCCTCGGTCAGGGGATAGTTCGCGGCGAACAGGCCGTAGTGCAGCGCGAGATAAAGACAGGTCGGCGTCTTGCCGGAGCGCGACACGCCGATCAGCACCACGTCGGCGCGCTCGTAGTTGCGCGTGGTCACGCCGTCGTCATTCGCGAGCGCGAAGTTCATGGCGTCGATGCGCGTGGTGTAGGTGCCGACGTCGTGCATGCCGTGCGCGCGGCCGGCGGTGTGCGAGGATTTCAGGCCGAGGTCGCGCTCCAGCGGACCGATGAAGGCGTCGAAGAAATCCAGGAACAGGCAGTTCGCGCTCGCGACGACCTTGCGCGCGTCGTCGGTGATGAGCGTGCTGAACACGACCGGTCGCGCGCCCTCCTCCTCGGCCGTGCGGTTGACGCGCTCGACGAAGGCTTTCGCCTTCTCGACAGTGCTGATGAACGGCACGGTCACCTGCCGGAAGCGGACGCCGTCGAACTGCGTCAAAAGGCTGTGGCCCAGCGTCTCGGCGGTGATGCCGGTGCGGTCGGACACGAAAAAAACGGTGCGGGACTGTTCCATCCTTCGCGGCTCCTCGGGCTGCGGTTTCCGAAATCGTGGTCAGGGGAACATAGCAGGCCCGAAGGCGGCAATGAAGCGGCCATGAAGCCGCGGAGATGCGCAAATTCCCGGCGCGCCTCGGGTACAATGCGGCGCGACGAAACTTACTCCAGGGACTCCAGGCAGGGGGAAAAACGTTGGACAAGTACGTAATCCGGTTCGAAGAGCTCGGCATGAACGATGTCGAGCGTGTCGGCGGCAAGAACGCCTCGCTCGGCGAAATGATCGCCAACCTCGCCAGCGCCGGCGTGAAGGTGCCCGGCGGCTTCGCGACCACCGCGCAGGCCTACCGCGATTTCCTCCGGCACGAGGGCCTGGCGGACCGGATCAACGGCGCCCTCAGGGACCTGAACGTCGACGACATCCGCCAGCTCGCCGCCACCGGCAAGCAGATCCGCGACTGGGTCATGGCCACGCCCTTCCCCGCGAAGCTCCGCGAGGACGTCACGCAGGCCTACGAGCAGCTCGTGAAGGAATCCGGACCGGAAGCCTCCTTCGCCGTGCGCTCCTCGGCGACCGCCGAGGACCTGCCGGACGCCTCCTTCGCCGGCCAGCAGGAAACCTTCCTGAATATCAAAGGCTTGGATAACATCATTGAAGCGATGCACGAAGTCTTTGCGTCGCTGTTCAACGACCGCGCCATTGCCTACCGCGTCCACCAGGGCTTCGATCACAGCCAGGTCGCCCTGTCCGCCGGCGTGCAGCGCATGGTGCGCTCGGACATCGGCGCCTCGGGCGTGATGTTCACACTCGACACCGAATCCGGCTTCCGCGACGCCGTGTTCATCACCTCGGCCTACGGCCTGGGCGAGACCGTCGTGCAGGGCGCGGTGAACCCGGACGAGTTCTACGTGTACAAGCCCGCGCTCGCCGCCGGCCGTGAAGCCATCCTGCGCCGCAGCCTCGGCGGCAAGGCCATCCAGATGGTCTATTCCGGCGAGGCCGGCCACGGCCGCTCCACGAAGACCGTCGAGGTGCCGGAAGCGGACCGCGTGCGTTTCTCGCTGAACGACGCCGAAATCCACGCGCTGGCGAAGCAGGCCGTCATCATCGAGAAGCATTACGGCCGCCCCATGGACATCGAGTGGGGCAAGGACGGCAACGACGGCGAGCTGTACGTGCTGCAGGCGCGCCCGGAAACCGTGCAGTCGCGCGCCGGCCAGGTGATCGAGCGCTACCAGCTGAACGGCAAGGGTGACGTGCTCGCCGAGGGCCGCGCCATCGGCCAGCGCATCGGCGCGGGCACCGCGAAGGTGCTCACGACCATCGCCGACATGCACCGCGTCGAACCCGGCGACGTGCTCGTCACCGACATGACCGATCCCGACTGGGAGCCGATCATGAAGCGCGCCTCCGCCATCGTCACCAACCGCGGCGGCCGCACCTGCCACGCCGCCATCATCGCGCGCGAGCTCGGCATTCCCGCCGTCGTCGGCTGCGGCGACGCGACCGAGCGCGTGAAGGACGGCGTCGACGTCACCATTTCCTGCGCCGAAGGCGACACGGGCTACATCTATGCGGGCAGGCTCGATTTCGAGAAAAAGGAAATCGCGCTGGACAACATGCCCGAGGTGCCGCTCAAGGTGATGATGAACGTCGCGAACCCGGATCGCGCCTTCAGCTTCGCCGCCCTGCCCCATCGCGGCATCGGCCTTGCGCGTCTCGAGTTCATCATCAACGTGATGATCGGCGTGCATCCGAAGGCGCTTTTGAATTTCGACCGCATGGATGCCGAAACGCAGAAGGAAATCCGCCGCCACATGGCCGGTTACGCCGATCCGGTGTCGTTCTACGTGGACAAGCTCGCCGAAGGCGTCGCCACGCTCGCCGCGGCGTTCGCGCCGGAACCGGTGATCGTGCGCATGTCGGATTTCAAGTCGAACGAATACGCCAACCTGCTCGGCGGCCGGCAGTTCGAGCCGCACGAGGAAAATCCGATGATCGGCTGGCGCGGCGCCTCGCGCTACGTCTCGGAAAACTTCCGCGACTGCTTCGAACTCGAATGCCGCGCGCTGAAGAAAGTCCGTGACGACATGGGCCTCGACAACGTGCAGGTGATGATTCCCTTCGTGCGCACCGTCGACGAAGGCCGCCAGGTCGTCGAGCTGCTGGCAGAGAACGGCCTCAAGCGCGGCGACAACGGCCTGAAGCTCATCATGATGTGCGAGCTGCCGTCGAACGCGCTGCTCGCCGACGAGTTCCTGGAATATTTCGACGGCTTCTCGATCGGCTCGAACGATCTCACGCAGCTCACGCTCGGCCTGGATCGCGACTCGGGCCTGATCGCGCAGCTCTTCGACGAGCGCAACGCGGCCGTGAAAAAATTGCTGTCGATGGCGATCCAGGCCTGCCGCAAGCACGGCAAGTACATCGGCATCTGCGGCCAGGGGCCGTCGGACCATCCCGATCTCGCCGAATGGCTGCTGCAGCAGGGTATCGAATCGGTGTCGCTGAACCCGGATACGGTCGTGGAAACGTGGCTGTATCTTGCCGGGCAGAAAGTCTGAACAGCGAAGCAATGGACAGGATCAACAGGATTCCTTTTCCGCATTCGATCCTTTAAATCCTGTCGCGCGGCGCGAGGATCGCGCTGTACGGCAAGCGCGCCGGCTAACGCATCAGGGCGTTGCGCGACCTCCTGAAAGGCATCGCGACAATGTTCCTGCACGGCCGGAAATAGAACCGCCCCGCGTTTCCGCGGGGCGGTGCGCGATCGCTCCCTTCGCATTGCCGGTGCGTCCTTCACCGGCTCCTCGTCCATTCGGTTCGGCTCAACGCATCCCCGTGCCCTGCATGCGCTCATCCATCAGGGCGCGCACGCGATCGCCGCGCA
>DASVCH010000061.1:0-4050 GCA_036381715.1 Gammaproteobacteria bacterium | reverse complement strand
GGCGTCGACTTCCTCGACACGCCGGACACCTACTACGACGTGATCGACCAGCGCATCCCGAACCACGGCGAGGACGTGGCGCGCATGCGCGCGAACCGGATCCTCATCGACGCCGACGCGGAGACCAAGAAGCGCCTGCTGCTGCAGATATTCACCCAGAACTGCGTCGGCCCGATTTTCTTCGAGATCATCCAGCGCAAGGGCAACGAAGGCTTCGGCGAAGGCAACTTCCAGGCGCTGTTCGAATCCATCGAACGC
Organism: Gammaproteobacteria bacterium; assembly: GCA_036381715.1. Taxonomy (GTDB): domain Bacteria; phylum Pseudomonadota; class Gammaproteobacteria; order Natronospirales; family JAJUFS01; genus JAJUFS01. The sequence goes on along the minus strand of DASVCH010000061.1, from coordinate 3,792 downwards.
GACCAGATGAAGCGGGGAGTCCTCTGAACCCCTCTCCCGGAGGGAGAGGGGCTTCAAGAGCAAAACGCATGAGCAACGGCAAACAATCCGAGGCACCGCGCGAACGCTACCTCTCCGGCTTCGGCAACGAGCACGCGACCGAGGCGCTGCCCGGCGCGTTGCCTGTCGGTCGGAACTCGCCGCAACGCGTGGCGTACGGGCTTTATGCCGAACAGCTTTCGGGAACGGCGTTCACCGCGCCGCGGCACGCGAACCGCCGCAGCTGGCTGTACCGCATCCGCCCGGCCGCGGTACACGCGCCGTTCGAGGCCTTGCCGCATCCGCATTTCCACAACCGTTTCGACGAGGCGCCGACCTCACCCAACCAGTTGCGCTGGAGTCCGTTCCCGCTGCCGCAGGCGCCGACCGATTTCGTGGACGGGCTTTACACGATGGCAGGCAATGGCAGCGCCGCGACGCAGGCCGGGGTAGGCATCCATCTGTACGCCTGCAACCGTTCGATGCGGGGCCGTTTCTTCTACGATGCCGACGGCGAACTGGTGATCGTGCCACAGCAGGGCCGCTTGCGGATCGCGACCGAACTCGGCGTGCTGGAGATCGAGCCGCAGCAGATCGCGCTGGTCCCGCGCGGCGTGCGTTTCCGCGTCGAACTGCTGGACGAGACCGCGCGCGGCTACGTCGGCGAGAACTTCGGTGCCCCGCTGCGCCTGCCGGAGCTGGGGCCGATCGGTATCAATGGCCTGGCCAACGCGCGCGATTTCGAAGCGCCGCGTGCGGCTTACGAAGACGTGGACGGCGACTTCGAACTGATCGCGAAATTCCAGGGCAATCTGTGGCGAGCGACGATGGATCATTCGCCGCTCGACGTGGTCGCCTGGCACGGCAACAACACGCCGTACCGCTACGACCTGCGCCGCTTCAACACCATCGGTTCGATCAGTTACGACCATCCCGACCCGTCCATCTTCACCGTGCTGACTTCGCCGTCGGACACGCCCGGCACCGCGAACATGGATTTCGTGATCTTCCCGCCGCGCTGGCTGGTGGCGGAGGACACGTTCCGGCCGCCGTGGTTCCATCGCAACGTGATGAGCGAATTCATGGGCCTGGTGCATGGCGCCTACGACGCCAAGGCGGAAGGTTTCGCGCCCGGCGGCGCCAGCCTGCACAACTGCATGAGCGGGCACGGGCCGGATGCCGGGACCTTCGCCAAGGCCAGCGCGAGCGACACCTCGAAACCGCAGCACGTCGTGGACACCATGGCCTTCATGTTCGAGACGCGCCACGTGATCCACCCGACCCGGCAGGCGCTGGAATCGCCGCAGCGCCAGCGCGATTACCAGGAATGCTGGGCGGGGTTGAAGAAGCACTTCGACCCATCCGCCCCCGGTCGCTGACGACGGATGAATACCCCGCCAGCCGCAGCGCCGGATCTCTACAGCCACTACACGGAATGGAAGCAGTGGAGTGGTGCGTTTGTCGTCGGCGGCAAGGAGGCGCGCTACTTCGCGGCCGAATTTCGAGGCATTCCGCTGCAGGGTCGCCGGCTGCTGGAAATCGGCTTCGGCAACGGCGGATTCCTGGCCTGGGCGCGCGGGCAGGGCGCGCAGGTTTCCGGCATCGAGATCAACGACGCCATGCTGGAGGCCGCGCAGCGGCACGGTTTCGAGGCATCGAAAGCCACGCTCTCCGAACTTGCCGAACGCGGCGAACAGTACGACCTTGTCGCGGCATTCGACGTGCTGGAGCATTGGGACGTCGAAGAGCTGCTGCAGAACTTCGGGTTGATCCGGCAATTGCTGCGCGAAGGCGGAGTCTTCCTCGCTCGTTTTCCGAATGGACAGAGTCCGTTCGGCCGCGTGTTCCAGCACGGCGATTTCAGCCACAAGAGCACGCTGTCGAGTTTCAAGATCGAATACCTCGCCACGGCCACCGGACTGGAAGTGGTGCGGGTCGCCAATGCGCGCCGGGTTCCCGCGCACACCGATCCGCTTTCGGCCTTGCGGCAACGCTGGCTGGCATGGCGCAGGCGCCGCATCGAGCGCAGGCTGTCGCGCCTGTACGGCATGCCGCGGCTGCCGCTCGACCCGAACCTCGTGGCGGTGCTGCGCAAGCCGGGGCGGCAGGACATTCCAGCCACGACGGACGACGCGACGAAGCCCGGATCCCTCGAGCAAGGCGGACGCGATGGATGAGCCGGGTCCTCGCGAGCTGCGTTGAGTCGCCTCTCGCGGCGGCGAACGCACGCGCATGGACGCGCGGGCGGGAGTAACGCAACATGGATGGTTCTGGCGCGCTGTAACGAACGGGGACGCAGATGAAACTTGGATCTCTCAAAGAAGGCGGCAGGGACGGAACACTCGTCGTGGTCAGCCGCGACCTCGCGCACGCGGTGCGTGCGAGCGACATCGCACCGACGCTGCAGGCCGCACTGGACGACTGGCACAGCGCCGCGCCGCGCCTGCACGCGCTCTACGACGCGCTGTGCCTGCACCGGCACAAGGCCGTGCAGCACGCCTTCGAGCTGGACTTCAACGACCTCGCCGCGCCGTTGCCGCGCGCGTACGAATTCGTGGATGGTTCGGCCTACCTGCCGCACGTCGAGCGCGTGCGCAAGGCGCGCGGCGCCGAAGTGCCGGCGAGCTTCTACACCGATCCGCTGATGTACCAGGCCACCAGCGCGGGCTTCCTCGGGCCGTGCGACCCGGTGCGCGTGCCGAGCGAGGAGTACGGCATAGACCTGGAAGCGGAAGTCGTGGTGGTCACCGACGACGTGCCGATGGCGGTCACGCCGGAGGAGGCCTCGGAGCACATCCAGCTGGTGGGCCTGGTCAACGACGTCTCGCTGCGTGCACTGATCCCCGGCGAACTGGCGAAGGGCTTCGGCTTCCTGCAATCCAAGCCGCGCTCGGCACTTTCGCCGGTGCTGGTCACGCCCGACGAACTGCGCGACGCGTGGCGCGACGACAAGCTGCACCTGCCGATGCGCACCTGGATCAACGGCAAGTGGTTCGGCGAGGCGGAAGCGGGCGAGGACATGCAGTTCAATTTCGCGCAACTGGTTGCGCATGCTGCGAAAACGCGCCCGCTCACCGCCGGCACCATCGTCGGCTCGGGCACGATCGCCAATCAGGACACCTCGAAAGGCGCATCGTGCCTCGCCGAGCAGCGCACCGTGGAAACCCTGCGCGACGGCAAGCCGAGCACACCGTTCCTGAAGTACGGCGACCTGGTCAAGATCGAGATGCTGGACGTGGACGGCAATTCGATCTTCGGCGCGATTGAGCAGCGCATCGAAGCACCGCTGGCGAGATGATCGTCGCCGCGCCGATCGCGCCGCCGGTCCTGCAGAGCCCGCGCCTTCGCCTGCGCGGGTTGCGCGACGACGATGCCGGCGCGCTGCTGGCGCTTTACGGCGATCCGGAAGTCATGCGCTACTGGAGTACCGCGCCCTGGAGCGGCATCGAGCAGGCGTACGCACACCTGCAACGCGTGCGCCGCGACATGGAAGCCGGCGTGCTGCCGTGGGCGCTTGCCGATCGCGCGAGCGATGCATTGATCGGCACCGTCACGCTGTTCAGGCTGGACCGGGACCATCGCCGCGCCGAGATCGGCTATGCGCTGGCCTCGGCCCATTGGGGCAAGGGATTTGCAGGCGAGGCGCTGCGCCTCGCGCTGCATTACGCCTTCGACACACTGCGGCTTGAGCGCATCGAAGCCGATACCGATCCGCGCAATACGCCCTCGCGGCGCATGCTGGAGCAGCTCGGCTTCGTGCTGGAAGGCACGCTG
>DASVCH010000060.1:0-1177 GCA_036381715.1 Gammaproteobacteria bacterium | reverse complement strand
GTTCACGGCAAGCGCGAAGGCGTTCACCCAGTCGAGCACGTCCATGCTGTCGCGCTTCGCCTCGCTTTGCAGTTCGCGGAACAGTTTCGGCGCGCGGCGCTTCACGTTCAGCCCGCCGGGGAGAAATCCTTCCTCGCGCGCGCCGCGTTCGACGCAATCCTGCATGACCTGCCAGATTTCCAGCAGCTTCGAACGGATCTCGTCCTCGCCGCGCCAGGTCTTCTCGTTCTCCATGACGAGTTCATGAATCTTCAATCCGTGTTCGCGACCGAGCGTGAGCAATGCTTCAGCGGAATCGAACTCGTACGGCACCGGCTCGCCGGTCTGCACCGAACCGTCGCCGGCGTCGTCATCGCCGCGCACGATGAAGCCGCCGCCGATGGAAAAATATTCCTGCGCGTGCAGTGTGTTGCCGTTCGCGTCCAGCGCGGTGAAGCGCATGCCGTTGGAATGGCGCTCGAGAATTTCGTTCTTCAGGAAAAGGAGATGCATCTCGCGGTCGAACGCGATGCGGTGTTTTCCCAGCAACACGATCGCTTCGTCATCCGCGATGCGCTGAAGCATGCCTTCGACCGCATCGGGATCGACCTGGTCCGGCTCCTCGCCGGCAAGACCCAGCAGCACGGCCTTGTCGGTGCCGTGCCCCTTGCCGGTCAGCGCAAGCGAGCCGTACAGCTGCGTGATGACCTCGGCGGTCGAATCGAGCACGCCCTTTTCTTCCAGTTCAAGGCAGAACGCGCGCGCGGCGCGCATCGGTCCGACGGTGTGCGAACTCGACGGACCGATGCCGATCTTGAACATGTCGAAGACGGAGATGGCCATGGTTGGAGACTCCGGGACGGCTATCGAAGCCGTACGGTTGTTGTCTTCAGAACGTTTTCTGCCGCCTGAGAGGTGAGAGGTGAGAAGCAAGAGGAAAAAGCGAAAAGCGTCCTCTCACCTCTTCCCTCTCACCTCTCACCGCTATTCGGCCCTCAGGCTGAGTAGCGACGCGTTACCGCCGACCGCCGCGGTGTTGATCGTCAGCGTCCGCTCATTCGCGAACCGCAGCATGTAGTGCGGACCGCCCGCCTTCGGACCGGTGCCCGAAAGCCCCTGCCCGCCGAACGGCTGCACGCCGACGACGGCGCCGACCATGTTGCGGTTGATGTACGCATTGCCGACCTTGATCCGGCGC
>DASVCH010000059.1:0-19723 GCA_036381715.1 Gammaproteobacteria bacterium | reverse complement strand
ATTTTCCGCTGAAGGATATCGAGAAGGATTTCGGTGCGGTGTTTGACCGTTTCTTTGGCGATGTCGAAAACCGCACTTGCGATAAATGTGGTGCGGTGATGGAAGACAACCGGAAGAAGTAGCCCCGCACCCCCGACCCCTCTCCCAAAGGGAGAGGGAGTGCTTCGATGAACCCCTTCGGAGTCGGGAAGGATGAGGCACGATGAGGAAGCCTCCCCTCTCCCCCTCGGGGAGAGGGGAGCCGGGGGTGAGGGGAAACAACAAGGAAGTTGAAGTCATGGACGAAATGACGAAACGCGCAAGAAATTTGCGTCGAAGCCAGACAGTTGCAGAGCAGAAACTCTGCGGGACAGGCGGTTGAACGGCTGGAAATTTCGCCGGCAGATGCCGATCGCCGGATATATCGTGGATTTCGTTTGCATTGAAGGCGGACTGATTGTCGAGGCAGATGGAAGCCAGCACCAGGAACACGAAGAATACGACGCGCGGCGTACGGCGCGGCTGGAACGCGAGGGATTCAAGGTGCTGCGGTTCTGGAACAACGAAATACTGCAGCAAACGGAGGCGGTGCTGGAGGAAATATTGAAGCGTCTTCCCCCTCACCCCGGCCCTCTCCCGAAGGGAGAGGGAGTACTTCGATAAACATTTCGAAGACCGTCGAATAAAGGTATCCGGGACGTAACGAGGAGGCTCCCCTCTCCCGGGCAGAGGGGATAATTCGATAAACATCTTTGGAATCGAAGGAAGTGACCTCGATACACGAAGAAATTTTTCGAAGTCACAAGGCCGGAGCGAAGTACAAGTTGCAACGAGGAACTCCCCTCTCCCGGGGGAGAGGGGCCGGGGGTGAGGGGAAGAGGTGCGAGAATCAAACGGAAAAAACATGCCTGAAACGCTGAAAATCGACATTCACACACATATTCTGCCCAAAGAATGGCCGAACCTCCGCGAGAAATACGGCTACGGCGGTTTCATCAACCTGGAGCACCAGCCAACCGGTTGCGCGCGAATGATGAAGGACGGCCGGTTCTTCCGCGAGGTCGAGGCCAACTGCTGGGACCCCGGCGTTCGCCTGCACGAATGCGACGCCACCGGCGTCGACGTGCAGGTGCTTTCGACGGTCCCGGTCATGTTCAGCTACTGGGCGAAGCCGGAACACGGGCACGATCTTGCACGCTTCCTCAACGATCACATCGCACGGACGGCCGCGACCAACCCGCGACGCTTCGTCGCGCTGGGGACCGTGCCGTTGCAGGACGCGGATCTTGCCATACGCGAACTGGAACGCTGCGTGAAGCAGCTCGGCATGCCCGGCGTGCAGATCGGCTCTCACGTGAACGGGGAAAATCTTGACGACCCTCGCCTGTTCCCGTTCTTCGAGGCGGCGCAGGACCTGGATGCGGCGATCTTCGTGCATCCGTGGGACATGCTCGCAAAGGAACGCATGCCGAAATACTGGCTGCCCTGGCTGGTCGGCATGCCGGCGGAAACCTGCCTTGCGATCACGTCCATGATCTTCGGCGGCGTGTTCCAGCGCCTGCCGAATTTGCGCGTTGCATTCGCGCACGGCGGCGGCTCGTTCCCGTTCACCATTGGCCGCATCCAGCACGGTTACGAAGTGCGCCCCGATCTTTGCGCAGCGGATTACGATTGCAGCCCGCGCGCATGGCTCGGCCGGTTCTGGCTGGACTCGCTGGTGCACGATGCGGCGGCGTTGCGTTACATGATCGAGCTGATCGGGCCGGAGCGGATTGCGCTCGGCAGCGACTATCCTTTCCCGCTGGGCGAGCATCATCCGGGCAAGCTGATCGAGTCCATGGATTTCGATGCGAACACGCGCGACCTGCTGCTGCACGGCGCCGCACTTGAATGGCTGGGCATGGAACGGAGCCGCTTCGCATGAGCCGCCTGCAGCTCGACATCGGCCGGCTGACCGTCACGGCCGACATGTCCGCCGCGATCGACATTTCCATTCCGCTGGTTTTCGGCGGCGAGCAGCCGAACTGTTTCGGCGCGCCGCATGCCTCGAAGGAAACGCTCAAGGTCGGCGACTGGACCGGCGATACGCGTCACGGCGGCAGTTGCAACGTCGATGTCTACCATCTCACGCCGCACTGCAACGGCACGCACACGGAATGCATAGGCCATGTTGTGCACGACGCCATTTTCGCCGCGGAGACGCTGCGCGGCGGCCTGTTGCCGGCGACCTTGATAACCGTCGAGCCAATGACGCGCGCGCGCACGCGGGAGACCACGCTGCCGAACCCCGCGCCGATGGACCGCATGATCACCGCGCATGCGATCCGCGATTCCATCGCGCGCTGGCGGGAAGCACGCATGCGCCGTGCACTTGTCATCCGCACGCAGCCGAACCCGGAATCGAAGGCCGTGCACGAATACCACGCCGACGATCCGCCGCCGTTCCTTTCCATGGAGGCCGCCAGCCTGCTCGTGGACATGGGCGTCGAGCACGTGCTTGTCGACGTGCCGAGCATCGACCGCATGGCCGATGGTGGGCGGCTGTCCGCGCACCGGATATTCTTCGGCCTGCCGCCCGGCGCGCGCGACGCGAAATCCGCGGATCGCGCGCACTGCACGGTCACAGAACTCATCTACGTCCCCGACGAAATCCCCGACGGCTATTACCTGCTCGATCTGCAGATGCCGCCTTTCATGACCGACGCGGCGCCCAGCCGGCCGCTGCTCTACCAGGTGAAGCTTTGATGAACCATCGTGTCGATCTCGGCTACGCGGCCGAACAGGACCGCGCCGACGAGCTCAGCGGTTTCCGCGAGCGCTTCCATATTCCCCGCCGCGAGAATCTCGACGAGGAGATCTATCTTTGCGGGAATTCGCTCGGCCTGCAGCCGAAAACAACGCGCGAGTTCATCGAACAGGAACTGGAGGAATGGGAACTGCTCGGCGTGCGCGGCCACTTCGCGGCGCGCCGGCCGTGGATGCCCTACCACGAGTTCCTCACGGAGAAGACCGCCGAACTCGTCGGCGCGAAGCCGTCCGAAGTCGTCAACATGAATTCGTTGACCGCGAACCTGCATTTCATGATGGTGAGTTTCTTCCGGCCGACGAAATCGCGCTACAAGCTGCTGATCGAAAAGCCCGCGTTTCCTTCGGACCGTTACGCGACCGAATCGCAGGTGCGCTTTCACGGCTTCGATCCCGCCGACGCGTTGTTGGAGATCGGTCCGCGCGACGGCGAGAACGTGATTCGCGACGAGGACCTGTACACGCTGATCGAAAAGGAAGGTGACAGCATTGCGCTGATTCTGCTTCCCGGCGTGCAGTACTACAGCGGCCAGGTCTTCGACATGGCCGAGATCACGCGCCTTGGCCAGCGCAAGGGCGCGGCCGTCGGCTTCGATCTCGCGCACGCCACCGGCAATCTTGTCATGCAGCTGCATGACTGGAACGTGGATTTCGCCGCCTGGTGCAATTACAAGTACATGAACGCAGGTCCGGGCGCCGTCGCCGGCTGCTTCGTGCACGAACGGCATCATGCCGAAGACCTGCCGCGCTTCGCCGGCTGGTGGGGCCACGACAAGACGACGCGTTTCAGGATGGGGCCGGATTTTCATCCGATTCAGAGCGCCGAAGGCTGGCAGCTGTCGAACCCGCCGATTTTCGCGCTCGCGCCCATTCTCGCTTCGCTGGAAATCTTCCATGAAGCCGGCATGCAGCGGCTGCGCGCGAAGTCCGAGCGGCTGACAAGCTACCTGGAATTTCTTTTGCGCGAGCGCCTGCCGGACGCCATCGAGATCATCTCGCCGTCCGAACCCGCGAGGCGCGGCTGCCAGCTTTCGCTTCAGGTCACCGAAGCGGCCGGCACGCAGGGCCGCAAGGTGTTCGAGACGCTTGAAAACAATGGCGTAACCTGCGACTGGCGCGAGCCCGACGTGATTCGGGTCGCCCCCGTGCCGCTCTACAACTCCTTCATGGACGTGTACCGGTTCGTGGAGGAACTCAAGCGGGCACTGGGAGAGCGATAAGGCGAAAGCCGAAAGGGCGTGGCTCAAAGCGCGCTGAATCCCGCAGGAGGGCCGCCCCTGCGGCCGATTGTCGAATAATCGCGCCCCGGAGGACGCTCCTACGACATCCCGCGTATTCGGGAAGTGCGCGCCTCGGGCTTTCGACCAGAACAGAAGACCATCCGGAAGAACAAGACCATGACAAACCGCATCATCATCTCCGGCGCCGGCCTCGCCGGCTCGCTCCTCGCCGTCATGTTCGCGCGCCGCGGTTTCGAGGTGACGATCTACGAGAAGCGCGCCGACATGCGCACCACGGACATGAGCGCGGGCCGCTCCATCAATCTCGCGCTCGCGGCGCGCGGCATTCGCGCGCTGGAACACGCGGGCGTCATGGAACGCGTGCAACCGCTGATGATCCCGATGCCGGGCCGGATGCTGCACGCGAAGGACGGCGATCTGAAATACCAGCCCTACGGCGGCAAGGCGCATGAAACGAACTATTCCGTCTCGCGCGCCGAACTGAACAAGGCGCTGATGAGCGCGGCCGAAGCCACGGGCAAGGTGCGGATTCTTTTCAATCATGAAGTGCAGGACATCGATTTCGAACGCAACGCGCTGATCGTGCGCAACGTCGACACCGGCGACGTCTTCGAGGATCACGGCCTGCCCGTCTTCGCGGCGGACGGCGCCGGATCGCCGGTGCGCCAGGCGATGGTGAGGCATCCCGGCATCGAGAACTCCGAGGAACCGCTCGACCACGCCTACAAGGAGCTTGCCATTCCGCCCGCCGACGGCGGCGGCTGGCGCATCGAGAAGGAAGCGCTGCATATCTGGCCGCGCGGCGGCTACATGCTGATCGCGCTGCCGAATCTCGACGGCAGCTTCACCTGCACGCTGTTCCTTGCGCGAGAAGGCGAACCGTCGTTCGCCTCGTTGACGGATGCCGCGAAACTGCGCGCCTTTTTCAGCGCGCAGTTCCCCGACGTGCTCGCGCTGATCCCGGATCTCGAGAAGGATTTCTTCGCCAACCCGACCGGCATGCTCGGCACCGTGCGCTGCAGGCCCTGGCATCACGACGGCAAGGCGCTGCTGCTCGGCGATGCCGCGCATGCCATCGTGCCCTTCCACGGCCAGGGCATGAACGCCGCGTTCGAAGACTGCGCCGCGCTGGACGCGCTCGTCGAAACCCACGGCACCGACTGGAATGTCGTTTTCGAAAAATTCTCCGCCGAACGCAAGCCGGACGCCGATGCCATCGCGCAGATGGCACTGGAGAACTACGTCGAGATGCGCGACGCGGTTCGCGATCCGGCATTTCACCTGAAGAAGCAGGTCGAGTTCGAGCTCGAACGCCGTTTTCCCGGGCGGTTCATTCCGCGCTACTCGATGGTGATGTTCCATTCCGAAATCAGCTATGCCGACGCGCTTGAGCGTGGCGACAGGCAGCGGAAAATTCTCGCGGAACTCATTCGCGGACGGGATCGCATCGAAGCGGTCGACTTCGACAAGGCGGAGGCATTGCTGGCGGACGCGGGGCTCTGATTCGAACCAAAGACCTGCGTCAACGGGTTTCCGTGTTCCGTTCGGAGAATAATCGGGTTTTATCCGATAACCGGCGCAACCGGCATTCATGAGAATGGCTTTCGGTTCATGGACGAGCGAAAGCGATGAAAGACATCGGAATGCCGGCGGAAGACGTGCTTGCGGCCATTGGCCGCGCCTTTCCCGATCTCATTTTCATCATCGACAGGGAAGGACGCTACATCGCGGCCCTGGGCGGCAAGGATCCGAGCAAGTACCACGATCCGGAAACGCTGCCGAAACTTCACGGCCTGACATTCCGCGACGTCATGCCGCCGGAGCTCGCGGAGCGGATGCTCGCGGCGGTCGAACACACCCTGCACGAGAACGCCGTTCACACCATCACCTATTCGCTCAACGAGGCGGACATTCCCGGCTACGCCGACCAGGCCGGCCCCAAGGAAATGCAGTGGTTCGAGGCGCGGTTGAGCCCGATCCGCCAGCAGGGCAGCACGCCCGACGGCATCGTGGCGCTGGTGTACAACATCACGGAAAGGCTGCAGATCGAAGCGCGGCTGGAACGCCTCGCCCACACCGACGAACTCACGGGCCTGCCCAACCGGCGCGCGTTCATGGAATGCGCGAGCATCACCCTGGCGACGGCGCGGCGCTATCGCCAGCCGGCCGCACTGGCGATGATCGATATCGATCACTTCAAGCAGGTGAACGACCGCCTCGGTCACGCCGGCGGTGACGCGGTGCTGAAACAGTTCGCGGAGCTGGCGCTTGAACACCTGCGCGAATCCGACATCCTTGCACGCTTTGGCGGCGAGGAGTTCGCGCTGCTGCTGCCGCTCACAGGAGTTCAGGAATCCCGGATCGTCATCGACCGCCTTTGCCGCGCCATGAACGAGGCGCGGTTCCGCTTCGGGCGGCACGAGTTCGGCGTCAGCATCAGCGCGGGCATCGCCGCTTCGCCACCCCATGCCGGCGACATCGCCACGCTGATACAGGGCGCCGACAAGGCGCTCTACCTTGCGAAACGCCAGGGCCGCAATCGCGTCGTCGTTTTCGAGAAAGCCTGATCGCGCTCGCGCATCAACCGCCGCGCCGGAGGGTGACGAAATCGTAGGCGACGGGATTCTTCTCGTCCGCGGGATGCGATTCGCGCGCGACTTCCTCCCAGCCGAAGCCGATCGACGGGAAATACGTGTCCGCATCGAAACGCGATTTGAGTTCGGTGATGTAAAGCACGTCCGCGCGGTCCATCAACGCTTCGTAGATGCTCGCGCCCCCGATTACCGCGATCTCGTCGGCGCCTCGCACCTTCGCGGCCGTCGCCGCCTTCTGCAGGCCGCTTTCCGGATCGTTCGCAACGACAACGCCCTCGGCGCGCCATTCCGTATCGCGGGTGACGACGATGTTGTCGCGTCCTGGCAGCGCCCGGCCGATGGACTCGAAGGTCCTGCGGCCCATCAGCATGGGCTTGCCCATCGTCACGCGCTTGAAATGCGCAAGATCCGCCGGCATGTGCCAGGGCATGCCGCCATCCTTGCCGATGGCGCGGTTCTCGCCCATGGCGACAACGAAGGAAATTTTCATGGCATCACCCCAGTTTGCTGCCATTGGCTACCCGTTTGTCGGGAACGCAGAGAACTACCGATCCGTCTTCACGATAAAATCCCGTGACCAGGCATTCCGAACGCATCGGACCGATCTGTTTCACCGGAAAATTCACGACACCGACAACCTGGCGGCCGATCAGTTCTTCCGGCGTGTAATGCGCCGTGATCTGCGCGGAAGATTTTCGTACGCCGATCTCCGGCCCGAAATCCACTTCAAGCCGGTACGCCGGCTTGCGCGCTTCCGGAAACGCTTCGGCCCTGATGACGGTGCCGGCGCGCAGTTCGATCTGCTCGAATTCCTGCCAGGAAATTTCTTTCATGTTCTACATCTTCCAGTTCGAGGCGCCTTCAGTACAAACAGCGCGATGCAGGACAAGGCCCCTTACTCGGGGAAAAGACGCCCCCTCAAACGGCTACCGGCGCCTTGATGTGCGCGTGCGATTGATAGCCGACGATCTCGAAATCCTCGAACTCGTAATCGAAAAGGCTTGGCGGCCTGCGGCGAATCTTCAGCGTCGGCCGCGGCAGCGGCTCGCGCGACAGTTGTTCGTCGGCCTGTTCGAGATGATTCAGGTAGAGATGGCAGTCGCCGCCCGTCCAGACGAAATCGCCAACGTCGAGATCGCACTGCTGCGCGACCATGTGCGTCAGCAACGCATAGGACGCGACATTGAACGGCACGCCGAGGAAGATGTCCGCGCTGCGCTGGTAAAGCTGGCAGGAAAGCTTTCCGTCCGCGACGTAGAACTGGAAGAAAGCATGGCACGGTGCGAGCGCCATGCGATCGATGTCCGCGACATTCCACGCCGAGACGATGATCCGGCGCGAATCGGGATTCGTCCTGATCTGGTCGAGCACTTTCGAGATCTGGTCGATGTGCTCGCCGTTCGGCGCCGGCCACGACCGCCACTGGTAGCCGTAGACGGGGCCGAGGTCGCCGTTCGCGTCCGCCCACTCGTCCCAGATGCTGACGCCGTTGTCCTGAAGATACTTCACGTTCGTGTCGCCCTTCAGGAACCACAGCAACTCATGAATGATCGAGCGCAGATGCAGTTTCTTGGTGGTCACCATCGGAAAACCTTCCGAAAGATCGAAACGCATCTGGTGTCCGAACACGCTGAGCGTCCCCGTGCCCGTGCGGTCTTCCTTCTTCACGCCTTCCGCGCGCACGCGGCGCATCAGCTCGAGATACGGTTTCACGCGAGTTTCTCCGGGTGCCGGCGCGCCCAGGCGATCAGCCCGACGCCGATGAAGATCAGCGGCAAGGACAGCACCTGCCCCATCGTCAGCCAGCCCCAGGCGAGATAGCCGATGTGCGCGTCCGGCAGGCGCACGAATTCGATCGCGAAGCGGAACACGCCGTAGAGAATCGCGAACAGCCCGGCGATTTCGCCGACCGGCCGCGGCTTGCGCGAATGCCAGTACAGCACCGCGAACATGACTACGCCTTCGAGCAGGAATTCATACAGCTGCGACGGGTGCCTGGGCACGCCGCGATACACGATCGCCCAGGGCACGTCGGTGACCTTGCCCCACAGCTCGGCGTTGATGAAATTGCCGAGACGGCCCGCGCCGAGACCGATGGGCACGACCGGCGCGATCATGTCGACCAGCTCCCAGAAGCGATGTCCGGTGCGGCGCGCGAACCACAGCACCGCCACCAGCACGCCGAGCAACCCGCCGTGGAAGGACATGCCGCCCTCCCAGATGCGCAGGATCATGAGCGGATCGTCGAGAAAGGCCTGGAAGTTGTAGAACAGCACCGAACCGATGCGCCCGCCGATGATGACGCCGAACGCGACCCAGACGATGAAATCCAGCAACTGGTCGTCGTTCCAGCCGGCATAGCGCCCGCTGTGAACCCGCCGGCGCAGCAGCCACCAGCCGAGGATGATGCCGACGAGGTACATCAGCCCGTACCAGTGAACGTCCAGGGGGCCAATGCCGAACACCGGACCGATGCTGAAAATGACGGGATCGATATCGGGGTATTGGATCATGGTGCGGGATTCTACCTTTTTGGCCGGGCGCGATGTAGGGCGCGCCCTGCGGGTCAATCGTTGGAAAGTACCCGCAGCGTCACCGCCTTGAGGTAGCGCGTTTCCGGGATCGCGGGATGCTCGGGATGATCCACCGACTGGTGGCCCCATTCCAGCAGCTGCGCGTAACGGTCCACGTGCCGCGCCGAACGCTGGATGACGTTGAGCAAATCCTGCTCACCCAGATGATGCGAGCAGGAGCAGGAAACAAGAATGCCGTCGTTCGCCGTGACCTGCAGCGCCGCCTGGTTGAGCCGCTGGTAGCCGGCAAGCCCCGCCTTGAAATCCTTGCGGCGCTTGATGAACGCCGGCGGATCGACGATCACGACATCGAATTTCTCGCCCGCCTCGCGGAACTCCGCCAGCGCCCTGAACGCGTCGGCTTCGCGCGTTTCGATGTTCACGCCGTTCAATTCGGCATTCTTTTTTGCCATCGCGAGCGCTGCGGCCGAGCTGTCCACGCAGGTGACGGCGTCCGCGCCGGCCTTCGCCGCGGTCACGCCCCAGCCGCCCGCGTAGCTGAACAGGTCGAGCACGCGCGCGCCTTTCACGTAGCGTGCGAGGCGTGCGCGGTTGTCGCGCTGATCGAAAAACCAGCCGGTTTTCTGGCCCGAGGAAAGATCGACCGCGAATTCCAGGCCGTTCTCGATGACCTTGAGCGTCTCCGGCAGCTCGCCAATGACTTCCATGTCGCCCGTGGTCAGTCCTTCGAGTTCGCGCATCGGCAGGTGATTCTGGATCGCAATGCCGCGCGGCGCGATTTCCGCGCGCAGCGCATCGATGATCGCATCGCGCCTCGCTTCCATGCCCGCCGTCGCGATCTGCACCACCAGCACGTCGCCGAAACGGTCCACCACCAGGCCCGGCAGCAGGTCCGACTCGCCGAACACCAGCCGGTAGTACGGTGCATCGAACAGGCGTTCGCGCAGGGCGAGCGCGGTGCGGATCCGCCCGCGCAGCAACGCGTCGAAATCCGGCAGCGACTTGCCGTGCGTCAGCAGCCTGGCCGAGATCAGTGAATGCGGGTTCACATAAGCCAGCCCCAGCGGGCGGCCGCCAGCGGCTTCCACTCGCGCCAGCGCGCCGGGTTCGAAGGCCGTGAGCGGCGTGCGCTTCACGTCCACTTCATTGCTGAAAATCCACAGGTGACCCGCACGCAGGCGGCGATCCTCGCCTTTCTTCAGGATCAGCGGCGGCAATTGATCGTTCATCGAGACTCCGGCGGGAACAGCGTGGCGGGATGCTATGATCGGGCCGGATTCTAGCAAGCCCCGGACAGCCGGAACATGGGCGGCGAGCAGCAAGCGGACAAATCGACAGGCAATCGCCTGGGCGCGGAAACCAGCCCCTACCTTCTGCAGCACGCGGACAATCCCGTTGCGTGGCAGCCCTGGGACGAGGTTGCGCTCGCGGCCGCGCGCGAGGCGGACAGGCCGATCCTGCTGTCCATCGGCTATTCCGCCTGCCACTGGTGCCACGTGATGGCGCACGAGTCGTTCGAGGATGCCGGGACGGCGGCGCTGATGAACGAACTTTTCGTGAACATCAAGATCGACCGCGAGGAACGGCCCGATCTCGATCGCGTCTACCAGACCGCGCACCAGATTCTCGCGCAACGCCCGGGCGGCTGGCCGCTCACCGTCTTCCTCGCGCCCGACGATCTCACGCCCTTCTTCGCCGGCACGTATTTTCCGCGCGAAGCGCGCTACGGCATGCCGGGCTTCCAGGATGTTCTGCGGCGCGTGCATGCCGCCTTCATCGACCAGCGCGCGCAGCTGCGCGAACAGAACGCGGCGTTGCGCAACGTCTTCGCGAAGCTGGATTCGGCGCCCGCCGGGAAAGGCGAGTCGCTCGACGACGCGCCGGTCATGTCCGCGCGCCGCATTCTCGAGCGGGAATTCGACGCGGACAACGGCGGCTTCGGCGGCGCACCGAAATTCCCGCACCCCTCCAACCTGGAATTCCTGCTGCGCCACGGCCAGCTTGCGGACGACGCGCCAGCCGGCAGGCTCGCGCGATTCAGTCTCGAATGCATGGCGGGACGCGGGCTTTACGACCAGGTGGGCGGCGGTTTCTTTCGCTATTGCGTCGATGCGGCCTGGCGAATCCCGCACTTCGAAAAAATGCTCTACGACAACGGGCCGCTGCTTGCGCTGTACGCCGACGCGTTCGCCCTTTCCGGCAACGGCATGTTCCGCCGCGTCACGGAAGAAACCGCCGAATGGGCCATCCGCGAAATGCAATCGCCCGAAGGCGGCTTCTACAGCTCGCTGGATGCGGATGCGGCGGGACGCGAGGGCGGCTTCCATGCCTGGAGCCGCGAGCAGATCAGCGCGGCGCTCGCGGACCCTGCGCTGGAGGCGCTGGTCGTCGAGCACTACGGTCTCGACGGAAAACCGAACTTCGAAGGCGAATGGCATCTCAACATTCATCGCGACATCGACACGATGGCGAAAGATCACGGCATCGGCGTTGACGAGATGCGCGAGCGAATCGACACCGCGCGGCAAAGGCTTTTCGACTTCCGCGAACGGCGCGAACATCCCGGCCGCGACGAGAAAATCCTGGCCAGCTGGAACGCGCTGATGATTCGCGGTCTCGCCCGCGCCGCGCGCCGTCTTTCGAAACCCGAATACGCCGACGCGGCCGAGCGCGCGCTCCGCTTCATCCGCGCCGAACTCTGGCGGGACGGCCGGCTGCTTGCGTCCCACAAGGACGGCCGCAGCCGCTTCAACGCCTATCTCGACGACTACGCCTACCTGCTCGACGCGCTGCTGGAGCTTCTGCAATGCCGCTGGCGCAGTGAAGATCTCGACCTTGCCCACGAGCTTGCCAACGTCCTGCTGGAACGCTTCGAGGATCGCGAGCGCGGCGGCTTCTTCTTCACCTCGCACGATCACGAAAATCTCATCCACCGTCCCAGGCCGTTTGCCGACGAGGCGATGCCGTCCGGCAACGGCGTCGCCGCCGGCGCCCTCATCCGGCTTGCGCACCTTGACGGCGAAACTGCCTGGCTGGATGCCGCGGAACGCGCGCTGCGGGCGGGGATGGAATCCGTGAAACGCGCGCCGCAGGCGCACGGCGCGCTGCTCGAAGCGCTGCGAGCGTGGAATCACCCGGGTGAAACCGTGATCCTGCGCGGTGAGCCGGACGTGATGCGCGAATGGCAGCGGGCCCTCGAACAAGAGCCGCGGCTGGACCGCATGGTCTTCGCCATTCCGCCCGGGGCGGCCGGTCTCCCCGAAGCGCTCGAAACCCGCCGTCCGCAAGGCCGTTGCGTCGCTTACGTCTGCCGGGGATTCACCTGCGGTCCGCCGGTCACGTCCCTGGACGGCCTGGATGCTTGAGAGGCGCTTTCCATTGCGGCCATAATCAGCCTGCCCGCCAGCGAAGCGGGCGCCAGTAAAACGCGGGGGGAGCGATGGCCAGGGAGCACTGCAAGTTCCATTCCACCAGTCCGGCGGTATGGCGCTGCGAACGATGCCGCATGCCGCTGTGCCCGGATTGCGTGCCGGGTTCGCGGGAAAACTACGACAATGCCATGCCGGCGTGCGCGCTGTGCGCTTCCGAGCTGAAATATCTCGGCGGCGCGAATATCGCGAAACCGTTCTGGACGCAGGCCGGCGCCTTCTTCGCCTACCCGCTGAAAACGGCGGGACTGGTGACGCTGATCGCGATGACCGCCGTCAGCGCGGTACTGCCGCCCACGATGATCGGCCTGATCGGCATGCTGCTGCTGTCCGCGTTCAGCGTGCACTACGGCCTGCACATCATCGACCGGGTCAGGAACGGCGACATGTCGCCGCCGAAACTCGCCGACGTCTTCGCGCGCGACGCCGAACACCTGTTCCTGAAACAGCTCGGCGTGCTGATCCTGCTCGGCCTCTTCGTCACGGGCGCCGCCTACCTGGATCCGGTGCTCGGGTTCTTCGCGGGGCTGTTCGTGCTGCTCGCCTTTCCGGCGTCCACCATGCTGCTGGCGATGACAGGTTCCGTCATGGACGCGGTGCATCCGCGCAATCTTGCGCTGCTGATGCTGCGCACCGGCCCCGCCTACCTGCTGCTGTGGGTCTGCCTGATGATCGTCGGCGCCGGCCCGTCGCTGGTGATGCCGCTGCTTGCGCCGCTGCTGCCGGAGCAGGCGGTGTTCCCGGCGATCATGTTCGTTTCCGCGTACTTCACTTTCGTCACCTACGTGATGATGGGATATCTCCTCTACGAAAAACAGGCAGAGCTCGGTTTCGCGAGCCACGAGAATTTCGGCGAACACCTGGATTACAAGCCGTTCATGACACGGCGCGCGATGGCGAACGCGCGCATCATGGCGTCCGTCGGCCGGCACGCGCAGGCGCTCGAAACCCTGCGCACGGCGATCGGCGTCGACGAGGCGAACGCCGATCTGCGCGAGATGTATTACCGCATCGTTTTGGACAGCGGCGACGAGGAGGCCACGCGCCGCAATGCCAACAGCATCTGCGACTTCTACATTTCAAGAAAACTGCCGCTGAAGGCCGCGAATTTCTGCCTGGAGACGCGCAAGCGCTATGCCGATTTCGTGCCGAAGGATTCGACTGCCTGCCACCAGGTGGCGGAAAAATGGTTCGAACAGGGCCGCCACAAGGAAGCCGCCGCGCTGTTGCTTCACTTGCACAGGACGGCGCCCGAGTACCCGGAAATGGTCAGCGCCATCATTCTTGTGGCACGCATCTTCTTCGAAGGATTGAATGCGAAGGACAAGGCGATCGCCCTGTTGCAGCAGATTCGCACGCGGCACCCGGAGCATCCGGAAATCGCGCGCGTCGACCGGCTGCTCGAAGTGATGAACGGATCGACGACGGCCTGATCCGGGACGCAATCAACGAAACCCGCCCTCCGCCGTGCAGGCGCGCACGCAGTTGCGGTTCGCGGCCTTGGCTTCGTACAGCGCCGCATCCGCCTTGCGGACAAGATCGGTGATGCGATCGGCATGACCCGGCACGGCAGCCGCAAGGCCGATGGAAACGGTGGCGCCGAGACTGCTGCTTTCCACGGTTTCACGGATGAAATTCGCCAGGTCGCGCGCGGCCGAAAGATCCGCGCCAGGCAGCACCGCAAGAAATTCCTCGCCGCCGTAGCGCGCAACCAGGTCCTCGGAACGCCGCAGGCAGCGCGCGAGAATCTTCGCGAGTTTCTGCAGCAGGCGATCGCCCGCGACGTGTCCGTGCCGGTCGTTGTAACGCTTGAAGTGATCGACGTCGATCACCAGCACCGACAGCGACCGTTCGCGCTCCGCGCATTGCGTCCACACGTGTTCAAGATACGCGTCCAGCCGCCGGCGATTTGAAATCCCGGTCAGCCCGTCGAGATGCGCGATCGCGTCCAGCTTGCGATTGGCCTCTTCCAGTTCCTGCGTGCGTTCGGCAACCATGGTTTCCAGCCGCGCCTTTTCTCCTGCCAGCCGGCTGGTCCGCTGGCGCAGGATCCAGTGCGCCAGCAGCGTGATTGCCAGCAGCGAGAGCAGGGTCCACGCGGCGGCGGCCGGCGTGCTCGCATACCAGTGCGGCACGACGCGAAACCGCCAGGGCTCGATCTCCGTGACGCGCCCGCTGCTGTCGCGTGCACGCAGTTTCAGCTCGTAGCTGCCGGGACGCATGCGGTAATACATGAACCCGCTGCTCGCCGACCACTTGGACCACTGCGGTTCAAGGCCGTCGAGGCGCGCGGAATACCGCTCGCCGTTTTCCAGGCCGTACTCGGGCAACGAAAACCGGAACGCGATATTGACGTCGTCCGCGCCGAACTCGAGCGGCTCCGCCGTGTGCAACGGCAAGCGCGTGGCCGTGCCGTCGGAACGCACCAGTTCGACCGCGCGCAGGGAAACGTGCGCCGGCGCGTCATCGGGAGTGCCGGCGACAGGACGGTACCGGAGTGTTCCGCTGCTGCTTGCGAGCAGGACGCCGCCGCCGCGATCGAAAGCGATGCCCGCAATCGCGCCGCGCAATTGCGCGCCGAGGTCGTGCTCCCGCCATTCGCCGTCCGGCTTGCGGGAAAACACGTGGTTGAAGCTGTAGGCCCACAGGCTGCCGTCCGGCGCACGCGCGATCCTGAGGAACTCGCCCTCGCCGCGCAGCGCATCCAGGCCGCCCAGGGATTCGGCGACAAAGCGTTCGCCGTCGTGACGGAAAATGCCGCGTGCGGTGGAAGCGATCAGCTCACCGTCCGCTAGGCGCGTCACGAAAGCCTCTCCGAGCGCGTCGTACGCAATGCCCGCAGCTGCATCGAACGTTTCAAGCGAGGCCACGGCGTCAAGTCCTTCCGCAAGCCGCAGGCGCATCACGCCACCGCGATCGGTGCCGAGCCAGAGTTCGCGCGGGCCGGTCTGAACAATGCTGTTGACCCGCGGCGCATCGAGATCATCAAGTTCCAGGATGACGTGCCAGCCGCCTCTTCCCTTCCGCAGCACCGCGAAGCCGAGCTCGGTGCCCGCATACACCGTATCCGGATCGAACACCGAAGCCTGCAGCAGGCGCGGGTAGAAATTGTTGTGCGTTACCGCTTCCAGCCGCTCGCCGCGCAGCAGTTTCACCGCGTAGTTTTCGGCCAGCAGCGCGCTGCCGTCATCCAGCGCAAGCAGGTCCCAGGCGGCATGCTGCGACCAGCCGGGCGTGGCGAAACGCCGTCCATCGGGCGCTTCCGGCAGCCATTCACTCACGCCGGCGCCCGTCAGCACGAACCAGCGGCCGTTCCATTGCGCAAGGCCGTTCGGCGAGCCCGTCAGTCCGTGTTCCTTGCCCAGCACCGTCCAGCGCGCGGGCCAGTCGACCAGCAGGATCGCGTCGTCGCTTGCCATGAAAATGCCGCCGCCGCGCGCATGGATCAGCGCGGAGATGAATCCCGTGGCGATCTCGAAACGACGCACCTCGCCCGTCGCCGGGTCGAGAATCACCAGCGCGCCGTCGGTGGTGGACAGGGCGATGCGGTTGTCGCCCGTGAGAATGCCGCGGGTGAAATCCGACGACGGCGGAAAACCGTCCGGCACCGCGAACGCGCGCACGACGCCGTCGTCGTAACGCCGCCACTTGCCGTCCTTCGACAATGCCAGCAGTCCCCCGTCGGGCAATGGCACGAAGCGATGAACGAGCGCGGTCATCGATTCCGTTCCCGGCAGCGCCTCCCAGCCCGCCTCGCCGCTTTCCGTTTCCACGAAACGCCGCAGGCCTTCGTCGCGAAACTGCAGGATGATGTCGCCGCCGTGCCGCACGATGCCGCCGTAGCGCGCATCGCGCCGCCACATCATCACCTCGCCCGATTGGGGCCGGTACAGGAACAGGTGATGCAGGGCGCGAAAGAAAACGCCTTCCGGCGCGACCAGGATGGACCAGATGTCGGCAAACGATTCGCCCGCGAGCCGTTCACGGAATTCGGGGGTGAGGTCATGGAACTGCTCGCGCCCGGCGGCATCGCGTTCGAGCCAGCCGAACTGGTTGTAGCCGCCGACGTAAACGCGCCCGGCATCGTCCGCCGCCAGCGAACGCACGATGTCGCCGTTCGGCAGCGGCGTGACCTGCCAGCGTTCGCCATCGAACGTCAGTACGCCGTCGCTGTTGCCGACATACAGCACGCCGTCCGGCGATTGCGCGAGCGCGAAATTCTGGGGATAGACATCGAGACCGGGAGTGAAGCGCGCCACGGGCGGATCGCCGGCAAAGGGCACGGCGGCAGGCAGCGTGCCGGCGTGCGCCAGCAACAGGACGACAAGAACAGCGCGAATTTCCCTTGAAAACGTCACGTCCGCCCCCCGGCCCGGTTCCGTCTCCCTCGGCACAGTCATGTTAAGGGAAACGCGGGAACGAGGCCACGGACGCGGGCCGGGCAACAACCGCAAGCAAAACAGGCGCTTGCGGAGAAAGCGGGCCTACCGCTGCTCGATGTCCCTGCGCCGCCAGCCTTCGGCCGTGCGATGGATTTCGTACGTCGGCCAGTAGCGCAGGTCGGTCTTGAGCGTGACAACTTCGACGCGGCCGTCCCACAGCACGGTCTTCAGGCGGACGGGGTCGCGGTGATCCTTGTCGCGCACCACGTCGATGAACGCATCGAGATCCGGCGTCGGCTTGCCGTCGACTTCGAGGATGCGCCGTCCCGGCGTGAGGCCGTAGCGGCTGGCAGGCGAACCGAAGCCGAAATACGCGACGAAGACGCCTTCGCGCGGGATGCCGCGCTGCGCGGCGATCGCGCGGTGCGGATTCTGCAACTGCGCGCCGGCCCACATGAGCATGCGGCCGGTATCCTCGCCGTCAAGCACGACCGTGGCGACGTCAAGCTGCTGCACCGTCGAATCGCGCAGGATGGTCAGCTCCACCGCCGGCTTCTGCGTGGCGTTCTCCATGGCGCGGAAATCCGCCACGGGCTGGCCGTCAATGGCAAGCAGCAGGTCGCCTTCGCGCAGCTTCTGCTCGGCGGGGGCGCCGGCAACGACGCGTTCGACGGCAAGCACGCGCCGCTCGCGCGGAGAAAGTCTTTCCAGGCGTTCGGCCCATTCCTGCGGCAGGCCGAGCTTGCGCGCCGACGACAGCGGCATGAAGAAGAACTCGGTTTCCAGTGAACGCAGTTCCGCCTTCCCGGTCGCAAGCCGCAGGGTTTCCTGCACGTAATGCGCCGGCATGCCCGAGTACAGCTGCGAAAGCTGCCGGCCGCCCTGGTAGGCGAAACTCGACCACAGTCCCCGCACGCGCCCCTGTTCGTCGACGAGCACGCCATCACCCATGACCGGATCCTCGAGCTGGAAGACCTCGAGGTTGGTGTCGCGGAAACGGAACGTGCTCGACAACGGCAGGCGCAACGGCTCGGTCGCCTGCATGCGGCTGGAACGCGATTGCAACGTCTGGTCCGGCTGGAAACCGATCACCCACAACGGTTCGCCGGGCGCCGGTTCGACAGGATGAAGCGGCGCCGCTTCGACCGGCGTGTCGCCCAGCAGCGCCGGATCGTACTTGAGCACAACAAGATTGTGCAGCGGATGCACGTAAACCACGCGCGCGGGGATTTCCACGGAACCCGCAAACGTCATGCGCGCGTCGCCCATGGACACCGGGACGGTGTTGCGGTCGGCGACGGCGAGTCCCGCTTCGTGATCGACGATCAATGCCGTGCCGAAATAGTTCGGCGCGCTGACGCCGTCGATGAGATACGGCATGTCGAACTGCACGAACGCCACGGAGCGCGCGATCGCGTTCATGCGCGGATCGCCGTAATCGGGGAAATGCGCCGTCGCCGGTTCGAGCGCGGCGCCGTTCTCGCGCGGCGTGAGCGCTTCGCAGTCCCAGAAGCCGGTATCGTCGTTGCGCTGACAATGGTTCGCCGGGAACCAGCGCCAGTCCATGGTCAGGAGCGCCAGCACTTCGCGGCGCGGCTCGTCGAAATCGAAAAAGCGCAATCGCGCGCGTTCGCCCTGCTTGAGCGTCATCAGCTTTTCGCGGAACTGCTGCAGGTTGAAGACATCCTCGCCGTTGAAACCGACGATCACGGCGCCGCGCGCAATGCCGCTGCGATTGAGAACGTAGCCGGCATTGGCGACGTAGACGCCGCTCTGCGGACGATGCAGGTGCCGCGCCTGCTGGTAGGAAAGATCGTGGACGACCGCGCCGCCGAAACCGACGAACTCGTCAGGCGTGATGGAATGCAGGTCGGTGACGGAAACGTCCAGCGCCACCGGTTCGCCGCCGCGCTCGATCTCGAGCTCAAGCACCTTGCCGACGCTGTCGTCGATGAGGCTTTCAAGCTTCGCGAACCGCGTCACCAGCTCGCCGTTGACGCGCACCAGCACGTCGCCCGGCTGCAGGAGGCCGTCGGCCGCGCCGCCCGGCTGCACCAGCGAAACCACCAGCATGCCGGTCTCGCTGCCGCGCGCCTCGCGCACCTTGCGCTCCGTGTCTTCGCGCAGGCCGAGCCGTTGAAGTTCGTCGAAGGGCTCGTGCACGAAGGTCGTTTCCAGCGTGCCGCGTGGCGGCACTTCGCCGCGCCGCACGTACTCGAGCGCGCGCACGACGCGATCCAGCGGCAGGAAGAAACTCGAGGCCGCCTCCACGCTGCCGGCGGCATTCAGCGCGACGGCGTCGCCGTTGATGTCGATCACCGGCGAGCCGGACGAGCCGCCGGACGTCCCGGACGCAGCCTGTATATAAAAGGTGTTGAAATCGTTGTAGTTGCCGCGGCCGTAGTACGGCGCGTTGCGGTCGAGCCGCGCGAGCGTGCCGGAAAGAATGGAAAGCTGTTCGCCCGCATCGTTGCCGATGACCCGAATCTCGCGGCCGACGGTGGCGCGGTCGGGCCGCAGCTCGATGGCCTCCGGCTCGATGTACTGCAGCGCTTCCGGATCATAGCGATAGAAACCGAAATCATGCACCGGATCGCGATACACCGGCCGCAACTCGACTTCTTCATGATTGCGGAACACCGCTTCGGCGGTGACCGGACCGGGCTGCACGACGTGGCGGTTGGTGAGAATGATGCCGTTCTCGGCATCGACCACGAACCCCGTCGCCTGCGTGGATGCGTTCCACTCGGTGTCGAATGC
>DASVCH010000058.1:0-4577 GCA_036381715.1 Gammaproteobacteria bacterium | reverse complement strand
GGCGGCAGCACGGCTTCCAGCAGCTGGCGGGTGTAGGAATGTTGCGGGGATTCGAAGATGTCGTCGCGCGACGCGAATTCCACGATCCTGCCGTCGTGCATCACCATCACCTCGTCGCAGAGGTAGCGCACGGCGGTCATGTCGTGCGCGATGAAGACGATGCCGATGCCGAGATCGCGGCGCAGGGTTGCGAGCAGGCCGAGAACCTGGCCGCGTATCGATGTATCGAGCGCGCTCACCGGTTCGTCGCAGACCAGCAGCCGCGGCTCGCAGATGATGGCGCGGGCGATGCCGACGCGCTGGCACTGGCCGCCGGAAAGTTCATGCGGATAGCTTGATGCGATGTCCGCGTCGAGCCCGACGCGCGCGAGCGTCTCCAGGACAGTTTCGCGGCGATCGGCCGCGCGCTTTTGCGGACAATGCACGCGCAATGGCTCTTCCAGGATGCGCGACACGGTCATGCGCGGATTCAGCGACGCCAGCGGATCCTGGAAAACGGCCTGCATGTTTTGACGCGCGGTTCGCAGTTCGCGCGAAGACATTCCTTCCAGTGCCTCGCCAAGCAAACGCACGGAGCCCGCGTGATCTTCGAGCTGCAGGATGGCGCGCGCGAGCGAGGACTTGCCGCAACCGGATTCGCCGACGATGCCGAGCGTCGCGCCGCGTTCCAGCGTGAAACTCACGCCAGCGACGGCGCGCAGCCGCGGCTTGCCGGGACGCGCGTATTCCACGACAAGCTCGCGCACCTCAAGCAGGGCGTCAGTCACGTTTCACCTCGGCGTGGCAGGCGACGAAATGCGTCGGTGAAATTTCAAGCCACGGAAGCGGCTGCTGGCAACGGTTCATGATGTCGCCGCAGCGCGGCGCGAACGCGCAACCCGCCGGCAGCCTGTCCGGCTTCGGCGGCTGGCCGGCGATCGGACGCGGGATTCCGCCGTGCAGGCGCGGTGCCGCGGCGAGCAGGCCGCGCGTATAGCGATGGCGCGGGTCGTCGAACAGTTCCTGCACGGTTGCGATCTCGACCACGCTTCCCGCGTACATCACGGCGACACGCTGCGCGATGCGCGCGACCACGCCGAGATCGTGCGTGATGAAGATCAATGAGAAACCGAGGTCCTTTTGCAGATCCTTCAGCAGGTCGAGAATCCGGCGCTGCACGGTCACGTCCAGCGCCGTGGTCGGCTCGTCCGCGATGAGGATTTCCGGGCGGCCGAGCAGCGCCATCGCGAGCATGACGCGCTGCCGCTGGCCGCCCGACAGCTGGTGCGGATACTGTTTCATGCGCGTCGCGGGTTCGGGGATGCGTACGAGTTCCAGCATTTCCCCGGCTGCGGCGCGCGCGGCCTTGCCCTTGAGCCCGCGATGCCGTTTCAGCACTTCGACCAGTTGCGTACCGATGCGAAGGTAGGGATTCAACGCCGTCATCGCGTCCTGGAAGACATACGCGATACGCGATCCACGCACGCCGCGCAAGGCTTCGTCGTCCAGTGCCAGGAGATTGCGGCCGTCGAGCCAGGCTTCGCCGCTGACGACGGCGTTTTCCGCGACGAGGCGCGTCAGCGCCAGGAAAGCCTGGCTCTTGCCGGCGCCGGATTCGCCGACGACGGCGAGGATTTCATTTCGTGCAAGCTGGATATCGAGACGGTTGACCGCGGGAACGACCCGGTCCTGCTGCCGGAAACCGACGTTGAGACCGCGGATATCCAATAGCATCAGGATTTCCTCCGCCACCAGAAGTTCGTCGCCAGCGGCAACGCAACGAACAATACCGCGCCACAGGCGAAATCCAGCCAGGCCGGAAACGGATCCAGCTGCAGGCGTTCCAGCAACAGGAACAGCACGAGCGCGCACGCCGAACCCGGCAACGCCGTGTTCAACACCTTGTTTTTCGCGTGCTCCGCCAGCGGCCAGCACAATGGCAGGGCGATCGCGGCCGCGAGCACGGCGAACAGCAGCAGGCGCGCGAACGCGAGCCGCGCGAGCGGATAGCTGCCTGCGATCAGCAGCGCGTCGGGAATGTAATCGACGGACAAGGCGTAGGCCGCGCGCACGGCAATGAGCAGCGCGATGCCGGTAAGAAGAGAAAGCAGCATGTCGTTGACCGAATCCCGCATGAATCGTTTTCGCCTTTCGCCTTTCGCCTTTCGCCTTTCGCCTTTCGCCTTTCGCCTTTCGCCTTTCGACCTTCGACCTTCGACCTTCGACCTTCGACTTCGCTAAACTCCCCCCATGTGCCTCCTCGCCATCGCATGGCTTGCCCACCCGCGCTACCGGCTGATCTTCGCCGGCAACCGCGACGAGTTTCATGCGCGACCTGCCGCGAAAGCGGACTGGTGGCAGGACGCACCGGAGGTGTTCGGCGGCCGCGATCTGGAAGCGGGCGGCACCTGGCTTGGCATGCGGCGCGACGGACGTTTCGCGGTCGTCACGAATTTCCGGGAGCCGGACATCCGTCCCGCCGGAAAACGCAGCCGCGGCGAACTCACCAGGCACTTCCTATCGGGCGACATGTCCCCGAACGATTACCTGGAGCGGTTACGTAAAACCGCCGGCGACTACGCCGGCTTCAACCTGCTCTTCGGCGACGTCAATGCGTCCGGCAACTCGCTGTTCTACTTTTCCAATCGCGAAGGCGAAGAAGTCCCCCTGTCGCCCGGCGTGCATGTCCTTTCCAACCATCTCCTGAACACACCGTGGCCGAAGGTCCGCCGGCTGCGCGAACGTTTCGTGGAGGAAGCCGGCCAGGCCGAACCGCGCATTGACCGGCTGCTGGAGTTCCTCGGCGACGACGCACCCGCCGCCGATGCCGACCTGCCCGCGACCGGCCTTTCCATGGACTGGGAGCGGCGCCTGTCCGCCGCGAAGGTCGTCGGACCGGAATATGGCACGCGCGCAAGTACGGTGATTCGTGTAGATCAGGACGGCCACACGGACTTTCATGAACGGCGTTTCACCGAAAGCGGCGGCGTCGAACAGGACACGCGCGCGCATTTCGGCGGCCGATGACGTTCCGGTAACATGCCGGGATGCGCACCGAGAACGCCAAGGAATCCGCACAGCAAACCCTCCCTTACGGCGCCTGGCCGTCGCCGGTATCGGCGGCGCTGGTCGCCGGGAAATCATTGCGCCTCGGCCAGCCGCAAATCCATCGCGGCGCGGTGTACTGGACGGAAACGCGTCCCGGCGAAAAAGGCCGCACCGCTCTCGTGCGCTGGACGGCGGGCGGCTGCACGGACATTGTGCCCGCGCCGTACAGCGTGCAAAGCCGCGTGCACGAATACGGCGGCGGCGCGTTCACGGTGTCCGATGAAACCTGCTGGTTCGTGAACAAGCAGGACCAGTGCGTCCATGTCGTGAACAACGGCAACGTGCGCCGGCTCACCGCGGAATCGTCGCGCTGTTTCGCCGACCTTGTTCACGATCCGCTGCGCAACCGCCTGCTCGCCGTCTGCGAGGACCACGCGTTCACCGAACCGCGCACCACGCTGGTTGCCGTCGATTGCACGGATGGCGCGGTCACGACGTTGCGCGAAGGCTGCGACTTCTACAGCTCGCCGCGCCTGTCGCCGAACGGAAAGCGCATTGCCTGGCTGGAATGGAACCATCCCGACATGCCATGGGACGCGGCGCGCCTGCTGCTTGCGAAGGTCACGGAAACCGGTGACTTCGAAAGCGCGCAGGCCATCGCCGGCGGCAATGGCAGTTCCGCGGTGCAGCCGCTGTGGCGGAACAACGACGAAATTCTTTTCGCCTGGGATCGCGGCAACTGGTGGAATCTTTACGCCTGGCGCGGGGGCGAGGTGCGCGAGCTGTACCCGCTGGATGCCGAGTTCGCGCTGCCGCACTGGGTATTCGGGATGCAGAGCTACGGGCTGCGCGATGCGAACACGGTCGTCTGCTCGTACACCCGCGAGGGGACCTGGCGACTCGCGGAACTCGATCTCGAAACCCGCGATCGCAAGCACCTCGACCTTCCCTTCACGCAAGTCGAACATCTGCATGCCGCCGACGGCGGCGCTGTGATCCAGGCGGCGGCAGCGCGGCAGCCCGCAAGCATCGTGCTGCTGGACGATGACAACCGCGCACAGCAACTTCGCTGCGCCGCAAGCGTCGATCTCGACAGCGCCTTCCTGCCGCCGCCCGAACCGATCGCGTTCATGACAGGCAACGACGACACCGCGTACGGTCTTTACTACGCGCCCGCGAACCCGGATTTTTGCGGCGAGCCGGGAACGGCGCCACCGCTGCTGGTAAAGGTGCACGGCGGCCCGACGGCGGCGACGTCTTCTGCGCTCGATCTCAAGATCCGTTTCTGGACATCGCGCGGCTTCGCGGTGCTGGACGTGAACTATCGCGGCAGCACCGGCTATGGCCGCGATTACCGCGAGAAACTTTACGGCCAGTGGGGCATCGCGGACGTCGAAGACTGTGTGCGCGGCGCGCGGGAGCTCAGCCGCCGCGGGCTCGCCGACCCGGAGAAACTGCTCATCAGCGGCTCAAGCGCCGGCGGCTTCACCGTACTCGCGGCATTGACGTTTCACGATGTGTTCGCGGCGGGCGCGAGCTATTACGGCATC
>DASVCH010000057.1:0-43262 GCA_036381715.1 Gammaproteobacteria bacterium | reverse complement strand
CCGATGTCAGGGTTGGCGCCGGCGCCAAGGCCCTTGGTGATGTTGCAGCCGATCTGCAACGCCGTTTTTGCCCGCGTGTTTTTCAGCGCCTGCGCATCGGTGTTCGCGCAGATGAAATCCACGCCCTCGATGCCGGTGCTGACCATGTGAGCGACCGCGTTGCCGCCGCCGCCGCCAACGCCGATGACCTTGATCACGGCGTTCTGGCTGTAGCCATCCATCAGTTCAAACATGACCGCGCCCTCCTCTTTTGACCGTTGGCCAAACTGAAAATGAAAATGTTCGGAAAAATTTGCTCATCAGAAATTGCCCTGGAACCAGTCCTTCATCCGCTGCCAGACGCTGCCGACGCCGGCGCCGATATGTCTTTCGCTGCCGCCCGCGGATCCTTGCGCGCCGAACAGCAGCAGGCCGACGCCGGTGGCGTGAATCGGGTTGCGCACCACGTCGGACAATCCCGAGACGTGCTGCGGAATGCCGAGGCGCACCGGCATGTGAAAAACCTCTTCGGCGAGTTCGATCGCGCCTTCCATCTTCGCGCTGCCGCCGGTGAGCACGATGCCCGCGGCAATCACGTCCTCGAAACCACTGCGCCGCAGCTCCGCCTGCACCAGCGAAAACAGCTCCTCGTAGCGCGGCTCGACGACTTCGGCGAGCGTCTGCCGCGCGAGCCGGCGCGGGGGCCGTTCGCCGACGCTCGGCACCTCGATGGTCTCATCGGGGTTCGCGAGCTGCGGCAGCGCGCAGGCGTACTTGATCTTTATTTCCTCGGCGAAATGCGTCGGCGTGCGCAAGGCGACCGCGATGTCGTTCGTCACCTGGTCGCCCGCGATCGGAATCACGGCCGTGTGACGAATCGAACCGTCAGTGAACACGGCAATGTCAGTCGTGCCGCCGCCGATATCGACGATGCACACGCCAAGATCCTTTTCGTCTTCCGTCAGCACCGCGTAACTTGACGCAAGCTGCTCAAGAATCAGGTCATCGACTTCGAGCCCGCAGCGGCGCACGCACTTGATGATGTTCTGGGCGGCGCTGACCGCGCCCGTCACCATGTGCACCTTCGCTTCGAGTCGCACGCCGGACATGCCGACCGGCTCCTTGATGCCGTCCTGCTCGTCGATGATGAATTCCTGCGGCAGGATATGAAGGATCTTCTGGTCCGCCGGAATCGCGACCGCGCGCGCGGCGTCGATCACGCGCTCCACGTCGCCCGAGGTCACTTCCTTGTCGCGGATCGCGACGATGCCGTGCGAGTTCAGGCTCTTCACATGGCTGCCCGCGATGCCCGCGAAAATCGAATTGATCTGGCAGCCCGCCATCAGCTCCGCTTCTTCGACCGCGCGCTGGATCGATTGCACGGTGGATTCGATGTTCACCACCACGCCCTTCTTCAATCCGCGCGAGGGATGCGAGCCGATGCCGATGATTTCGATCGAACCGTCGGGCCGGACTTCGCCGACAATCGCGACGACCTTCGATGTGCCGACATCGAGTCCGACAATGAGCTGCTTATCCGTTTTCCTGGACATCAACCTTTCTCCCGTCCCGCGACGCCGGGTCCGCCGGTGTTTTTCCAGCCGACCGCAAAACCGTTCGTGTAACGCATGTCCACGTACGCGACGTGCTCGATGCGCGCCCGCAGGGCAGGCCATGCGGCGTTCAGAAAGCGCCGCAAACGCTCGTCCACGTCGCGGCGTCCGAGCCGGACTTCCACGCCGTTCCCGAGCCAGAACCGTTCCGCGCGACGCTCGGTGCGCAACAGCCGGCGCAACTCGAGGCCGTCGGCGCGCGTCGCTTCGGCCAGTTCGCGCAGGCGCTCCAGCATCGCATCCTGCGTGCCGGCGGGGCCGCCCACGTCGGGCAGTCCGGAAAACCCGGCCGCGCCGTCAACGAACACCTCACCATGCCTGTTCATCAGCGCGGTGCCGAACCAGGTCGCGACCGGCCGTTCCTCGCGCACTTCCACGATCAGCGCACCCGGCCATTCGCGCCGCACCCTCGCCCTGGCGACCCACGGCAACGCCTCCAGCGATTCCTGCGCGGCGTGCATGTCGATGCCGGCAAAGCCGCTGGCGATGTACGGCTGCAACACCTCGCGCACTTCGGCCGCGCTCACCTGTTCCAGTTCGCCGGTGATTTCAAGCGTCCGGAAACGCTCCCATTCGATCTCGCGCAGGTAAACGGAAACGGCGGCCGCGACGCCGAGCGCTCCCGCGCCGGCCACGGCGAAACCGAACGCCTTCCGCCACCGGAAACGCGGCTTCGCCTCCCCGGACGGCACGCGCCGGTTCGGTTTCTTCCCGCGACGAAACCATTTCATGCCTTCGTCTCCAGCGTTTGCGAAAGGATCTGCACGACGAGTTCGTCGAACTCGATACCGACGGCGCGCGCCGACATCGGCACAAGACTGTGATCCGTCATGCCCGGCACGGTGTTCAATTCGATCAGCCAGGGCCGCCCGCCGGGGTCCAGCATGAAGTCGACGCGTCCCCAGCCGTGAGCCGCCACCGCTTCGAAGGCGCGCAGGCACATCGCCTGCAGTTCCCGCTCCTGCGCTTCACTCAATCCCGCGGGGCAGTGGTAGCGCGTGTCGTTCGAAAAATATTTCGCCTCGTAGTCGTAGAATTCGCGCGGCGTTTGCATGCGCACCATGGGCAGCGCCCGCTCGCCGAGAATCGTGCAGAAATGTTCTTCGCCCGCGATCCAGCGCTCGGCGATCACGACTTCGTCGCGTTCGCGCGCCATGGAATAGGCGGCATCGATATCCTTCTCCGGCGTCAGGCGCGTGACGCCGATGCTCGACCCTTCGCGCGCCGGCTTCACCGCGACGGGGTAGCCGACGCGCTCCACGAACGCCCGCAGATCGTCCACGCTGCGCACGAATTCGTACTCGGGCGTCGGCAGGCCGGCTGCCTGCCACACCTGCTTCGTGCGCAGCTTGTCCATGGACAGCGCCGAACCGAGCACGCCGCTGCCCGTGTAGGGAATGCCGAGAAATTCGAGCAGCGCCTGCACGGTGCCGTCCTCGCCGCCGCGGCCGTGCAGCACGATGAACGCGCGGTCGAACGCGCCGTTCTGCAGCTGCGCCACGAGTCCGTCCGCCGGATCCACCTTGTGCGCGTCGATGCCGCGCGCCTTGAGCGCGCGCAATACCTCTCCGCCGCTTTTCAGCGAAATCTCGCGCTCGGCCGACGTGCCGCCGAACAGCACGGCGACCTTGCCGAACAGCCTGGGATCCGGTCTTTTTTCGGGCTGCATCATTCGACGCCCTCCGCCAGGAGCCGCGGCATTTCCGCTGCCAGCGCGCCGATGTCGCCCGCGCCCAGCATCAGGACAAGGTCGCCGTCGCGCACGACGCCGCGCAAGGCCTGCGGCAGTTCGCGCAGCCTGCTGACGAACACCGGCTCGATCTTTCCGCGACTGCGAATCGAACGGCTCAGGGCACGGCCGTCGGCGCCGGCAACACGCTCCTCGCCGGCGGCGTAGACTTCCGTCAGCACGAGCGCGTCGACGCTGTTCAGCACTTCGGAAAAATCATCGAAAAGGTCGCGCGTGCGCGAATAGCGGTGCGGCTGGAAAACGACCACGAGACGGCGGTCAGGCCAGCCGGCGCGCGCCGCCGCGACGGTTGCCGCGATTTCGCGCGGGTGGTGCGCGTAGTCGTCGACCAGCAGCGCGCGCGCATCTTTCGATACCGTCACTTCGCCGTAGGAATGAAAACGCCGGCCCACGCCCTGGAACCCCGCGAGCGCGCGCAGGATGGCGTCGTCTTCGACTTCCAGCTCGCGCGCGATGGCAATGGCGGCCAGTGCGTTCAGGACGTTGTGCCGTCCGGGAAGATTCAGCTTCACCTGCAGCTGGTCGTTGTCGCCGCGCTTGCCGCGGCCCTTCGCGCGCACCGTGAACTCGGTGATCGCGCCGTCCTGGCGGATGTCGGTCGCGAGCAGGTCGGCGTCGGCATTGTCGATGCCGTAACTCATCACCGGCCGGGTGATCTCGGGCAGCAGTTCGCGGATCACCGGATCGTCCGTGCACAGCACGGCAAGGCCGTAGAACGGCAGGTGGTGCAGGAATTCGAGAAACGTCTGCTGCAGGCGCAGGAAGTCGCCTTCGTACGTGCCGAGGTGGTCGGCGTCGATGTTCGTCACGGCGGCGATGATCGGCTGCAGGTGCAGGAACGAGGCGTCGCTTTCGTCCGCTTCCGCGACGAGATACCGGCCTTCGCCGAGACGCGCGTTCGTTGCCGCGCTGTTGAGGCGGCCGCCGATGACGAAGGTGGGATCAAGCCCGCCTTCGGCGAGCACGCTGGCGACGAGACTTGTGGTCGTGGTCTTGCCGTGCGTGCCGGCGATCGCGACGCCGAAACGGAAACGCATCAGTTCCGCGAGCATTTCCGCGCGCGGCACGACGGGAATCCGGCGCGCGTGCGCGGCCTCGACTTCCGGGTTGCTCGCGGAAACGGCGCTGGAGATCACCACCACGTCGGCGTTCTCGACAAGCTCGCGGGAGTGACCGATCCAGATTTTTGCGCCCAGCGACTCGAGCCGGCGCGTCACCGTGTTGGCCTTGATGTCCGAACCCTGCACGTTGTAGCCGAGATTCAGCAGCACCTCGGCAATGCCGCCGACGCCGGCGCCGCCGATACCGACAAGGTGAATCGTCTGTATCCGGCCCATGCGGTCGTTCATGCCGCACCTCCTGCCAGCGTCATGCAGGCTTCCGCCACCCGCCGCGTTGCGTCCGGCCGCGCCCGATCGCGCGCGTTTCGCGCCATCGCCAGCAGGCGATTGCGGTCGCCGAGCTCGCGCAGCAGCGTCGCAAGCCTCTCCACGTTCATGTCCTTCTCCTGCAAGACAATGGCGGCATGCGCGTCGGCGAGGTAGCGCGCATTCGCGGTCTGGTGATCGTCGACGGCGAACGGGAACGGCACGAGCACGGCGCCGAGTCCCGCGGCGGCGAGTTCGAATACCGTCATCGCGCCGGCGCGGCAGATCGCAAGGTCCGCCCACGCATACGCCGCCGCCATGTCGTCGATGAACGGCTCGACCTTCGCATCCGTCTCCGCGTACAACTGCCGCACCGCGTCCGCATCGCCGCGGCCGCACTGGTGACGCACTTCAACCGCGAGTCCACTGTCGCGAATCGCCTGCGGCGCGGTGTCGTTCAATGCGCGCGCGCCGAGACTGCCGCCGAGAACGAGAATGCGAAGCGCGCCTTCGCGTTTCGCGAAACGCCGCTCCGGCGATTCCAGCGCGCACACCGAGTCGCGCACCGGATTGCCGACCACTTCTTCTTTCGCCACGTCATTCAACGTCTGCGGAAACGCGACCAGCACGCGGCGCGCGAACCTCGCGAGGATGCGGTTCGTGAGACCGGCGACGGCGTTCTGCTCATGCACGGCGAGCGGGCAGCGCTTCAGCCACGCGATCACGCCGCCGGGACCGCTCGCGAACCCGCCCATGCCGAGCACGACCGCGGGACGAACGCGACTGAAAACGCGCATCGCGGCGATGCCCGCGCGCAACAGGCGGAACGGCGCCAATACAAGCGCGAGCTTTCCCTTGCCGCGCAGCCCGCCGACCGGCAGCCATTCGATGTCGATGCCGGCGTCCGGGACGAGCCGTGCCTCGATGCCCGCGCGCGTGCCAAGCCAGACCACGCGGTAATCGTTCTCGCGCAGCACGTTCGCGACCGCGAGCGCCGGAAACACATGCCCGCCAGTGCCGCCCGCCATGATGAGCACCGTCTTCATCGATGCCCTCCCGGCACGCCGGATTTCTTCCGCCACACGTCGCCATCCGCGCGTTCCGTTTCGAGTCCCGCGCGCAGCACGAGGCCGATGGCGGCGCACGTCACCAGCAGGCTCGAACCGCCCGAACTGATCAATGGCAAGGTCAGGCCCTTGGTCGGCAGCACGCCCATGTTCACGCCCAGGTTGATCAGCGCCTGCATGCCGATCCACAGGCCGATGCCGAAGGCGAGATGCGAGGCGTAGCTCTCTCCCGCGCGGGCGGCGCCGCGCCCGATGCGAAAACACCGCAGGAAGAACACGACATACAGCGCGATCACGCACAGCACGCCCAGCAATCCGAGTTCCTCGGCGATGACCGCGAACACGAAATCCGTGTGCGCTTCCGGCAGGTAGAAAAGTTTCTGCACGCCGGCGCCGAGGCCCACGCCGAACCATTCGCCGCGGCCGATGGCGATCAGCGCCTGCGTCAGCTGGAACCCGGAATCGAACGGATCCGCCCAGGGGTTCATGAACGCCGTCAGGCGTTCCATGCGATACGGTGACGTGAGCACGAGCATGGCCATGGCGCCGGCGGTGACCACAAGCAGCACGAAGAAATCGCGCAATCGCGCACCGCCGATGAACAGCATGCCGAGCACCGTCGCGACCAGCACCGCCGCCGCACCGAAGTCGGGTTCCGCGAGCAGCAGCACGGCGGCGATCGCCACCATGGCCAGCGGTTTCGCAAAACCCGTGAACGACGTGCGCACTTCGTCACCCCGCCGCGCGAGGTAATCGGCGACGAACATGAACAACAGCAGGCGCGCCGGTTCGGACGCCTGGATCAGCCGCACCGAGCCGACGGTCAGCCAGCGCACGCTGCCGTTGACCTCGTGTCCGAATCCCGGCACCAGCACCAGCGTCAGCAAGCCGAGCGCGCCGAACAGCAGCAACGCGCTCATCCGGCGCCAGAACTTCAGCGGCACCAGCATCATGAACACGGCGGCAACAATGCCCGCGCCCGCATACATCGCCTGGCGCTCGGCGAAATACAGCGCATTGCCCGTTTCACGCTCGGCAATCGCAACCGATGCCGAGGTCACAAACACGATCCCGACGCACATCAGCAGGACGCCGACGGTCAGCAGCACCCAGTCGTATTCCGGTCCGCGCGCCGTTCCCGCGACCTGTCTTTCCATCACTGCCGCGTTCATGCCGCAAGCTCCCGCACGGCGGATGCGAACGCATCGCCGCGCGCTTCATAGTTCGCGAACATGTCCAGGCTCGAACAGGCCGGCGACAACAGCACCATGTCGCCGGGCTCCGCAATCCTTGCGGCAGCGGAAACCGCGCCCGGCATATCGGCGGCCTTGCTGGATGGCAGGCGGCCGGCGATGGCGGTTGCGATGTCGTTCGCGGCGCGGCCGATCAGCACGACATGGCGCACGCGCCCGATCATCGCCTCGACAAGCTCGCCGAAATCCTGGCCCTTGCCGTCACCGCCGGCGATCAGCACCAGCGGACGATGGGCGCCGCGAATCGCCGCCACCGTCGCGCCGACGTTGGTGCCCTTGGAATCGTTGACGAAAACGACGCCGTTGATTTCCGCCACGCGGCGCATGCGATGCGGCAGGCCGGCGAAATCGCGCAAGGCCGACAGCATCGCGTCGCGCGAAAGCCCGACGGCGTGGCCCAGCGCAAGGCAGGCCAGCGCGTTGGCGTGATTGTGGCTGCCGGCAATCGTCAGCGCGTCGACAGGCAGCAGGCGCTCCGCGCCGCGTGCAAGCCAGCGCACGCCGTCGTGATCGACAAGTCCGAAATCGATCTCGCGTTCCGGCGCATCGAGCCCGAAACTCAAGGTGTTCGGCAGGCCGGCGGCCAGCCGCGCGGACCACGCGTCGTCACGATTGAAAACGCAGACGGCGGCGTTGCGATAGATCTTCGCCTTCGCATCCGCATAGCGCTCCATGCTGCCGTGCCAGTCGATGTGATCGGGCGTCACGTTCAGCACGACCGCGGCGGCGGGCGCGAGGGAATGCGTCGATTCGAGCTGGAAACTGGAAAGCTCCAGCACGTAGAGGTCACGGTCCGTTTCCGAAAGCAGGTCCAGCACCGGCGTGCCGACATTGCCGCCAAGGCCCGCGCGCCGTCCCGCGCGTTCCGCCATCAGCGCGAACAGCGTCGCGACGGTGCTCTTGCCGTTCGAGCCGGTCACGGCAATCACCGGGCGCGTGACGACGCGCGAAAACAGTTCGACGTCGCCGATCAGTTCGACGCCCGTTTCCTGCACCCGCGCGATGAACGGATCGGACAGCGGCACGCCGGGCGAGACGACCACGAGATCCGCGTTCGCAAGCGCGGCGTCGGAAAAACCGCCGACAAAAACGGCGGCATCCGGCAAGGCCTCGCGCAAGGCGTCGAGCCCCGGCGGTTTTTCACGGCTGTCCGTGACGGCGACAACGTAACCCTGCGCTTGCAGCCAGCGCGCGGCCGACAGCCCGGTCTTGCCGAGACCGACCACCATTGCCTTGCGCTGTTTCTGCGTTGCCGTTTCCATCTTTCGCCTTAGCGGATCTTCAATGTCGAAAGCCCGATCAACACCAGGATCACCGTGATGATCCAGAACCGCACGATCACCTTGGGCTCGGGCCAGCCTTTCAGTTCGAAATGGTGATGCAGCGGCGCCATGCGGAAGATGCGCCGGCCTGTCAGCTTGAACGAGGCAACCTGCAGGATCACCGAAACCGTTTCGACCACGAAAATGCCGCCCATGATGAACAGCACCAGCTCCTGGCGAACGACGACGGCGATCGTGCCGAGCGCGGCGCCCAGCGCGAGCGCGCCGATGTCGCCCATGAAAACCTGTGCGGGATAAGAATTGAACCAGAGGAAAGCGAGTCCCGCGCCGACCAGCGCGCCGCAGAAGACGACCACCTCGCCCGCACCGGGAATGTGCGGGATCTGCAGGTAATCCGCGAAATTGATGTTGCCCGAGGCGTACGCGAACACGCCGAGCGCGCCGCCGACCAGCACGCTCGGCATGATCGCAAGGCCGTCGAGTCCGTCGGTGAGATTGACCGCGTTGCTCGCCCCGACAATCACGAAGTACGCAAGGAACACGTAACCGGCGCCGAGCGGAATCGAAACGCTCTTGAAGAACGGCACGATCAGTTCGGTTGCCGCAGGCGTCGCCGCATGCTGGTAGAGGATGATCGCCGCCGCCAGCCCCGCCGCCGACTGCCAGAGATATTTCCAGCGCGCCGCCAGCCCCTTCGGATCCTTCAGCACCAGCTTGCGGTAATCGTCGACCCAGCCGATGACGCCGAAGGATACGGTCACGCCCAGCACGACCCAGACATAGAGATTGTCGAGATCCGCCCACAGCAAGGTGCTGATGACGATGCCGAACAGGATCAGCAGGCCGCCCATGGTCGGCGTGCCGGCTTTCGGCAGGTGCGTCAGCGGTCCGTCATCGCGCACCGTCTGGCCGATCTGGCGGAAGGTGAGATGACGGATCATCCACGGTCCGATGACAAAACCGACGGCCAGCGCGGTGAGCGCGCCGAGAATCGCGCGCAAGGTGAGGTACTGGAAGACATTGAAGCCCGTGTGAAACTGCACGAGGTATTCGGACAGCCAGAGCAGCATCAGCGCATCCCCCTTTCACGCAGTCCGGCGGTGACGCGTTCCATGCGCGCGCTGCGCGAACCCTTGACGAGCACCGTCACGCCCGCTTCGAGCTCCGCGGCGAGATCGTCGATCAGTCGCGCATGGTCCGTGTAGCAATGCGCGCTGCCGAACGCGGCGCAGGCCGCGGCGCTCATCCCGCCCAGGCAGTACATCCGCTCCACGCCGCATTCGGCGGCGTAATTGCCGATTTCCTCGTGCAGGGCGCGTGCGTCCGCGCCGAGTTCGCCCATGTCGCCCATTACCAGCCAGCCGCGGCGCTGGCCGGCGGCGAGCCAGTCGATGGCGGCGCGCATCGACAGTGGATTGGCGTTGTAGGTGTCGTCGACCAGCACCACGCCGTTGCCGAGCCGCTCGACGTGCATGCGGCCGCCGACATTCGCGACGTTGCGCAGGCCTGCGGCAATCGTCGCGAAATCCGTGTCGACCGCGAATGCCGCCGCCGCCGCGGCAAGCGCGTTCATGACGTTGTGCCGGCCGTGCAAGGGAAGCTCGATGTCGATGGCGCCGTCCCGGGTATCGATGCGAAACGCGATGCCGGCGTCCGTTTCGCGAACGTCGCCTGCGACATGAAAATCGTTCGCGGAATCCAGGCCGAACGTCAGCTTGCGCCGCGCGCCCGCACGCAGCTTCCACTCTTCCGCCCAAGGCTGGTCACCGTTGATGATGCAGCTGCCGCCATCGACCACGCCCGGATACATTTCACCCTTGGCTTCGACAACGCCCTCGATGCTGCCGAACCCTTCGAGGTGGGCCGCGCCCGCGTTCGTCACGAGCCCGACGGTCGGACGGACGAGCGCCGCAAGCGCGGCGATTTCGCCGGCATGATTCGCGCCCATTTCGACGACGGCGAAACGGTGTTCTTCGCGCAGGCGAAGCAGCGTCAGCGGCACGCCGATGTCGTTGTTCAGGTTGCCTTCCGTCGCAAGCACGTCGCCGCGTCCCGCAAGAATGGCGGTGAGCATCTGCTTGACGGTCGTCTTGCCGGTGCTGCCGGTGACGCCGATGACGGGCAGCGAAAACAGGCCGCGCCAGGCGGCGGCGAAACGGCCCAGCGCGATCAGCGTGTCATCGACAAGCAGCTGCGGCAGTTCGCAGTCGAGCTGGCGATCCACGAGCAATGCCGCGGCACCGGATTCGGCGGCCGCGGACGCGAAGTCGTGACCGTCGAAACGCGGACCGCTGAGCGCGACGAACAGCTCGCCCGCGCGCATGCGCCGCGTGTCCGTCGAGACGCCCGTGATTGCAACCGCCTCGCCGACAAGACGCGCGCCGGTGTGCAGGGCGATGAAATCAAGATCGGTCATTTTCGCTGTCGCGCTCATGCCGCGGTCTCCAGCGCGGCGGCGGCCACTTCGCTGTCGGAAAAATGTTCGCGCCGGTTTCCGGTGATCTGGTAATCCTCATGGCCCTTGCCCGCGATCACGACAACGTCGCCCGCCGCCGCTTCCCTGATCGCGGCCTGGATCGCCTTCCTGCGATCGCGCTCGATGCGCGCTCCCGCCGGCGCGTTCATGCCGGCGACGATTTCCTGCACGATGAGATCCGGATCTTCGGTGCGCGGATTGTCGTCGGTGACGATCACGGCGTCCGCCATCGACTCCGCGATCCGCCCCATCTCGGGACGCTTGCCGCGATCGCGGTCGCCGCCGCAACCGAACACGCAGAACAGTTTCCCCGCGCAATGTTCGCGCGCGGCCGCAAGAATCTGCGCGAGCGCGTCCGGCGTGTGCGCGTAATCGACGATCACCAGCGGCCGCTCGCCGCCGCCGAGCCGTTCCATGCGCCCGCGCACGGGACGCACGCTGCCAAGCGCGCGCGCCGCATCCGGCGCGGCAATGCCGAGACTCAGCAGCACGCCGAACACGGCCAACAGGTTCAGGGCATTGAAACGGCCGAACAAGGGCGCGCGCATCATCACGCGTTCGCCCGCCGCATCGATTTCCAGGCTGATGCCTTGCGCATCGAACGTCATGCGCTCCGCGAACAGCGCGTTTTCCCGCGCGACGCCCTGCAGCGATTCCGCATGCGTGGCGAAGGGAATCGCGCGAACGCCGGCCGGCAGGTTGGCGACAATATCGCGCCCGGTCGCGTCGTCGACGTTCACGACCGCAGCGCGCAGCCCGGGCATTTGAAACAGCCGCCGCTTCGCCGCTGCATAAGCGGACAGGTCGTCGTGGTAGTCGAGATGGTCGCGGCTCAGGTTGGTGAACACGGCGGTGTGAAACTTCACGCCCGCGACCCGCTGCTGTTCGAGCGCATGCGAGGAAACTTCCATCGCGACCGCATCGGCGCCGCTGCCGGCGAGCTGCGCGAACAACGCCTGCAGCTTCACCGCGTCAGGCGTGGTGTGCGTGGCCGGTTCGAGCGAATCCACGAACCCGTAGCCAAGCGTGCCCGACACCGCGCACCGCCGGCCGTAGGCCGAAAGCGCCTGCGCGGCGAGATGACTGACGGACGTCTTGCCGTTGGTTCCGGTGATGCCGATCACGTCGATCCTTGCCGAGGGATCACCGTAAAAACCGGCCGCGATCGCGCCGGCCTGCGCCGAAAGATCCGGCACGCGCACCGCGGTGACCCCCGACGGCAGCTTCGGCGGCTGAAGCCCCGCCGCCGGTTCCCAGAGCACGACTTCCGCGCCGCGCCGCAGGGCCTCGTCGAGATAGTCGAGGCCGTGCGAACTGATGCCCGCGCACGCGAGGAACGCACCGCCCGGAACGACGAAGCGGCTGTCCAGGCTGACGCCCTGGACGACGCGGTCGGCAACCGGGGCGACACCCGGAATGCCGTTCAGCAGATCGTGCAACGACTTTCCGCGACGCGCGTTCATGGGGCCACCCTTCCGGCGATCAGGTTGGGTTCTTCGTCCGCCGCATCGGGCGGAACGCCGAGCACGCGCAATCCGCCGGCCATCACGCGCGCGAACACGGGCGCGGCGATGTCGCCCCCGTAATAACCTTCTTCATGCGGTTCGTTGATGACAACGACAACCACCAGGCGCGGATCCGACACCGGCGCAAACCCGGCGAACACGGCGATGTGCTTGTCCGCGGAATAACCGCCGGCGACAGCCTTGCGCGCCGTGCCGGTCTTGCCCGCGACGCGATAGCCCTTGATGGACGCGGCGGTGCCGGTGCCGCCCGGCGCCACGACGGTCTCCAGCATGCGGCGCATTTCGCGCGCGCTTGCCGCGGAAATCACGCGCTCGCCATCGCCTTCCATGGCGGCGGAACCGCCGGCAAGCAGCGTTACCGGATGGCGCACGCCGTCTGCGGCAAGAATCGCGTAACCCTGCGCGAGCTGCAGCGGCGTGACGCTGAGACCGTAGCCGTAGGCGAGCGTCGCCTGCGTCACTTCGCGCCAGCGCTGCCAGTGCGGCAGCACGCCGCCGGTTTCGCCCGGCAGGCCGACACCGGTGACGCTGCCGAAGCCGAAGCGCGCGAGGATGGACCACAAATGATCACGCTCCAGCGACAGCGCGATCCGGCTCGCGCCGGTGTTGACGGATTTCGTCAGTACGGTCGTGACGTCGATCAACCCGTAGTTGCGCGGATCGCGCACCGCGTAGCCGCCGACCTTGATGAAGCCGGGCGAGGTGTCGATCGGCGTTGACGGTTCGTACCGCCCGGTTTCCAGCGCCGCCGCGATCGGAAACGGCTTGAAGCTGGAGCCCGGCTCGAACACGTCGGTCACGGCGCGATTGCGGTAATGCGAGCTCTGGTAGTCGCTGCGGTTGTTCGGGTTGAAGGACGGCTGGTTCGCGAGCGCGAGAATCTCGCCGGTTTCCGGATTCAGCACGACGATCGAACCGGACACCGCCTTGTGGTCGATGATCGCGGCTTTCAGTTCGCGATACGCGAGATACTGCAGGCGCAGATCGAGGCTGGTCGCAAGCGTCTTGCCCGGCTGCGGCGCGCGCAGCAGCTCGAGGTCCTCGATGGTGCGCCCGAGCCGGTCGCGCAGCACGCGCTTCGCGCCGGCTTCGCCGCTCAACCATTCGTTGAACGCAAGCTCGAGACCTTCCTGGCCCTTGTCGTCGATGTTCGTGAAGCCGAGCACATGTGACGTCACTTCCGCGGCGGGATAGAAACGCTTGTACTCGCGCTGCAGGTAAATGCCGGGAATGCCGAGCGCCTCGATGGCGTCGGCCTTGTGCGGCGGAATGTGCCGCTCCAGGTACACGAACTCGCGTTCCGGCCGCTCGACAACGGCGCGCAACAACTTCCGCGGATCCACGCCGATGATTTCGGCAACTTCCGGCAATCGTGAAACCGATTCTTCCATTTCCTGCGGGTTCGCCCAGACGGACGCGACCGGCGTCGAAACCGCGAGCACTTCGCCGTTGCGGTCGGTGATCATGCCGCGATGCGCGGGCATTTCGACGGTACGGACGTAACGCGCCTGCCCCTGGTCCTGCAGGAAGTCGGAGCGCAACACCTGCAGATCGACGGCGCGCGCGGCCATCAGCAGCGCCGCCCCGAAGAACAGCACGGCGATGGCGCCGCTGCGCCAGGCCCACGAGCCCGTCTTTCTGTCGTCAACGCTCTGCATTCTTCAGCACCACGACGTCGTCGGCGCGCACCATTTCCATGCCCAGCTCCTCGCGCGCGACCCGCTCGATCCGGCCATGCGTCGCCCAGGCGCTCTGTTCGAGCTGCAACTTGCCCCACTCCACTTCCAGCGCGTCGCGGCGCGCTTCGAGGCGCTGTAGCTCGACGAATTCGGTGCGGTTGCCGTGCCGCGCGCGCACCACGGCGAGCGCGCTGATCACGCTTGCGACCAGCAGCAGGGCGACAACGCCGCGCCGCGCGTTCATGCAACACGCTCCGCACAACGCAAAACCGCGCTGCGCGCGCGGGGATTGCGGTCGACTTCCGCGGCGTCCGCGATGACCGCCTTGCCGACCGGCCGCAATGGCGACCGCTGTTCCGGCACGGGCAGGCCGCGCGGCAGGCCCTTCGGCGGCCGCGGCGGACGGGAGTGGTCCCGGATGAAACGCTTCACGCGCCGGTCCTCGAGGGAATGGAAGCTGATGACGCACAGGCGGCCGCCGGGCGCGAGTACCCGGACGC
Organism: Gammaproteobacteria bacterium; assembly: GCA_036381715.1. Taxonomy (GTDB): domain Bacteria; phylum Pseudomonadota; class Gammaproteobacteria; order Natronospirales; family JAJUFS01; genus JAJUFS01. The sequence goes on along the minus strand of DASVCH010000057.1, from coordinate 28,769 downwards.
ACTGCGCGAGCACTTCATCGAGATCGTCCAACTCCTTATTAATAAGTATCCGCAGCGCCTGGAAACTGCGTGTTGCCGGATGCTTGCCCTTTTCGCGCGTCGGCACGGCGGCGGCAATGAGTTCGGCCAGGTCCCGCGTGGTCCGCAAGGGCTGTTCGGCGCGGCGCTCGACGATGGCGCGCGCAATCCGGCGCGAGAACCGCTCCTCGCCGTACTCGAACAGGACCCGGGCGATCTCCGTCTCATCGGCTTCGGCCAGCCATTCCGCAACGCTCTTGCCGGCGGTCGGATCCATGCGCATGTCCAGTGGGCCTTCCGACTGGAAGCTGAAGCCGCGCGCCGCGTCGTCGAGCTGGGGCGACGAAACCCCGAGGTCGAGGAGAATGCCGTCGACCCGGCCCGCATCACCCTGCTCATCAACGGTTCGCTCGAGCATCGTGAAGCTCCCGTGAACGATGCGAAAACGCGCATCGCCGCCAAACCGCTCCCGCGCCACCCGGACCGCGTCCGGATCCTTGTCGAACGCCAGCAGCCGGCCGCCTGCGGCCAGCCTTTCCAGCACCGCCGCGGCATGCCCGCCACGGCCAAAGGTGCCATCGACATAAAATCCGTCCGGCCTGACGGCAAGACCCGCGAGGCAGGCCTGCAACAGAACCGGTTCGTGTTCGCCCTGGCGTGGCGTACCGCTCAAAGCGACAGGGACTCCAGTTCCGCCGGCAGTGGCGCGTCCTGGCCGTCGTCATCGGCAAGCCAGCCGTCGCGCCGCGCGTTCCACGATTCCTCGTCCCAGATTTCGAACTTGTTGCCCTGGCCGATCATTACCGCCGACTTGTCGAGCGCGGCGAATTCGCGCAGCGGCGGCGGCAGCAGCACGCGGCCGTGCGAATCCATCTCGACTTCGGTGGCGTGACCGACCAGCAGGCGTTGCAGGCGGCGTGCCTGCACGTTGAAGCTCGGCAGCTTCACGAGCTTCCGTTCGATTTCTTCCCAGTCAGGGAGCGGGTACAGCAACAGGCAATGATCGCGATCCACGGTCACGACCAGCTGGCCGCCGCAACGATCCTGCACGCGCTCGCGATACCGGGTCGGAATTGCCATCCGGCCCTTGGCGTCGAGCTTGACGTTGTTGACTCCCCTGAACATGGCGGTGCCGGGACGGAGTCCCACGCTCTCCCACTTTTTCCCACTTGCCGACACTATAGGTAGCGGAGAAAGCCACTGTCAAGGGAAAAACCCACGGGAAACGAGTAATTTCCTTTTGTCTGTCAGGAACTTACGTAATTGACGCAATGCGCTACGCGGTAAAATTGCTGCTACCGCACAACACGCAAAATCAATAAGTTAGGAGATGTAGTTTTGGCGGGGTGTGAAGAAAACAGAGAGCAGCAAGAGGTACGAGGTAAGAAGTGAGAAGTGAGAAGTGAGGAGTGAGAAGTTAGAGGACGATAACGCGGTCATCGCCATCCTCTCACTTCTCACCTCTTACTTCTCACAAACAGAAGGAGTCGGCCTGTAAGCCGGGTTCTGTCGAGGACAGTCATTCATCTGGGATGAACGTCGCCGTTCACCTCAAGCGGCCTACCCGGGAACCACGCGGGCCACGTGATCGTTCCCCTATTTGGCCTTGCTCCGAGTGGGGTTTACCCTGCCGCGATCCGTTGCCGGACGCGCGGTGCGCTCTTACCGCACCTTTTCACCCTTACCTGTGCCGCACTTGCATGCGCACATCGGCGGTATGTTTTCTGTGGCACTTTCCGTCGGCTCGCGCCGCCCAGGCGTTACCTGGCACCCTGCCCTGCGGAGCCCGGACTTTCCTCCACGCAAGCGAATGCGCAGCGACTGTCCGGCCAACTCCGCCGCGAACGATACGCTGATCCGGAAAGCTGTCAAGCGCGAACGCAATAGCTACGCGGGCGTTTCGCCCGACAGTTCAAGGGCGCGTTGGTAAAGGAGCTGGCGCTTTTCGCCGGTGAGCTTCGAAGCCACTTTTGCGGCCTTGCTTGCGGGCAGTTCTTCGAGCAGCGCGCGCAACACTTCGTCGGTGTTCAAACGGCGAGCCGCCGCCGCTTCGCCCGACGCGCCGCCGATCACGACAACGATTTCGCCGCGCGCGGCATTCGGTTCCCTGTCGGCCCATGCGCAAAGTTCTTCGAGGGAACCGTCGCGGAATTCCTCGTGCAGCTTGGTGATCTCGCGCGCGACGCAGGCGGGACGCACGGCGCCGAACGCCATCGCGGCGTCGGCGAGCATTTCCTTCAGGCGGTGCGGCGCCTCGTAGAAGACCAGCGTGCGCGGGTCGCCTGCGAGCGCGGCGAGCCGCTCGCGGCGCGCTTTCGCTTTCGCGGGAAGAAAACCTTCGTAACCGAAGCGGTCGGTCGGCAGGCCGGCGGCGGACAACGCGGCGATGACCGCGGCGGCGCCGGGCACCGGCACGACGCGAACGCCGGCGTCGCGCACCGCGCGGACCAGCGCAAAGCCGGGATCGTTTATCAGCGGCGTGCCGGCGTCACTGATGAGCGCGCAGGATTCGCCGGCCAGCAGGCGCTGCAGCACGGCATCGATGCGCATGCGTTCATTGTGTTCGTGCAGGGAAAAGCGCGGCGTATTGATGCCGAGTTCCGCGAGCAGCCTGCCGCTGTGACGCGTGTCTTCGCAGAAAATGCAATCGACTTCGTCAAGAACCCGTTCGGCGCGGCGCGACATGTCTTCACGATTGCCGATCGGCGTGGCGACCACGTAGAGAATTCCAGCCTGCGTTGACACTCCCCGGTCCCCACTCGATACTTTGCGGTCCGCCCACGGCGGGCGTCCCATCCTGCAACGGGGTCCTGATCCATGCAAGCCAGTTCTTCCCTTCGCCATCTTCGCCTGCTGCCGCTTCTGGCGGCGCTCCTGCTCGCCGCCTGCGCAACCGGACCGGACCCGGAACGCGCCGCCGCGTTCGAAGCGGGGATGCAGCGAGCCGCGGCGATGGTCGCCGAGGATCCTGTCGCCGCGGCGATGGCTTTCGAGGAGCTCGCGCGCGACAGCGCAGGCGACGCACAAAAACGCGCCTGGCTTGCCGCTGCTGACGCATGGCTTGCGGCGCGCCGTGCCGACGCCGCGGCGATTGCGCTGCAATCCGCGCGGCCGCTGCCGCCGACCAGCCGCCTTGCCGAACTCGGCACGCTCGTCGAGGCGGAACTCGCCCTGCTGCAGCAGAATCCGCGCCAGGCGCTGTTGCTGCTCGAACAGCAGCGCTTCACCCAGGAGTTTTTCGACCGCGCCGTTCGCGTGCACGGGCGCGCGCTCTTCCAGCTCGGCGCGACGCTGGAAGCCACCGCGCTCCTGAACGAACACCTGCAGGCGAGCGGCGACGCGAATGTGAAACTCACGGACAGCCGGCTGATCTGGCTCGGCCTGTCGCGCGCGCGAGAGCCGCTGAACCTTGACACGCTGCCGCCGGAAACCGGCGCCGCCGTACGCGGCTGGATCGCGCTCGGGCGCATCGGCCAGACCGCCTGGCAGGATCCGCACGGCTTCGCCGGCCGCCTCGATCAATGGGCGCGCCGCTACGCCGGTCATCCCGCCGAACGCCTGCTGCTCGATGAAATCCGCGCCGAACATCAACACCGCTTCACCTATCCCGACACGATCGCGCTGCTGCTGCCGCTGAGCGGCCGGTTCCGCGCGTCCGCGGAAGTCGTGCGCGACGGTTTTCTCGCAGGGCTTTACCAGCACGCCGCGCACGCGGACGCGCCCGAGGTTCTCGTCATCGACACGGGCGGCGATCCCGCAGGCGCCGTGCGGGCCGCGCACCAGGCCGTGCAGCAGGGCGCGGGCATCGTCGTCGGACCGCTGACCAAGGACGCGTTGAGCGCGATCAACCGGGCGGAAAACGTTTCCGTTCCCGTGCTCGGCCTGAATTACCTTGATCCTTCCGAGGCCGCGATCGCGCGCGACGGCCTCGTGCAGTTCGGCCTGCTGCCGGAAGACGAAGCCATCCAGGTTGCCGAACGCAGCATCGCGAAAGGCTACACGCGCGCGGCGGCGCTGGTGCCCGACACCGAGTTCGGCCTGCGCATGACCGCGGCGTTTCGCGCGCGCTTCGAGGAACTCGGCGGCGAACTCCTGACGGTGCAGCGCTACCAGCCGGGTCACGCCGATTACTCGACGCCGATCATGCGCATGCTGAATCTTGACGAAAGCCGCCTGCGCTACCAGCAGTTGCGCAGCACGCTCGGCGGGCTGCTGAACGACCTGCTGGAGTTCGAGCCGCGCCGCCGCCAGGACGTGCAGTTCATTTTCCTCGCCGCCGATGCGGACGAAGCGCGCCTCCTGAAACCGCAATTGCGTTTTCATCACGCCATCGACGTACCGGTGTACGCGACAAGCCACGTGTACCGGCCCGGACAGCCGGACCGGGATCTCGACGGCATCCGTTTCGCGGACATGCCGTGGATACTGGCGCCCGACGCCATCGGCCAGGAAATTCGCGACAACATCGCGAACCTCTGGCCCGGCCGGTTCGAACGCTCGGGCCGGCTGTATGCGCTCGGCTTCGACGCCTTCCGTCTCGTGCCGCTGATTCTCGGCGACGACCCCGCCCTGCAGAATCCGCTGCCGGCGATGACCGGACTGTTGAGCCTGGACCAGCAGCAGCGCATCCGCCGCGACCTTTACTGGGCGCGTTTCCAGGGCGGCGAACCGCAACTGCTGCCTGCCGTCGAACAACCGGCTTCCGCACAAGGAACTGTGCATGCCGCCGCGCCGCAACAGCAGGACTGACAGCGAGCGCAAGGCGCGCGGACGCGAAGCCGAGCAGCACGCGCGGCGCTATCTGGAAGCGCGCGGGCTGACGCTCCTGGCGGAGAACTACCGCACGCGCTGGGGCGAAATCGACCTGGTGATGGAGCACGCCGGGCACGTCGTTTTCGTCGAGGTCCGCGCCCGCCTCAACAATAACTTCGGCGGCGCCGCGGCGAGCGTCACGGCCGCGAAACAGGCACGGCTGGTCCGCGCGGCGGCACGCTTTCTCGAGCAGTCGCGCCTCGCGCACCGGCCTGCGCGTTTTGATATCGTGGCGGTCGACGGCGCGGGAAGGCCCGCGACCGCAAAGACCGAATGGATAACGGATGCTTTCCGGCCTGCGGAATGAATCGGAGAAGTCCTTGGACATCGAACAGCGCATTCGCGATCACTTTCTTGAAAGCATTGAAACGAAACGGCGCGCCGTCGATGCACTGGCGCCGCCGATGGTTCGCGCCGCCGAACTCGCCAGCGCCTCGCTGCTGGACAACGGCAAGATCCTGAGTTGCGGCAACGGCGGGTCGGCCGCCGACGCCCAGCATTTTTCGTCCGAGCTCCTGAACCGCTTCGAGCGCGAACGTCCGGCGTTGCCCGCGATCGCACTCACCACGGACAGCTCCACGTTGACGTCGATCGCCAACGACTACGACTACCACGACATCTTTTCCAAGCAGGTACGCGCACTGGGGCAGGCCGGCGACGTGTTGCTGGCCATTTCCACCAGCGGCAATTCGCCGAATGTCGTTCGCGCCATCGACGCCGCACACGAACGCCGGATGGCCGTCATCGCATTCACCGGCCGCAACGGCGGCGAAATGGCGGGCCATCTTGGCGAATCGGACGTGGAGCTGCGCGTCCCCGCGGAGCGCACGGCGCGCATCCAGGAAGTGCATCTCGTGCTGATCCACTGCCTCTGCGATCTCATCGACGCGCGCGTGCTCGGCGAAATCTGACACGCCGTGCCAGCGACACCCGGCAACATCATCGATCGCGCCCGGAAGGTACGAGCCGATCTTCAGGCGCTGCTCGGCGAACGCCTGCTGAACGATCCCGGCGACCGCGTTCCCTACAGTTACGACAATTCCCGGCAGCAGGCCCTTCCCGACCTGGTTGCGTTTCCCGAATCGCACGACGAAGTGCTCGCGATCGTTCGCGCCTGCCACGAACACGGCCTGCCGCTGGTCGCACGCGGCCTCGGCAGCGGCACGGCCGGCGCTGCGGTCCCGGTTGCGGGGGGACTCGTGCTCGGCATGGAACGCATGAACCGGATCGTTCGCATCGACGCCGCCAACCGCGTCGCGGTGGTGCAGGCCGGCGTCACGAACGCCGAGCTGCAGAAAGCGGCAGGCCTGGAAGGATTTTTCTGGCCGCCCGACCCGACCTCGTCCGCGTATTCGACCGCCGGCGGCAATCTTGCCTGCAACTCGGCGGGACCGCGCGCGGTGAAATACGGCACGCCGCGCGACAACACGCTCGGCTTGCGCGCCGTGGCGGGCGACGGCACGGAACTGAACTGCGGCGTTTACACGACGAAAGGCGTGGTCGGCTACGACCTGACGCGCCTGCTGATCGGCTCCGAGGGCACGCTGGCCGTGATTACCGAAGCCACGCTGAGGCTCACGCCATTGCAACCCGCGAAACATACCCTGCGCGCCACCTTCGATGACATGACGGCGGCCGCGGCCGCCGTTTCGCGCATCATGGCGCAAGCAGTCACGCCCGCCGCGCTGGAGTTCATCGACGCCAGGGCGATCGGGATGATCCGTGACTACGCCGACACCGACCTGCCGGAGAACGCAGGCGCGATGCTGCTGATCGAAGTCGACGGCAACGCCGCGTTTCTCGAAGCGGCGACGCAGTCCGTGGCGGAAGCGGCCCGGGGCGACGGGCTGATCGAACTGCGCCGCGCGCAGACCGCCGAGGAAACGCGCGCGCTGTGGGCAGCGCGAAAGGCGCTCTCGCCGGCGCTTCGAAAGATCGCACCGAAGAAGATCAACGAAGACGTGGTCGTGCCGGTATCGCGGATGGCGGAACTGATCGGCGGACTGGAGGCGCTGTCGCGGCAATACGAAATCACCATCGTGAACTTCGGTCACGCCGGCAACGGCAACATTCACGTCAACCTGCTCGTCGACCCCGACGATGCGCGACAGATGTCCGTTGCGGATCAATGTCTCGGCGAGGTGTTCGCGCTCGTGCTGAAACTCGGCGGGACGCTCTCCGGAGAACACGGCATCGGGCTCGTGAAAAAGGAATACGTCGGGCTTGAAATCGAGCCGGGAACGCTCGCGATGATGCGCAGGATCAAGGCGCAGTTCGATCCGAAGGGGATCCTGAATCCGGGGAAATTCTTTCCCGAGGTGTAGGAGGCCGCTTCCGCGGCGGAACGGTCACGCGTGGATTTCCGGCCGCGGAAGCGGTCTCCTACATCTCACAACTCACTTTTTGGTAGGCCTCGGCATCCCCCTCGCTGAAACAGCAGGCCACGATTCTCGCGAAATCCTTCTCGTGCTCGCGCATGACATCAAGCGCAATGCGCGCCGCCTCCTCTTTCGGATAGCCGTAAACACCGGTGCTGATGGCGGGAAACGCGATGCTGCGCACATCCCGTTCAAGGGCGCAACGGAAGGAATTCCTGTAGGCGCTTTCCAGCAATTCCGGTTCGCCGGCATTGCCTCCGCGCCAGACGGGACCGACCGCGTGAATTATCCACTTTGCCGGCAGGTGAAAACCGGGCGAGGCTTTCGCCTGCCCGGTCGGGCAGCCACCCAGGGTGCGATTGAAGGCGAGCAGTTCGGGACCGGCGGCGCGATGAATCGCGCCATCGACGCCGCCTCCGCCCAACAGCGATTCGTTCGCGGCATTGACGATGGCGTCGACGTGAAGCGCGGTGATGTCGGCAACAAGGATTTCGATCATCCGCCTTTCGCCTTTCGCCTTTCGTCTTCTATTTGATGATCTTCAGCGACGGCTTTCCCGGCTTCGCCGGTTTTGCGTTGTCGCCTGGCGGAGCACCACCGGGGTCGTTGTCCGAGGGACCATCGTCGTCGGGGCCGAACATCATCCCCTGCCCCGAATCACGGCCGTAAATGGCGATAACCGCGGTCGGGGGGAAACGCACTGCTCGCGGCGTACCGCCGAAGCGCGCGGAAAAGGCAATTTCATCGTTGCCGAGATCGAGAGCCTGCACCGCGGCGGCGCCGATGTTCAGCACGATGCGGCCGTCCTTGACGTAGGCTTCAGGGAGTTCGGCGCCCGCAACGGTGGCGTCGACCAGCAGGTGCGGCACTTCGCCGCAATCCAGGAGCCATTCGTACAGCGCGCGGATCAGGTAGGGCCGTCGGGAAAGCATGAGGAATCTCTGATCGGTTGTTTCGTGAGCCGCGTTACTGGCAGCAGGACGACATCTCGCGCAGCACGGCAGTCATTCCACGGGCAAGCGACGCAACACAGCAGGCACGCCTTTCAGCCCTAACCCTTGACGACGAGATCAGAGACTTCCTCCGCGAAGTTCCTGCTCGATTTCGGTAAGGCTGTTCTTGAACGACGGCCGCTTGAACATGCGGTCCGCGTATTTCTGAATGGCTTTCGCCTGCGCCGGCAATTCGATGTCGTATTTCGGAAGGCGCCAGAGGATGGGGCTGATGTAGCAGTCCACCAGCGAGAACTCGTCGCTGAGGAAGAAGGGCTTGAGCGAGAAGGCGTCGGCCGTCGCCATGACCGCGTCACGCAGTTCCTTCTTTGCCTTGTTGACCGCGGCGCGATCCTCGGACGATTCGATGATGTCGACCAGCGAGTACCAGTCCTGATCGATGCGGAACATGGCAAGGCGGAAGCGCGCGCGGTTGACGGGATCGACCGGCATCAACGGCGGATGCGGAAACCGCTCGTCGAGGTATTCCATGACGGTGCGGACGTCGTACAGCACCAGCTCCCGGTCGACGAGTGTCGGTACGGTGTTGTAGGGGTTGAGATCGATCAGGTCTTCGGGCAGGTCATCGCCTTCGATGTCGACCACGTCGTAGGTAATGCCCTTTTCCGCCAGCACGAGGCGCACGCGATGGCTGTGCGGATCGGCAGGCCGTGAAAACAGGGTCATTACGGAACGCCGGCTGGTGATGACTGCCATGTTGTTGTCTCCTGGTCGAACGACCGGTGCCAGCCCCGGAGCCGGCAGGCTCCGGGGCTGGCCGTCAATGAACGTCCTTCCAGTACTCGCGCTTGAGGAAGTACGCGAACAGGAAGAACACAAGCAGGAAGGCCAGCACGCCGATGCCGAGCGCCTGCCGTTCGAGTTTCACCGGCTCCGCGACGTAATCGAGGAAGTTCACGATGTCGCGCACGACCTCGTCGTACTCCTCGGGCGTGAGCGCGCCGCCGACCGGCGCCTCGAAGCGCACGAACTCCTTGTGGTGGTTGCCTTCCGCATCGACCACGTCCTCGAACACCGCCGCCTGGTAACCCTGCAGCGGCGCGAGCACGTGCGGCATGCTTGCGTTCGGCAGCACCGTGTTGTTCACGCCAATCGGACGCGACTCGTCCAGGTAGAAACTGCGCAGGTAGGTGTAGATCCAGTCCGTGCCGCGCGAACGCGCCGTCAGGGAAAGATCCGGCGGCGTGACGCCAAACCAGCGTTCGGCATCGTTGGCGTTCATCGCGATGGTCATCATCTCGGTCGGCTTTTCCGCCGTGAACATCAGGTTTTCCATCAACTGCTGTTCACTGATGCCGAGATCGGCGATAAGGCTTTCGTAACGAACGTATTTCAGGGAATGACAGCCAAGGCAGTAGTTCACGAAATACTTCGCGCCGCGCTGCAGCGACGCGGTGTTCGCCAGCGAGTTGTGCGCCTCGTCCAGGTGCGCTTCGGCGGACGACGCAACGGCTGCAAGCGGCGACGCCGCGAGCAGGAGCCCCATGCCGAGATTGATCGCAAATTTCATTGTTCTTTTCATTCGAACGTCACCCTTTCCGGAACCGGTTTCGAATCGTTCAGCCGCGTGAACGCCGCCAGCAGCAGGAATCCTGCGGTATAGACCGCGGGGATCAGCCACATCTTCAGCATCAGGGCGGCGTTCGCCGCATCCCAGCGAAGCATGTCGATCAGGGTGATTGCCACCAGCGCCACGACCGTCGCCCCGATCATGAACTTGCGCGTGCGGACTTTCGAATACGCCCACGAGACGAAGAAGAACAGGAAATAGATTTCGGCGAAACGCAGCGCCAGCTCGGAGTAGAGCTTGGTCGGCGGCTTCAGGCCCAGGTAGCCGAGCACGATGAACGTCACCGCGAACAGGATGACGAGCAGCCGGTACAGCGGCCCGCGATAGCGAATCGACTTCACCGGGTTCCGGTCGATCCAGGGCAGCAGGAACAGCACGAAGATCGCGGCGCCCATGGAAACCACGCCGAGGAACTTGTCCGGCACGGCGCGCAGGATCGCGTAGAACGGCGTGAAGTACCACACCGGCGCGATATGCTCCGGCGTGACCAGCGGATTGGCCGGCACGAAGTTCGCGTGCTCGAGGAAATAGCCGCCCATGTCCGGCGTGAAGAACACCACGATCGCGAACAGCGCCGCGAACACGATGATGCCGACGAGGTCCTTGATCGTGTAGTACGGATGGAACGGAATGCCGTCCAGCGGCTTGCCGTCCGGACCCTTGTTCTTCTTGATCTCGATGCCGTCCGGATTGCTGGAGCCGTTGTGGCGCAGCGCCACCAGGTGGAACACGACCAGCAGGATCAGGATCAGCGGCATCGCGATGACGTGCAGGGCGAAGAAGCGGTTCAGCGTGATGTCGGACACGGCAAAGTCACCGCGAATCCACACGGCCAGCGGCTCGCCGATCGCGGGGATGGCGCCGAACAGCGAGATGATCACCTGCGCGCCCCAGTACGACATCTGGCCCCACGGCAGCAGGTAGCCCATGAACGCTTCCGCCATCAGCGCGACGTACACCAGCATGCCGAAGATCCACAACAGCTCGCGCGGCGCCTTGTACGAGCCGTACATCAGGCCGCGGAACATGTGCAGGTAGACGACGACGAAGAACGCCGATGCGCCCGTGGAATGCATGTAGCGGATCAGCCAGCCCCACTCCACGTCACGCATGATGTACTCGACGGACGCGAACGCTTCCGCGGCCGACGGCTTGTAGCTCATGGTGAGGAAAATGCCGGTGACGATCTGGTTGACGAACACCACCAGCGAAAGCACGCCGAAGTAATACCAGAAGTTGAAGTTCTTCGGCGCGTAGTAGTCATGCAGCTGGCTGCGCATGAACGACGTCATCGGCATGCGTTCGTCGATCCAGCCGACGAAACGGTTCCAGCCCTCGCCGACGCGATCGAAATAATCCCACTCAGGACGACTCATCAGGCAGCTCCTCCGTCTTCGCCGACCAGGATCGTGCTTTCATTCAGGTAGCGGTGCGGCGGCACCTGCAGGTTCAGCGGTGCGGGCACGCCCTTGAAGACGCGGCCGGCCAGGTCGAACTTCGAGCCGTGGCAGGGGCAGAAGAATCCGCCGACCCACTGCGGCCCGAGATCCGCCGGCGCGACTTCCGGGCGATAGGTCGGCGAACAGCCGAGGTGCGTGCAGACCGAAACCAGCACCAGGTACTCGGGCTTGATGGAGCGCAGCTCGTTGCTCGCGTACTCCGGCTGCTGCGGCTCCTGCGATGAGGGGTCGCGGAGCAGATCGTCGGACAGTTCCTTCGTCGCTTCCTGCATGGCGGGCGTACGGCGGACGATGGCGACGGCCTTGCCGCGCCACTCGACCTTGACCATGCCACCCGGCTCGATCTTGCTGATATCGACTTCCACCGGCGCGCCGGCCGCGCGGGCACGGTCACTGGGCTGCATGGAAGCAAGAAAAGGTACGGCTGTGGCTACCACACCGACACCACCGACAACGGACGTGGCAACGGTAAGGAAATGGCGCCTGGTGAGGTCAACGCCGTCAGTACTCATCCAAGGGTCTCCTGAGGCACACGCTAAGCGATTGATTCGATTCGAATTAGTATTTTCAGGCCGAGGGCACAGAATGCGGCATTATACACGTCCGCTCAGCAGGCTGGCCACCGCGAAGGCGCCGTTCGTGCTGACGGTGTGCGGGACGCATGCTAGCTTATGCCCATGAAACGACTGCAGAAGCTGCTCTTCTTTCTCTTTCAATCCGTGACCCTGGGGCTTGCCGCGGCCTTTGTCGTGGTCTGGTTGCGGCCCGACTTGCTCAGTAGCATCAATGGCTTGCGGCGATCCCCGCCAGTGGCGGCAACATCCGCGTCCTTCCGTTCGGCCGTGCAGGCCGCGGCGCCCGCGGTGGTGAACATCCATTCCGCGCAAGCCGTGGAAGGCGGCGTGACCCCGTGGCTCGACGACGCTGACTTCGTGCCGGAAGACCGCATCGAAACCACGCTGGGCTCCGGCGTGATCGTCGGCGAAGAAGGCTACATCCTTACCAACCATCACGTGATCCGGGACGCGAACTCGGTCCAGGTCGCGCTCGCCGATGGCCGCATCGCGCCCGCTGCCGTGGTTGGCGCCGATCCGGACACCGATCTCGCGCTGTTGAAAATCGAACTGGCGAACCTGCCTGTCATCACGATGGGCCGGTCCGACGAAATCCGCGTCGGCGACGTCGTGCTGGCCATCGGCAATCCCTTCGGCGTGGGGCAGACGGTGACACAGGGCATCGTCAGCGCGACCGGCAGGAATTATCTCGGCCACGCGACCTTCGAAAATTTCATCCAGACGGATGCCGAGATCAATCCCGGCAACTCGGGCGGCGCGCTGGTGAACGCGCGCGGTGAAATGATCGGCGTGAATTCCGCGATTCTTTCCCGCTCGGTGCGCGCGAACGGCACCGGCTTCGCCGTGCCGGTGAATCTCGCCCGCGGCGTGGTGAACCAGCTCATCGAACACGGCCGCGTCATCCGCGGCTGGCTCGGCGTCGACCCGCAGGACGTCACGCCGGAACTGGCCGAGGCCTTCGGGCTGGAGGATGACAGCGGGATCATTGTTCGCGACGTCTACCGCGGCAGCCCGGCGGAAGCGGCCGGCATTGAACGCGGCGACGCCATCACGCACATCAACGACAACGCGGTGGCCAACGCGCACGAAGCGCTGACCCTGATCGCCTCGACCGCGCCGGGAGAAACGGTGCGCATCCGCGGCGTGCGCCGCGGCCAGCCGTTCGTGACGAAGGCGATCATCATCGAACGGGCGCCGGTGACAGGTTCCTGAAACGAAAGGCGAAAGGCGAAAGGCGAAAGGCGAAAGGCGAAAGGCGAAAGGCGAAAGGCGAAAGGCGAAAGGCGAAAGGCGAAAGGCGAAAGGCGAAAGAGCATAGCTGATTGCAATGACGGTTTTGCAACCGCCAGCCCGTGCCTTGCCCCATAAAAAAAAAAGCCGCTTTCGCGGCTTTTTTTCATCCCGCCACGCGCTTGATCTTCGCGCCCAGCGAGGCGAGCTTTTCCTCGATGCACTCGTAGCCGCGATCGATGTGGTAAATGCGCTCGACCTCCGTCGCGCCTTCGGCGACGAGCCCCACCAGTACCAGTGACGCAGAGGCGCGCAGGTCGGTCGCCATCACGGGCGCTGCGGTGAGCGCCTTCACGCCTTTCGAAATCGCGGTGTTGCCTTCCAGGCGGATGTCCGCGCCCATGCGCTGCATTTCCTGCACGTGCATGAAGCGGTTTTCGAACACGGTCTCGGTGATGGTGCCGGTGCCTTTCGAGATCGCGTTCAGCGCGGTGAACTGCGCCTGCATGTCGGTCGGAAACGCGGGGTACGGCGCGGTCCGCAGGTTCACCGCCTTCGGGCGCTTGCCCTGCATGTCGAGTTCGATCCAGTCCTTGCCGGTGCCGATCTTCGCGCCGGCGTCCTCGAGTTTCGCGAGCACGGCGTCGAGCAGGTCGGGGCGCGTGTCCTTCAGGCGCACGCGTCCGCCGGTCAGCGCGCCGGCAACAAGATACGTGCCGGTCTCGATGCGGTCCGGCAGCACCGTGTAATGCGTGCCGGACAGGCGCTTCACGCCCTCGATGGTGATCGTGTCGCTGCCCGCGCCGCGCACTTTCGCGCCCATCTGGTTGAGGCAGTTCGCAAGATCGACGACTTCCGGTTCACGCGCGGCGTTTTCGATCACGGTCACGCCGTCGGCGAGCGTCGCCGCCATCATCAGGTTTTCGGTGCCGGTGACGGACACGGTGTCCATGACGATGTTCGCGCCTTTCAGCCGCGCGCACTTCGCGCGGATGTAGCCGCTCTCGACGACGATGTCCGCGCCCATCGCCTGCAGCCCTTCGATGTGCAGGTTCACCGGCCGCGTGCCGATGGCGCAGCCGCCCGGCAGCGAGACTTCCGCTTCGCCATATTTCGCCAGCAGCGGACCAAGCACGAGTATCGACGCGCGCATGGTCTTCACGAGCTCATAGGGCGCGAAATAATTCCTGATGGTCGTTGGGTCGACCTCGATGCGCATGCGCTCGTCGATGGTGACGGAAACGCCCATGCGGCCAAGCAGTTCGATGGTGGTGGTGACGTCGTGCAGGTGCGGCACGTTGCCGACGGAAACAACGTCGTCGGCCAGCAGGGTGGCCGCGAGGATCGGCAGCGTGGCGTTCTTCGCGCCCGAGACGCGGATGTCGCCTTCCAGCCGCACGCCGCCTTCAATCAACAGTTTGTCCAAGAAATCTCTCCGTTCGGGCGGCAGGCGCCGCGCAGGAATCAGCGTGCTTCGTCGGGCGTCATTGCCTGGATCGACAGGGCATGAATGTCGCGCCCCATTTTCTCGCCCAGCGTGGCGTACACCATGCGGTGCCGCTCCAGGGTGCGCTTGCCGGCGAACGATGGCGACACGACGACGGCCTCGAAGTGCGTGCCGTCCGGACCCGTCACTTCGACGCGCGCGTCCGGCAGCCCCTGCTCGATCATCGTCCGGATATCGTCAGCCAGCATGAAACCCTCGCCGCCAGTGTGGGGAAAAGTCGCACATGATACCCGATGAACCCCGCGTCACACAGAACGGCGTCACAACTGGCCAGCCGGGAACGCTGCCGATATCATGCCGCCCTCGCCGCCCCGTGCGGCACCGCCGCCGCTTCAACATGGAATCCGCATGCTCCTCAATCTCGCTGCCATACTCCCGGGCTTCATCCTGCTGGTCTGGGGCGCGAACCGTTTTGTCGAGGGCGCGGCCGGCACCGCGCGCGCGCTCGGCGTCTCGCCGCTGATCGTCGGCCTGACCATTGTCGGTTTCGGCACCGCCGCGCCGGAAATCCTCGTCTCGGCCATGGCGGCCTTCGCCGGCAACCCCGCGCTTGGCGTGGGCAACGCCATCGGCTCGAACATCAACAACATCGCGCTGATCCTGGGCGTCACCGCGATCATCGCGCCATTGCATGTGCGCAGGGTTTCGCTGCGCCGCGAGCTCCCGCTGCTGATCGCCATCATGCTGGTGGGCGCGGGCCTGCTGATCGATCGCGAACTGGACCGCATCGACGGCGCCGTGCTGCTCGCCGGCCTGGCAGGTTTCATCGCCTGGCTGGTCCACATCGCCCGCGCGTCACGGGAAAACGACCCGCTGACGGCGGAGTTCGCCGCCGGAATCCCGGCCGAAATGCCGCTGCCGCGCGCGCTCGGCCTGCTCGCGCTCGGCCTCGCCGTGCTGCTGGTCAGTTCGCGCCTGCTGGTGTGGGGCGCCGTCAATCTCGCCACCGCGCTTGGCGTGAGCGACCTGGTCATCGGGCTGACGGTCGTCGCCATCGGCACCAGCCTCCCCGAACTCGCCGCGTCCGTGATCGCCGCCAGGCGCGGCGAACACGACATCGCCATCGGCAACGTGCTGGGCTCGAACGTCTTCAACCTGCTGGCCGTGATGGGCCTGCCGGGCGTGATCCGTCCCGGTCCGGTGCCGGACGCGGTGCTCACCCGCGACTTTCCGATCATGATCGGGCTGACGCTGGCGTTCTTCTTCCTGGCGTACGGCGTCGGCAGGGCCGGGCGCGTTTCCCGGCTCTCCGGCGGCCTGCTGCTGGCGGCTTTCGGGGCGTATCAGGCCATTCTTTATTTCGGTATCCTGCGCTGAAATTCCAGCCGTGAATCAACAATGACCAGCAACAGCCGCGGACAGGCGCCGGATGCGCGCTATGTTCACAACGGACGCGAAGTGATCGACACCGAAGCCGCGGCCGTCGCAGCCCTGTCGGCCCGCCTTGACGAACGCTTCGAGCGCGCCTGCGAAATCTGCCTCGCCTGCCGCGGCCGCGTGGTCGTCGTCGGCATGGGCAAGTCGGGACACGTCGGCGGCAAGATCGCGGCAACGCTCGCGAGCACCGGCACGCCCGCGTTCTTCGTCCACCCGGGCGAAGCCTCGCACGGCGATCTCGGCATGATCACCGGCGAGGACGCCGTGCTGGCGATCTCGAACTCCGGCGAAACCGCCGAGATCCTCACCATCCTGCCGCTCATCAAGCGTCTCGGCGTGCCGCTGATCGGCATGACCGGCAACCCGGAATCCTCGCTGGCGAAGAATGCCGACGTGAATCTCGACGTCAGCGTCGCGAAGGAAGCCTGCCCGCTCAACCTCGCGCCAACGGCCAGCACCACCGCGACGCTCGCGATGGGCGACGCGCTCGCCGTTGCATTGCTGGACGCGCGCGGCTTCACCGCGGAGGATTTCGCGCGCTCGCATCCCGGCGGTTCGCTGGGCCGGCGGCTGCTTTTGCACGTCGCGGATCTCATGCATTCCGGCGAGGGCGTGCCGAAGGTCGCGCCCGGCGTCGTGCTCAGCGAGGCCCTGCTGGAAATGACCCGCAAGGGGCTCGGGATGACCGCCATTGTCGATCCCGGCGACAAGGTGCTCGGCATCTTCACGGACGGCGACCTGCGCCGCACGCTGGACCGCAGGCTCGACGTGCATACGACGCCGGTCAGCGAGGCCATGACCCGCGGCGGCAAGACCATTCGTGCCGGCGAACTCGCGGCCGAGGCGCTGCAACTCATGGACACGCACAAGATCAACGCGCTGCTGGTCGTGGACGAAGACCAGAAACTGATCGGCGCGCTGAACATGCACGATCTGCTGCGCGCCGGCATCGTCTAGGAGACATTCACAATGGAACTGCGCGCCATCCACGCCATTGCCCGCCGCCTGAAGCTCGCCGTGTTCGACATCGACGGCGTGCTCACCGACGGCCGGCTGTATTACGGACCGGATGGCGAATCCCTCAAGGTCTTCAACGTGCGCGACGGTCACGGCATCAAGTCGCTGCAGCGTCATGGCATCGAAGTGGCCGTCATCACCGGCCGGAATTCGCTGATGACCGCCGTGCGCATGCAGGATCTCGGCGTCCGGCACCTGGTGCAGGGCCGCGAGGACAAGGGTGCCGCACTGGACGAACTGCTCGCGAAACTCGGCATCCAGCCTGCCGCCGCCGCGTACATGGGCGACGACGTCATGGACATCCCGGCCATGCAGAAAGTCGCGCTCGCATTGACCGTGCAGGACGCGCATCCGGACGTCATACCCGTCGCGCACTGGCGCTCGCGCAATCCGGGCGGGTGCGGCGCGGTGCGTGAAGCCTGCGATCTCCTGCTCGCCGCGCGCGGCGAAAGCGCGGCCGGGGAAACCGGCGTCTGATGCGGCAGTGGTTCCGGCATCTGCCCGCAGGCTCGCGCGTCGCGGTCGTCGCCCTGCTCGCCGCCGCCGGTCTTGGCACCTGGTGGTGGCTGGGCCAACAGCGCGCGCTGACGCCGGAGCGTGAAGCGGCGCGCCATCCCGACAGTTATTTCCGCGCGCTCGACATCGTCCGCCACGACGAGAACGGCAGCCCGGAAATGCGGGTCACGGCCGACTACGCGGAACATTTCGAAAACGAAAGCTGGATTCACCTGCGCGCGCTCGAAGCACGCGGGCTCGGCGCCGACTCCGGCTGGCAGCTGACGGCGAACCGGGGCCGCCTGACCGATGACGGCGTTGAACTGGACGTTCACGGCGACGTCGTGCTCACGCGCGGCAAGCCGGACGACGTCCCGATGCACCTCCATACCGAGGCCCTGTTCGTGAACACGGAAACCGAAATCGCGGTCACCGACGAGCCGGTGAAGATCACGCAGGGCCCGAGCATCATCTCGGGGCGCGGCCTGCGGGTGTCGCTGGCCGAAGACTACCTGCGCATCGAATCCGACGTGGAGGCGCGCTATGAAAATGCGCAATAGCCTGGCCGTGCTCGGCCTTCTCGCCGCAAGCGCTTTCACCGCCGAAGCGCCCCTGACCGTTTCGTCCCTGAGCATGGAAGCGGACCGGGCCAGGGAAATTTCCGTTTTCACCGGCGATGTGCGCATCGACAAGGGCGGCATCCACATCGAAGCGGACGAGGCGCGCCTGCGCGCCCGTGAAGGCGTTGTCCAGGAAGGCACCCTGGTCGGCCGCCCCGTGAAGTTCCGCCAGCAGCCGGAAGACGGCGCCATCATTACCGGCGAAGCGCAGCGTATCGAATACGACGCGGTGAACGAGATCGTCGTGCTGACCGGCGACGCCTGGGTGCGCCAGGGCGAGGACGAATTTCGCGCGGAAACCATCCGCTACGACATCGCCACCGAAAAAGTGCTGGCCACCTCGCCCGACACGGTGAAAGAGCGCGTGACCATCATTTTCCAGCCGAAGAACGGCGAACAAGGCACGGAGAGCGAGGACTGAACATGGCGGTGCTGGAAGCGAAGGAACTGGTCAAGCGCTATGGCGAGCGCACCGTCGTCAACGGCGTTTCGCTCAAGGTCGAAAGCGGTGAAATCGTCGGACTGCTGGGACCGAACGGCGCCGGCAAGACCACTTCCTTTTACATGATCGTCGGACTCGTGCCGCGCGACGGCGGCAGCATCCGCCTTGACGACACCGATCTCAGCCACCTGCCCGTGCATGTCCGCGCGCGGCTCGGCGTCGGCTACCTGCCCCAGGAAGCCTCCGTGTTCCGCAAGCTCAGCGTCGCCGACAACATCATGGCCATTCTCGAGACGCGCGAGGATCTCGACCGCGCCGGGCGCGAGGCCGCGCTGGAAGGCCTGCTGGAGGAACTGCACATCAGCCACGTCCGCGACACGGCGGGCATCAGCCTGTCCGGCGGCGAGCGCCGGCGGGTGGAGATCGCGCGCGCGCTGGCGGCGGAGCCGCGCTTCGTGCTGCTCGATGAACCCTTCGCCGGCGTCGATCCGATTTCGGTGATCGACATCCAGCGGATCGTCGAACACCTGAAAAGCCGCGGCATCGGCGTGCTCATCACGGACCATAATGTCCGCGAGACCCTGGGGATCTGCGAGCGCGCCTACATCATCAGCGAGGGTCGGGTGATCGCCGCTGGAAATTCAGAACAAATACTGACAAATCAGCAGGTTAGAGACGTGTACCTGGGCAAGGACTTTAGGCTATAACTAGAGGTACACTGACACCCAAGGAGCCGCGCGAACGGGCTGCATCAAAGCTACTCCGCTCGGCACACGGCATTGAAAATCGGCTCGGAATGCTCGTGTATTGCCATATACATTCCGCTTCCTCGCCAATTTTTGACTTGTCTCGCCTTCGCTCGTGACGCTTTGATGCAGCCTGTTACCGCGGCCGGTTCGGACCTGCGGAGCACCAGACTCTCTTCATGAAACCCTCGCTTCAGCTGCGCCTCGGACAGCAGCTCGCCATGACACCGCAGTTGCGGCAGGCGATCCGGCTGTTGCAGTTGTCGATGCAGGAACTGCAGCAGGAAGTCCACCAGGTTCTCGAATCCAACGTCATGCTGCTGCCCGACGACGGCAGCGATCACGCCGAATCCTCCGCGGACGAAACCGCCGACAGTGACGAGTTCGCTGCCGAGAAGGACGACTTCGATCTCGACCACGACGGCCTCGACGACTGGCCGGAATCCACGTCCGCCGATCCCTGGCAGGATCCCGGTTTCGATCCGCTGGAAAACATGGCGGCAGGCGAAGGCGGCCTGCGCGAACATCTGCTTTTCCAGATTCGCCTGAGCCGTTTCGAACCGGACGAACTCGCCGTGGCGGAAGCCATTGCCGACGGCCTCAACGACGACGGCTATCTCGTCGAATCCCTGCACGAAATCTGCCAGTCGCTGAACGTCGATCTCGAAACCGGCGAACGCGTCCTGCATCGCATCCAGGCCATGGATCCGCCCGGCGTCGCCGCGCGCGGCCTCACCGAATGCCTCGCCGCGCAACTGCGCCTGCTGCCGCCCTCGCCCGAGCGCGACACGGCGCTGGAACTGGTGCAGCACGGACTGGAACTGCTGGCGCGTGCCGACGCCGCGCGTCTCGCCGAACAGTTCTCGCGACCCGTCGCGCACATGCGTGCCGCGCTGGATCTCATCCGCGGCCTGAACCCGAAGCCCGGCACCGCCGTTCCCGGCGAGAAAACGGAATATGTCGTGCCTGACGCACTGCTGGTGAAGCGCGAAGGCCGCTGGAAGGTCGAGCTCAACAACGCGGTGACGCCGCGCCTGAAACTGAACGAGGAATATGCGCGCCTTTTGAGGCAGGCGGATTCGCGCAGCCCGCAGATGCAGGCGCAATTGCAGGAAGCGCGCTGGCTGATTCGCAGCCTTGCCGTTCGAAACGACACGCTGACGCGCGTCTCGCAGGCGATCGTCGATCGCCAGCAACGCTTCTTCGATGAAGGCGAAACCGCCATGTCGCCGCTGGTGCTGCGCGACATCGCCGATGAAGTCGAGCTGCACGAATCCACCGTGTCGCGCGTCACCGCGAACAAGTACCTGCACACGCACCGCGGCACATTGCCGCTGAAATATTTCTTTTCCAGCCAGATTCCGGCAAGCGACGGCGGCCGTTCCTCGATCGCCGTGCGCGCGCTGATCCGCAAGCTGATTGACCAGGAGAATCCCAGGCGGCCCTTGAGTGATCAGAAAATCGCCGCCATTTTGACAGACGAGGGGATCCGGGTTGCCCGGCGAACGGTAACCAAGTACCGGGAATCCATGCGAATCCCGGCATCATACGACCGCAAGGGCGACGTCATTCGCCGCCCGGCATCCACCTGAACGGTAAGGAGCGGAACATGCAATTGAACCTGACAGGCCATCACGTGGAAATCACGCCCGCGCTGCGGGATTACGTCGATTCGAAGTTCGAGCGCCTGGAGCGCCACTTCGACCATGTCTTCGACGTGCACGTCATACTCAATGTCGAAAAATTGCGCCACACGGCGGAGGCGACGGTGCACGTCAACGGCAACAACCTGTTCGCCGACGCCGTCAACGAAGACATGTACGCCGCGATCGACGGCCTGATCGACAAGCTTGACCGCCAGGTAAAGAAGCACAAGGAAAGAGTCCAGGATCATCACCAGCGCGAAGCCCGAAAAAGCCAGATGGTGTAAATGCCTCCATGTCCAGTCACAACGGCCGCGTCATCGCGGCCGTTTTCGTTTGCGCCTGAAACTACGTCCTCCCACTGACGAAACCGGCGCGTGCGACTGTTAGAATGTGGACATACCGCCAGCGGGACACCGGCATGCGAATCATCTTTCTCAGCGGCCTTTCCGGTTCGGGCAAGACCGTCGCCCTGCACATGCTCGAAGACCTGGGCTACACGAGCCTGGACAACTTTCCGATTCGCCTCTTGCGCGATTACGTCGCGCAGGAAGTCAATCGTGATGCGAAGAACCGCCGCATCGCCATCGGCATGGACGCGCGCGCGGGCCAGGACGACCTGCAGACGCTGCCCGCGCTTGTCGGCGAGTTGCGCGATGCCGGCATCGAGTGCGAGGTCGTTTTCCTCACCTCCGACGACGACACGCTGGTCCGCCGCTACAGCGAAACGCGGCGGCGCCACCCGCTTGCGCAGGACGAAGGCAGTCTCAGCGATGCGATTCGCGAAGAGCGCGCGGTGTTATCCAACGTCGCCGAACACGCCGATCTCACCATCGACACGACGCACCTCAACGTTCACGACCTGCGCGAAATCATCCGGCAGCGCCTCAGGCTCGACGGCGCCGGCGAACTGTCGCTGATGTTCATGTCCTTCGGCTACAAGAACGGCGTGCCGCGCGACGCGGATTTCGTCTTCGACCTGCGCTGCCTGCCGAACCCGCACTGGGAAAACGCGCTGCGTCCGCTGACGGGGCGCGATGCGGCCGTCGTGCTGTACCTGCAGGAACGCGACAGTGTTGCCGCGATGCGCGAAGACATCATCGGCTTTCTCGACAAATGGATTCCCTGTTTCCAGGGCGCCGACCGCAGCTACCTGACGGTCGCGCTCGGCTGCACCGGCGGACGGCACCGCTCCGTTTACATGGCCGAACAGCTCGCCGCGCACTTCAGCCGCAAGTATCCGAAGGTGCTGGTGCGGCACAGCTCGCTGGCGGAAGTGATCGACGCACGCCAGCTGAATCTCGCACTCGGAAAGAACGACTGACCCGTCTCAATAGACGCTCCCCCCGACGCCCGTTACACTGCCCCCGCATCTTTCGCGCGTCACCGCACGCGCCCCCCACGGGCAGCACCGAATGAACGAGACGGCAAGCAGCACAGCCAGCAACACCGCGGCAAGCCGCCTGGAAAGCATCCGCGACGCGCTCGATTCCGGCACGCTCCGGAGCGTGCGCCGCATGACGCACTCGCTGCACCCCGCCGAGATCGCGCACCTGCTCGAATCGCTGCGCCCCGCCGAACGCGAAATCGTCTGGGAACTCGTTGACGCCGAAGACGACGGCGAAGTGCTGCTGCACGTCAACGACGAAGTCCGCATGGGCCTCATTCGCGGCATGGACGCGCAGGAACTGCTCGCCGCGACCGAAGGCCTGGACATCGACGATCTCGCGGACCTGTTCGCCGACCTGCCGGAAACCGTCACGCAGCAGCTGCTGCGTTCCATGGACGAACAGGACCGGCACCGCCTTGCCGGCGTGCTCGCCTATCCGGAGGACAGCGCGGGCGGCCTGATGAACATCGACACCGTGACCGTGCGTCCCGACGTGTCGCTGGATGTCGTGGCGCGCTACCTGCGGATGCGCGAAAACCTGCCGGACGACACCGACCGCCTGTTCGTCGCGAACCGCTACGGCCGCCTGCTCGGTACGCTCACGCTGGCCCGCCTGCTGGCGAGCGATCCGTCAAAGACGGTCGCCGAAGTGATGGACACCGAGGTCAAGGGCATTCCCGCCGAAACCGCAGCCCACGACGTCGCGAAACTGTTCGAGGACCGCGACCTGGTGTCGGCGCCGGTGGTGGACAACGAAGGCGTGCTGCTCGGCCGCATCACCATCGATGACGTGGTCGACGTCATCCGCGACCAGGCGGACCACTCGCTGATGACCATGGCCGGCCTCGACGAGGACGAGGACATGTTCGCGCCGGTGCTGTCGAGCGCGCGGCGGCGCGCGCTGTGGCTCGGCATCAATCTCGCGACGGCGACGCTGGCCGCCTTCGTCGTGGGGCTGTTCGAAGCCACGCTCGACCAGATTGTCGCGCTCGCCGTGCTCATGCCGATCGTCGCCAGCATGGGCGGCATCGCCGGCAGCCAGGTGCTGACCATCATCATTCGCGGCCTTGCGCTCGGCCAGCTCGAACGCAGCAACGTGCGCTGGTTCATCGGCAAGCAACTCGCGGTGGTCGGACTGAATTCGCTGCTGCTGTCGCTGCTTGTCGGCGGGCTCGCGCTCGCGTGGTTCGACAACACCTCGATCGGCCTCATCATCGGCGTGGCACTGGTCATAAACCTGCTGATCGCGACCATTGCGGGCAGCATCGTGCCGCTGGTGCTTCGAAAGCTCGGCATCGATCCCGCGCTGGCGGGACCGGTGATCGTCACGACGTTCACGGACGTGATGGGCTTTCTTGTCTTTCTTGGGCTCGGCACGCTTTACCTGTTGTAGGCAGGCGCCATTCCTTGTGACTTATGTCACATTTCTCGAATGTTTGCTCGCCGCTGCTGCCGCAACTGCCCGAGTAGGCTATGCTTTTCGTCCGCTCGGACCACTTTCTTTCGAACAACCATGAGAAAAATCGTAGTACTGAATACCAAGGGGGGATGCGGAAAGAGCACCATCGCGACAAATCTCGCGGCCTGGCATGCGCTTTCCGGGCTCAATACCACCATCATGGACTACGACCCGCAGGGTTCGAGCATGCGCTGGCTGACGCGGCGCGACGAAACCCGCCCGCGCGTCAACGGCATTGCCGCCGCCGAACGCAACTCGCGAATGACCCGCAGCTGGCAGTTGCGCGTGCCAATGCAGACCGAGTGCCTGATCGTCGACACCCCCGCCGGCCTGGAGCCGCAGCGGCTCACCGAGGTCACGCGCAATGCGCATGCCGTCATCGTGCCGGTGCTGCCGTCCGACATCGACATCCACGCCGCGTCGCGCTGCATCGCCGATCTCCTGCTGATCGCGCGGATCGACCGCCGGGAGGAACGCATCGCCGTGGTCGCGAACCGGGTGAAGAAGAACACGCGCATCTATCACGCCCTCACCCGCTTCCTGAACAGCCTGGATATTCCCTTCATCGCCAGCCTGCGCGACACGCAGAATTACATCAATTGCTCCGAACAGGGCATCGGAATCCACGAAATGAGGGACAATCGCGTCATCCGTGACCGTCGCGACTGGCAGCCGCTGCTGGACTGGATCACGTCGCGCCGCACCGTGCCCGTGCAACTGGTGTCCGGCATGACCGCGGCCGGCGGCGAACCTTTCACGGACTGAAACGGATCCACGATCAACGCAAGGAGGTACGCAACCATGCGCAAGTTCATCGCAATCCGCCTTCTGCTGACCGCGCTGCTGGCATTCCCGGCTGCCGCGCTCTCCGCCGATGACGGCGACGCAGGCCCGGCCGTCGGCAACGCCGCGCCCGGCTTTCGTCTCCAGGACCAGAACGGCGACTGGCAATCGCTGGAAGATTACCGCGGCCAGTGGGTGGTGCTGTATTTCTATCCGAAGGACGACACGCCCGGCTGCACCACGGAAGCCTGCAATTTCCGCGACGAAATTTACCGCTACAAGGCGATGGGCGCGGCGGTGCTGGGGGTGAGCCTGGATGACGTGGCTTCACACCAGGAGTTCGCGGAAAAGTACGAGCTGCCGTTTCCCCTGCTCGCGGACGTGGATCATGACGCCGCAAGAAAATACGACGTGCTCACGACGTTCGGCCCGATCAAGGTCGCGCACCGCGAAACCTTCCTGATCGACCCGAAGGGCCGCATCGCGAAGCACTACGCCGATGTCGATCCGGACGTGCACGCGAAAACGGTGCTGACGGACCTCGAAAGCCTGATGATGCAGGATAAAAAACCGGCAACCAGCGGCTGAATCATTCTTCCGGCCGCAGGACGCCGGTGCGAACTCGCGGGCCGGCGTCGTCCGCCTGCGTCCACGCAAACAACAATCGTCCGTCGTCCAGCAGCGTCATGCGCGGGAAGCCCGCGGTTCGCGCCGCACTCATCCCGGCCACGCTGATCGCCTCGCCGGCAGCGCCTTCCGGCGTCACCGCGCGCACCATCAATCGCGCTCCGCCGCCGGCGGCTTCCATCCAGCTTGCCCACGCGGTGGAAGATTCCGGCCGCAGCACGATGTCAACGCGTCCCAGCGGATGACCGGCGTCGATACGAACGGGCGGCGCAAAATGGCGGCCGCCGTCGTCGGAGAACGCAACCCGCACTTTTGCCTCGTCGCCGGCGGCGGTGAACCACGCGACCGCGACCGTGTCGCCACGCGCGGCGACTGCCGGTCCGTTCACGGGACAGCCGTCGATCTTCCAGCCATCGGCGTGCACGCGGACCGGATCGCTCCATTCGCCATTCGCGAACCGGATGGCGTTGATGTCGCGAATTTCCTCTGCGGTGCGATTCCGGTAAACGACGACGACGCCGTCGCCCGCCGCCGCGGCGTCCGTCTGGCAGCAGTCGCAAACCAGCCCGTCGAGTTGCGTTTCCGCCGTCTGTTCTCCGCTTCCGCCGAAGCTGCCGTAGCGCAGCGTCGTGCCGCCGCGGCCGTGATGGTTGTCACCGGATTGCGCCGTGTTGCGACCGTCAAGCCAGGCCAGCCCGAAGCCCTCGTTGGCATCCAGGACCGAGACAAAACCGTGCTCGGTCGGCGTGCCGTCGTGGTGCGGCGTTCCGATCGGCCGCCATTGCGCGCCGTCATTCGATACCGCGAGCTGGATGTCGTAGGCGTAGGTCGCCGTGCCCGACTTCTGCAGCCACCACGCAAGCCAGCGCCCGCTGCCGAGCGGACGCACGCCCGGAAGATCGGCCCAGTTCGCGAACCAGTCGTTGCCGCGCGCGACCGTTCGCGCATCACTCCAGCTTCCGTCTTCCCAGCTTGCGTAACGCAAGGCGTGTCCGTCGCCATCGGTTTCGAGCCAGCTCAGCCCGATGCGGCCGTGCGCGTTGAACAGGCGCGGCGCAAACGAACCCGCGTTCGCGGGGGTCTGCGATTCAATGATCCCGGCAGGTCGCGGCGCGTCGCAGGCGCAAAGCACCGCGCCCGCAGCCAACAGCGACAAGCACCGCATGAAACATTTCATTTTCCGGTCTCCGGCAGAGGGGGCGAAAGGCGGCTTTCTCAGATCGACCGTCCCGCCCACGTCTTCAACGACACCGCCATTTCGACGCGATTGCGTCCTTCACGCTTTGCCTTGTAAAGCGCGTGATCGGCGGCGCGAATGATCTTGCGCGCCTGGATGTGCTCGTCGCCCATCGCCGTGGCGACACCAATGCTGACAGTGACGTCCAGCTTGAGCCGGTCGATCTCGAAGGGCCCGGCCAGCATCGCGCGGCGCACGCGCTCGCCGACTTCGATGGCGTTCGCGCGTCCGCAGCGCGGCAGCACGGTGAGAAATTCCTCGCCGCCGTATCGGCCCGAAAGGTCGTAGGAGCGCAGCGCGATTTTCAGCCGCCGCGCGACTTCCGCCAGCACCTTGTCGCCCATCTGGTGTCCGTAGGCGTCATTGATCTGGCGCAGGTGATCCACGTCGGTGAGCAGCACGGACAGCGGCATTTCCTCGCGCGCCGTGCGGTCAAGCTCGTGCTGCGCGGTTTCGAGAATCAGCCCGTGACTGTACAGGCCGGTCACCTGGTCGTGCGATGCGCCTGAGTCGGCGAGTTGCTTGAGCGCCTGGAAACGTTTCCAGAGATCCAGACGCAAGGCCAGTTCGCCGGCGCGCAACGGCTTGCTCAAGGCGTCATCCGCGCCGAGCGTGCGGGCGCGCCGCCAGGCGTTGCCGTCCGTTTCCTGGGTAAGAAGAACGATGAAAAGCGACTTGTAGCGTTCGTCCGCGCGCAGGCGTTCGATCAGTGCCGGCCCGTCGACGCCGGACATGAGCCAGTCGAGCACGGCGATTTGCGGGACGTCCATGTTGCGGAGATTCTCGAGCGCCTCGCGCCCGTCCTTGACGCACAGGACTTCGATGCCGCCGTCCAGGAACGCCTGTTCCAGTTCGCGGCGCGTCACCGGTTCGTCGCAGGCGACCAGGGCCCGCATGTCGTCAGCGGCGTTGCGCATTCCCTATCCGTTCTCCGCGACCATCGCCGGAGGTCGTCAATCGCCGGCGCCGTGTTCACCCACGCGTACGATCTTCATTGCATTGGTGCCGCCGGCGACGCCCGTGAAATCGCCTTTCGTGACGATGACCTGGTCGCCGCGAGCCACCGCGCCGCGCGCCAGCAGGACTTCGACGGCGTCCGCGATCACCTTGTTCGGGTCGGCGTGCATGACGTCAAAGGGTACCGCATAAACCCCGCGATACAAGGTCACGCGACGGCGCGTGGCCTCATGGCGCGTGAACGCGTAAATGGGCAGGCCCGAACGGATGCGCGACATCCACAGGGCGGTGGAGCCGGATTCGGTCAGGGCAACGATGGCTTTTGCGCCGAGATGGTTCGCGGTATACATCGCGGCCATGGCGATGGCTTCGTCGATGCGCTCGAAATGACTGTCGATGCGATGGCGGGAACGCTGCGTCATGCGCTGCTTCTCCGCGCCGACGCACACGCGCGCCATCGCTTCGATCACTTTCACCGGGTATTTTCCCGCCGCGGTTTCGGCAGAAAGCATCACGGCATCCGTTCCGTCCATCACGGCGTTCGCGACGTCCAGCACTTCGGCGCGCGTCGGCACCGGATGATGGATCATGGATTCCATCATCTGTGTCGCCGTGATGACGACCCGGTTGAGGTCGCGCGCGACATGGATGATCCGCTTCTGCACGCCCGGCAGTTCCGCGTCGCCGATCTCCACGGCGAGATCGCCGCGCGCAATCATGACGACATCGGAGGCTTCGACAATCGACTCGATGGCGTCGACTGCCTCGGTGCGCTCGATTTTGGCGATGATGCCCGCGCGACTGCCGGCATCCCAGACAAGATCGCGCGCGATCTGGATGTCATTCGCGTCGCGCGGAAACGAGATTGCGACATAATCCACGCCCAGCTCGGCGGCAACGCGTATGTCGGCGCGGTCCTTCTCCGTCAGCGCGGGCGCCGACAGCCCGCCGCCCTGGCGATTGATGCCCTTGCTGTTCGAAAGCACGCCGCCCGACTCGACGCGGCAACGGATACGCGTGCCATCGATCGATTCGACGGTGAGCACGATGAGCCCGTCGTCGAGCAGCAGGCGGTCGCCGGGCACGACGTCCCGCGGCAGGTCCTTGTAGGTGATGCCGACCTGTTCGGCGTCGCCCGCGTCGGACGCGAGCGAGGCGTCCAGCGTGAACGCCTTGCCGTCCTCCAGCTCGACAGCGCCGTTCGCGAATTTCTCGATGCGGATCTTCGGCCCCTGCAGGTCCGCGAACACGCCGACGTCGCGTCCCGCCGCGGCACTCGCCGCGCGCACCATGTCGAGCCGGCGCGCGTGATCCGCCGCCTTGCCGTGCGAGAAATTCAGGCGCGCGACGTCAAGGCCGGCGGCGATCATTTTCTCCAGCACGCCAGGCGCATCGGTTGCAGGCCCGAGTGTT
>DASVCH010000056.1:0-1210 GCA_036381715.1 Gammaproteobacteria bacterium | reverse complement strand
CTGGACAAGGAGGCGTAGCGGTCTGCTCGCCTCCTTTTTTTATGCGGAAGGCAGAACGATGGCGCGCGGCTTTACGATTATTGAACTGCTGGTGGTCATCATGATTACCGGAATGCTCGCCGTTTATGCATCCGGCCGGTTCGCCGATCAGGACTCCTTCGAAACCCGCGGTTACCACGACGAAATGGTTGTGGCCGCGCGCTACGCGCAGCGCTATGCGATCGCAAGCGGTTGCGATGTGCAGTTCGGCATCGATGCCAACGGCGGTTACGCGTTGACGTTTCCGAATCCCTGCCGTGGCGCGGCGGCAGGATCGGCGGTGCAGCGGCCGGATGGCGGCGACTTTTCCCGGCCGGCGCCGCCGCCGGGCGTCACTGTCACGCCGCGTCCTTCCACGCATGTCTACAACGCCTTCGGCGACGTCGATGCCGGCGCCAACTTCAACGTCAGCGGAGGTGGTGCAACGCTCGGCTTCAGCATCACCGCCGGCAGCGGCTTCGTGAACACGCCATGACGCCGCGGTTTGCACGCCGCTCGTGCGGTTTCACCTTTGTCGAACTGGTCATCAGTATCGTCGTCATCGGCATTGCCGTGACTGGCGTGCTGCTGGTCTACACCACGACGGTCGCGAGCAGCGCGGACCCGATGATTCGCCAGCAGGCGCTGGCGGTCGCGCAGGCGTACCTCGACGAGGCGGTCTCCAAGTCATACGACGACCCTGACGGCGCCGATGGAGAGGTCGCGCGCACGGATTTCGACGATGTGGACGATTACGACGCGCTCGACAATGTCGCGGCATCATTGCCGGACGGCAGCAGCGCGGGACTCGATGCCTACATCGTGACTGTGGACGTCACCAATGCCGTGCTGAACGGCGTGAACATGAAGCGCGTCGAGGTCGAGGTCCGGGGGCCGGCCGGCATCCGCGTAACACTTGCCAGTCACCGGGCACAGTACTGATGAACGCGCGCGGCTTCACATTGCTGGAACTGTTGCTGGTGATTCTCATCACCGGGACGCTGGCCGCGATTGTCACGCCGATCATCCGTGCGCCTGTCCGCGCGTATTTCGATCAGACGGGGCGCGCCGCACTGGTGGATGCGGCGGAAATGGCATTGCGGCGCATGGAGCGCGACGTGCACCGCGCGCTGCCCTACAGTTTGCGAAACGCGGCGCCCGATCGTATCGAGCTGGTGCGCGTGCGCGATGT
>DASVCH010000055.1:0-4052 GCA_036381715.1 Gammaproteobacteria bacterium | reverse complement strand
CTTCGCCCTCGTTTTTTACTTCATTTTTTATAGCAGCAATTCGCGCCTTCCGAATGGCTTCGCCAATCGCGGGTCCCGATATCCCATCGGTGTCCACGTCTTCGGTGGAAACGGCGCGTGCCGCCTTTAGCGCACGCCGGAAAATATCCGCCTGCGGGTAAGGCCGGTCCTCGAGACCGGTGCGGCCGCGCGCGTCGGCCTCGCAGGCGATAAGAAAATCCTCGAACCGCTCCGGCTGCTGGAGCGCGCGCGTCTTCTCCAGCACCTCCAGCATGGTTGATGCCTTCAGTTCCTCCGCGCGGTGCACGTGCGTGTGAAAGTTCGATACCTGTTCGGCGAGCTGCCGGCAGTCGTTCGGCACGCGCAGGCGCTCGCACAGTCGCGTGATCAGTTTCACGCCGCGCTGCTCGTGCCCGTGATGGCTCGGCAGCACGTCCTTCGGCGTGGTGCCCTTGCCAAGATCATGCACCAGCGCCGCGAAGCGCGCGGGCAGCGATGCGGTCATGCGCGAGACCTGGTCCAGCACCAGCAGCGTGTGCACGCCGGTGTCGACTTCCGGGTGCCACTTCGGCGGCTGCGGCACGCCGAACAGGCGGTCGATCTCGGGGAACAGCACTTTCAGCGCGCCGCATTCGCGAAGCACGGCGAAATACACGCGCGGTTCCGCGGAGCCGAGCGCGGCGCGCGTTTCCTGCCAGACGCGCTCGGGCACAAGGTGATCCAGCTCGCCCTCCGCGGACATCCCGCGCATGAGTTCGAGCGTCTCGGCGGCGATGCGAAACCCGAGGTGATGAAAGCGCGCGGCGAATTTCGCGACCCGCAGCACGCGCAGCGGATCCTCGCTGAACGCCGGAGATACGTGCCGCAGGATGCGCGCCTCGATGTCGGCGGCGCCGCCGAACGGATCGACCAGGTCGCCGCTCGCGTCGCGCGCGATCGCGTTGATGGTGAGATCGCGGCGTTCAAGGTCCTCTTCCAGCGTGACATCGGGCGAGGCGTGAAAGGTGAAGCCATGGTAGCCGTGCCCGCTCTTGCGCTCGCGTCGCGCCAGCGCGTATTCCTCTTTCGTTTCCGGATGCAGGAACACGGGGAAGTCCTTGCCCACCGGCTGGTAGCCGCGCTCGACCATCAGCTCGGGCGTTGCGCCGACGACAAGCCAGTCGTATTCGCGCGGCCGGATGCCAAGCAGGCTGTCGCGCACCGCGCCGCCCACCGCGTACACGCGAACGCCGGAAGGAAAGGTCGCCGCCATGGCAGGACTAGGGCCTGGGATAGCCGCCGGCGCGGCGGCGGAACTTGTCGTAGATGCGCCGGGAACGGCGCGGCGTCATGTACCAGGGGACGACGGCCTCCATGCCGGTGGGTTGAATGTCGAACGCGCCGAGGCCGTTCTCGCCGCCGCAGACACTGTCGCGCAGCATGCTGCGGTAATTGTCGAGCGAAAAGGGCTTGCCGGGAACGAATTCGAACACGTACGCCTGCGCCTTCGACAGGAAATCCGGCAGCGGCACGACGGGCTTGCGCCGGCGCTGGAGATCGCGCACGTACTCGACGATTTCCTGCAGGGTCAGCACGTCAGGGCCGCACAGCTCGTACGTGCGGCCATGGCTTTTCGGGTTGTCCAGCGCGCGCGCATACGCTTCGACGACATCCTTCACGTACACCGGCGCGAACTTCGCCCCGGCGCAGGCCAGCGGAAACGCGACAGGCACGCGACCGAGCAGTTTCGCGAAGCGATTGATGAAGGTGTCGTGCTCGCCGAACATCGTCGACGGCCGGAAGATCGTCACGTCCAGCGCGCCGGCCTCGTCCTTCAGCACTTTCTCCGCTTCGGCCTTCGTGCGCTGATAGTGGCTCGCGCTGTCCAGCGCCGCGCCCAAGGCGCTCATCTGGATGAATCGCCTGACGCCGGCTTTCTTCGCGGCGTTCGCCGCCGCGCGCGTGAGCTCGACGTGCGTGCGCTGGAAGCCCGCGCCCTTGTGGCCCTTCTCGTTGAGGATGCCGACCAGGTTGATGACGGCATCGACGTCTTCGAAGTTCCGCTCCAGCGCCTGCGGGTCGTACACGTTCGCCGTCACCACCTCGACATTCGGATCCACCAGCATGTCGCGATGGGCCTCGCGGTTTCGCGACAGCACCTTGATGCGGTGACCGTCCTCGGAAAGGCGGCTGACAAGGTGGTGACCAACGAAACCGGTTCCGCCCAGGATCGTGATCCGGTGCGCGGACGGCGGCGGACGGGTGTAGGGATCGAACATGACCATGGGGCGATTGTGCCACACGGGCATTGCAGGCCGAAGTGCGCGTCACTGCATGACAAACCCTCCATGCAAGGTGAAACGTCACCGTATCCGCGGGCATGTCCCGATGGAGGGCGAACGGAAATTCAGTTTCCATAATCCGACCGTGGGAATCCGGCAACTCAGCAACGGATCGCGCGGGCAAGGTCCGGCAGGGAAGCCTGGCCGGACACGGAAGTCTCCTTGACGACTTCGGGCGGATTGGCAGGGAAAGCCGGTCCGCCCGTTTTTTTTTGTGCGCGCACCGCGCAGCCGGCTCCCCGGTTTCCAGCATGTGGCCACACGCTTGCTTTGGTATTGTGAGCGTCCGTTCACAGGTCAAGGAGGCGGCCATGCCTCTCGAAAGCGTGAATCCCGCGACCGGCGAGACCGTCGGAACCTACGAGAAACTTTCCGAGGCCGCGCTTGACCGCGCGCTGGACGAGGCGGTTGCGGCCCAGCGCGAATGGGCGCTGGTGCCCGTTGCAGAGCGCGCCGCCTTGATGAATCGCGCAGCGCAGGTGCTTCGAGAGCAGCGCGACGAATTCGCGCGCGTCATCACGGAGGAAATGGGCAAGCTCGTCGCGGAGGCGCGCGCGGAAGTGGAGAAGTGCGCGAAGGCCTGCGAGTACTACGCAAAAAACGGTCCGCGCTTTCTCGCCGATGAAGTCATCGAAACCGACGCGCGCCGGTCCTGGGTCGCCTGCCAGCCGCTTGGCGTGGTGCTCGCGGTCATGCCGTGGAATTTTCCTTTCTGGCAGGTGTTCCGTTTCGCGGCGCCCGCGCTGGTCGCCGGCAACGGCGGGCTGCTGAAGCACGCATCGAACGTTCCCGGCTGCGCGCTTGCCATCGAGCGCGTGTTTCGCGAGGCAGGCTTCCCGGAAGGCCTGTTCCGAAGCCTGCTGATCGATACCGCGAAGGTGGAAGGCATCATCAGTGATCCGCGCGTCAGCGCCGCAACGCTCACAGGCTCGGAACCCGCGGGCCGCGCCGTTGCCGCGCAGGCCGGCAAGGCGCTGAAAAAGACCGTGCTCGAACTCGGCGGATCCGATGCCTTCGTTGTTCTGGACGACGCCGATCTCGATGCCGCGGCGGAGTGGGGCGCGAAGGCGCGCTACCAGAATGCGGGGCAGAGCTGCATCGCCGCGAAACGCTTCATTCTCATCGAGGACATTGCCGACGCCTTCCTGGAAAAATTCCGCGCGCACGTCGGGAAACTCAAGCCCGGCAATCCGGCCGACGCGCACACCACGCTTGCGCCCATGGCGCGCAAGGACCTGCGCGACGATCTCCACGAACAGGTCGAGGACGCGCTCGCGAAGGGCGCGACCGCGGTACTGGGCTGCCGGCCCGTGACGGATGGCGAGTTCGGGAGTGGCGCGTACTACGAGGCGTCGATCCTCGCGGACGTGAAGGAAAACATGCGCGCCTGGCGCGAGGAACTGTTCGGCCCGGTTGCCATCGTCATCCGCGTGAAGGACGAGACCGAAGCGCTCGAAGTCGCGAACGGCGTCAGCTTCGGTCTCGGCGGCTGCGTGTGGACGCGCGACGCGGGACGCGGCGAGAAATTCGCGTTGCGGCTGGAATGCGGCGCGGCCTTCGTGAACGGCATGGTCAAGTCCGACCCGCGCCTGCCGTTCGGCGGCGTCAAGGACTCGGGCTATGGGCGCGAGCTGTCGCATCACGGGATAAGGGAGTTTGTGAATGAGAAGAGTGTGTGGGTGGGGGAGTGACAGTTGCTTCGCGAAGTGAAAAGTTAAAAGTTAAAAGTAA
>DASVCH010000054.1:0-4575 GCA_036381715.1 Gammaproteobacteria bacterium | reverse complement strand
TGCACGGGTTCTTCGTTGTCCACCGAGCCGGGTAGTCGCGAGGCGGCGGGTGCGTGGTTCGGCCTCGGTTCGATCACGAGCCGGATTCTTGATATCCAGGAGAAGATCGCGGATACGCACCAGGCCATGGCGGAAGCGTTGCGCGAGACGGATGCGGATTACGCGGAGCGCATCGAGGCGCTGGAAGAAAAGCGTCGCGAGGCGCCGCGGCTCGGCCTGCCCGTGATCACGGATTCGAAAAGCGATTACGCGGAAGAGATCGCGAAGCTTCGCGCGGAACAGGGTGCGGAGAAGGCGGACGTGCGCGAGGATCACGCCAGCCGCGAGACGGCGCTGGAACGCGAGATCAAGGCCGCGCTCGCAACACCGCCGTCGGGAAGCGCGCGCGAGCGCATGGAAACGATACGCCGTGGCACCGCCACCCGCGAGGCGTTCGAGGTCTACAACGCGATGAGGAACCTGCGCGAGTCCGTGCTCGCGCTGAACGAGCGGCTGCGCGCGGAAAGCAGCAATTACGAGCTCGCCGCGACGACGTATCGTTCACAGATCCAGCTTTATCGCTACGTGATCCAGATGAACCGCGAATTCCGCGAGCGCATCGAGTCGGTTTATCGCCCGGGCATGAAGAGCATCGAGCGGCGTATCGCGCCCGCGATCACGAACACGCGGGCTTCCGCGCTGCCGGAAGCGCAGAAGGCGCGCGAGATCGAGAAGCTTGAACAGATCCGCGACGCCCTGCAGCGTGCCTACCCGAAGCTGGACGAGCACAAGGCCTGGGCCGCCGAAAACATCGCGATGCTCGAAAAGCTCCTGAACATGCACGAAACCTTGCTCGCGAATGTCGAAATCGCCGGTGACGCCGCGGCGCTGATCGCGCAGGTGAACGCGGAGATCGCCTCGCTGGATTTCGAGCCGCCGGAGCTGATCGAGTATGACCTGGAGGCGGGGGATTTCGAGATCAGGGATGCGGGCGCGGGCGGCGAGTAGCGCGTGACGAGCGGTTGGCGGCTGCAGAGGTCCGCGATCTTCCTCCCCGGCGGCGTTTCCTGTTTCAATGGACGCCGCGATCCGTAACCGTAGGACTCTGCGATGTTCCATGGCCACCGTAACGTCACGAAAAAACTGTTTGCATGGCCGGTGTTCGCATCGCTGCTCACGGCGTGTGCAACGAATTCGCATGTCGACGAAACGGCGGCGCAGGCAACGCCGCAGCCGCGCGCCTTTTTCGCCGGACGCTGGGCGCCGGATGCAATGGCATGCCGGGGCGCATCATGGCTGGTCACGGAAGACGGCCTGCAGACGCCCGGCCACGTGACCTGCCGCTTCGAACAGTTGCAGCAAACGCCGCGCGGCGCCGAGGCGGACGCCGTCTGCGTCGCGGAAGGACCGCCGCGGCGATGGACGATTCGCTTCGCCTACGCCGAATCCGCCCGCGCGCTGTTGATCGAGGACGCGCCGTTCGCGGACGCGGGTCTTGTCGCCTGCGAGGAAGCCGT
The DNA here is from genome assembly GCA_036381715.1 of Gammaproteobacteria bacterium. Lineage (GTDB taxonomy): Bacteria > Pseudomonadota > Gammaproteobacteria > Natronospirales > JAJUFS01 > JAJUFS01. The sequence goes on along the minus strand of DASVCH010000054.1, from coordinate 3,079 downwards.
GCCCGGAAGGGTCGCGGATGCGCTGTCCGAAAACGGCGTGAGCGCCGCGAATGCCGTGCAGGCGTACTTCGAGTTGCTGGCTGCCGGCCGCGCGGACGAGGCGCGTCGGTTTCGGATCACGGACGACGGCAATGACGAACTCGCGCAACAACTCGCCGGTCGTGAAAGCAGGGACATCGCCGCAGGTCCGGCCGGGCGCGTGGAAGGCGCGGCCGGTTCGCTTTACGTGAACGTTCCGGTGAGCGTGCGCGGGGAAGGCGGCGCGGCAGACCGGTTCGGCAACGTGACATTGCGCCGTTCCAACAATGTGCCCGGTGCGACGGCCGAACAACGATCGTGGCGTATCGTTCGGATCGATTGGCAAAAACCTGCGGGCGAGTGAAGTCGAAAATGAAAAAGCCGTGCAAAGCACGGCTTTTTCATTTTCGACTTCAGGCCTTCGACTTTCGACTCGAGTAGGTCGCGCGCGCCTCGTGCACCTCGTCGCGCGGTCCGGTTTCGATGTGCTCGCGCAGCCAGGCGGCGAAGTCTTTCTCGCGGAGTTTGCCTTCGGCGAGGGCGAGGTAGATGGGGAAGAGCTCGGGATCGTCGGCTGTCAGCGTCCCGCCGTTCAGTACGAGAAATGTTTCGCAGCAGACGGCGGCCGTTCGCTTGTTGCCATCGACGAAGGGATGATTCCGCGCGAGGCCGAAGGCGAGACTTGCGGCAAGGTCCGCAAGGTCCGTTTCGGGGCCGCCGTAGGCGTGCAGTTGCTGTGGCCGCGCGAGCGCGGATTCGAGCAGCGTCGCGTCGCGCACGCCGCTGGTGCCGCTGTGTTCGGCAAGCTGGCGGTCGTGAATGGCCAGGACGAGTTCCTTCTCAAGCCAGATGATCATGTCAATTCTCCGAGAGATTCTTCAGCAGCGTGCGGCGGTCGCGCATCACGCGCTCCGCGACTTCCATCTTTTCCGCAAAGGTGGGGTCGAACGGGATCAGCTTGATGCCGTCCGGTGTTTCGACGGCGTAGAGCGAGTCGCCTTTTTCCACGCGCAGGCGCGAGAGAAGCTCCTTCGGCAGGATGACGCCGGCGGAATTGCCGACGGTGGTGATCTTGAGTTTCATGGCGAACTCCGAGGTTATAACAGAAGTTATATTCTAGGCCGGCGACTGGCGCTTGCGCAACACATCCCGGCGGCGAATGCCCCATGTTCAATGCGCTTTCCCGCAAGCGTTTGGGCCTCCCCGAATGAACCGATAGCCGGATAAGAAACCCGCTTTCGGCTTGGAACGCTATGCGGGATTTCGCGGGTGGATCCGCCGCCCGTGGCGCATGTGGGGGCACCGTGATGAAGAGAATTTTTCCTGGCTCCTTTCCTGTTGTTCTTGCGCTGGTCCTGTTCCCGGCGCTCACGACGGCCGCCGAGCCGCAACGCCTGTCCCAGGCGGCGTTCAGCTTCGGGCTCGCGACGCAGACGGATGGCGAGGTCCTGGTCGTGGGTGCTCCGGATGAAGCCGTTGACGGAAACGCTGCACAGGGTGCGGCATACGTTTATGAACTTCGCGAGGGCGCGTGGCAGGAAGTCGCCAGGCTGACGGCGCCGGACGGCGATGCGCTTGACCGTTTCGGCTCCGCGATGGCGGTCGATGGCAACGTGTTACTCGTTGCCGCGCCGAATGCGCCGGCCGGCACTCTGCCGGAAGCGGGCGCGGTTTACGTTTTCGAGCGCACCGCGGACGGTGCGTGGACCGGGACCGCGAAGGTTGTGGCGGACGATGCGTCCACGATGGCGAGATTCGGCGCCAGCCTCGCGCTTGATGGCGAACGGATGGTTGTCGCCGCGCCCGGCGCTCCGGGTGAGCTCGAGGCCTATGTCGGCGCAGCGTACGTGTTCGACCGCGACGCCGGCGCGTCATGGCAGCAGACCGCGAGGCTCACGCGCGGCGACCGCTTCGCGACGGACGTGGATGTTTCCGGCGACAGGCTGGCGATTGCCACGGGGATTGAGCAGGGTTTCGTTTACACGTATCACCACGACGGCGCGGGCTGGGCTTTCGAATTGCCGGTGCAGCCTGCAGCAGGCAATGACAACAAAGTCGCACTGGAAAACGACGTGCTCGCCGTCGGCACGCCGGACGACGTGCTTGCGGACCGTCCCTGGTCCAACGTGGGCGCCGTCCACATTTTCGAGCGCGGCGCGGTGGCCTGGGAGCACGTCGCGGAATTTCACCAGGAGTTCCCGGGCCCTCTGGGCATGTTCGGCGATTACCTGGACATGAACGACGGCCTGATCGCCGCTGCCGGTTCCGGCGAGAACGCCGGAGGAGTGTCATTGATACGGAAAAATGAAACCGGGGAATGGGTGCAGACGTTTCCGCCCGCCGGCGTCGTGGAGTTTGGCGGAAGCCTCGCCGTCTCCGCGCTTGCCCTGGCGGCTGGCGGGCCCAGCGGGGAAGGCGGGAACATTTACGTGCTGGAGATGGCTGAGCTGTTGACCGGCGAGGCGGCCGACGATGAACCGGCAGGCGGCACGCCGGACGACAGCGACGATCCCGATCTCACCGGTTCCGGTATCGGCGCCGTGGAGAATGACGATGGCGGCGTCGCGCAGGACGACGATTCGATCGAAGACGTCGACGCCATCGAGGACGATTCGGATGCCGGCAGCATCATCGACACGAGCGATCCCGACGGCCTCGATGCGGATGCCGTCGAGGATGACTCGGACGCGGGCAGCATTATCGATACGACGGGAAACAGCGACACGGCGGGCGACACCGGCGACGGCTCGACGGGCGACGCCGGTGGCGATCCGGAGGGCGGCAACTCCGCGAACGTCGCGATGCCCGTTCAGCGCGACGATGGCGGCGGCGGATCCGCGGGCTGGATGCTCGGCATGCTGGCCCTGCTCGCCCGGAGAACCAGGAAACAACAGGAAAGATGACGCGGCGCGTGGGGGCGTGGTTGGCGGTGCGGCGGGATGTCCTACAGGCGGCGGTACATCACGTAAAGATCGACGTATCGGTCAACGGGATGATGGAAGGCTTCCGGCACCGTGCCGACAATTTCAAAGCCGAGCGAAGTCCAGAGATTGACGGCAGG
>DASVCH010000053.1:0-7316 GCA_036381715.1 Gammaproteobacteria bacterium | reverse complement strand
AGGTCGAGGCCGTTGCCATCCGGCATGCGCATGTCGGTAAGGCAAAGATCGGGGCGTTCGCCGAGGATCGCGCTTTCGGCTTCGCGCCGTCCGCCGGCATGCAAGGTGCGCAGGCCCATGCGCTGCAGGGTGATGGCAACCAGGTCGCGGATGTGCGGCTCGTCATCGACGATCAGTACCCGCGGGACGCTTGCCGCCGTCTTGCCGGTATTGTTCACGTCAGCCATGCGTTTTCGTCCTGGAAGCGAATGCGGAAACAGCTGCGGCCGTCGAAGTCCTGGCCGTATTTCAGCGTCGCATGATTGCATTCGCACAATTCGCGTGCAATGAACAGCCCGAGTCCCGTGCCCGTACGCGAATGCGTGTAGAACGGCTCGAAAACGCGATTGACGATGTCATCGGGAATGCCGGGACCGTAGTCGACGACATCCAGCCAGACGGTCGAGGCGGAGCCGTTCCGCGACAGCCGCAGTTTCACCACTTCGCCGTTGGCATTGGCGCCCGCGTGGCGCCGCGCGTTGTCAATGAGATTGGCGAGCACCTGGCGCAGATGGCCGGGATCGATGCGCACGAACACGTCCTCGCCGGTGGTGTCGAGGTCGATGGCGTCGTTCGGCAGGCCTTGCGTGTCGCAGCACTCCATCACGAAATCGCGCAGCCAGCTCGTGATTTCCAGCCGCTCTGGACGGATGCGCTCGCGCCGTCCCAGCTGCAGAATGTTTTCGACGATCTCGTTCACCCGGCCGGACTGTTCGCGAATGATCGCCAGGAAGCGGCGGTCGTCGTCGTCGAGGCCCGCGGACTCTTCCAGCAGTTGTCCGGCATGCGAAATCGCGCCGATGGGATTGCGCACTTCGTGCGCGATGCTCGCCGTCAGGCGTCCCAGTGCCGCGAGCTTCATCTGCTGCACTTGTTCCGCCGCCGTCTCCGCGTCTTCCAGGAAGATCATCAGGCTGCCGTCGCGATGCCCGCTCAATGTCTGGATCACCGGAATGAAAAGGTTGCCGTCAGGGCCGCGGAAATTCCCCGGCATTTCGTGGCGCGCCGAGCGCCAGCCTTCAACCAGCTGGCTCAATGGCGCGGAAACGCTCATCTCTCTCCCCTTGGGGCTGCCATGCAGATCCAGGTAGCGCATGGCGGCGGCGTTGATCTGGCGGATGCGGTTGTCCTCGTCCAGGACGATGACGCCTGTGCGCAGGTTCTGGATGACGAGATTGTTGACCTGGGAAAGGTTGGCGAGATCGACGCCGCGACGCGTCGCCAGCGCCTCGCTTTCCCGGAAGCGCTCGGCGATCCAGCTCCCGACAAGCGCGGTCGCGAAGAAAATCGCGCCCATGATGCCGCTGGCGGTGTAGTTGAAGCTGCCGGCGAGATTTTCGAGCTGGGTGAGCGTCTGCTCGGCGAGCAGCGCGAGCGCCGCAAGCGCGGCGTAAGCGAGCGCGAGGCGCTGGCCGAGCAGGATGCTGCCGGCCGCCACGGCAATGAACAGCATGCTGCCGAGCCCGCTGGACTGCCCTCCGGAAGCATGCAGCAACAGGATGATCGCGAGCGCGTCGGCGATGAGCTGGATATAGGCCTGCCAGCGCAACGCCGGCCAGCGCGTACGAAGTGCGAAGCTGGCCGCCACCGCGAACACGAAGTAGCCGGTACTCGTCCACAGGTAGAGCGCCGGCTGGTGCGAACCGAACGGTTGCGGCGAATCCTGGAAATAAAGGAGCGTGAAGACGCCGGCCGCGATTGTGCGGAAGAGGTTGAGCAGTCGCAGGACGCGCCAGCGCAGTTCGCCGGCCGCCTCGCCGGTCAGGTCGCGTCTCGAGAAGGAACCCGTTCGGAGCGTTTCCGGGATCGGATTCATGTGCCGGACCCGCAGGCGCTGACAGCGATTTTTGCGAAACGCCGCCGCATGCGCCAGAATACGCGCCTCAAATTTGGCCCTTCTTGTTCACCGGACGCGACGAAAACCACATGAATCTCCACGAATACCAATCGAAACAGTTATTTGCGCATTATGGCATGCCGGTTCCCCGTGGAAAGGTCGCGGATTCCGCGGCGTCCGCCGTGGCCGCGGCGGAAGACCTCGGCGGCAAGCTCTGGGTGGTGAAGGCCCAGGTGCACGCGGGCGGACGCGGCAAGGCCGGCGGCGTCGCGCTCTGCCGGACGCTGGACGAGGTCCGCGAAGCCGCGGGGAAGATGATCGGCATGACCCTGGTCACGCACCAGACCGGCCCCGAAGGCCTTCCGGTCAAGCAGTTGCTGGTCGAGGCCGGTTCCGACATTTCGCGCGAACTGTACCTTTCCGTCGTCGTGGACCGCGCCAGCGAGCGTGTCACCTTCATGGCGTCCACCGAGGGCGGCATGGACATCGAGGAAGTCGCCGAGAAGACGCCGGAGAAGATCTTCCGCGTCGCCATCAACCCGGCGGCGGGCCTGCAGGCCTACCAGGTGCGCGAGCTGGCGTTCGGCCTCGGCATCACGAAGGAGCAGTTCAAGGACTTCTCCAAGGTGGTGAACGGCCTGTACGACATGTTCGTCGAGAAGGACGCCTCGCTGGTCGAGATCAACCCGCTGATCATCACCACCGACCATCGCGTCGTCGTGCTGGATGCGAAGGTCAACCTCGACGATTCCGCGATGTTCCGGCATCCGGACCTCGCCGAAATGCGCGATCCCAGCCAGGAAGACGAAAAGGAAAACATCGCGCACGAGCACGGCTTCAACTACGTCTCGCTCGACGGCGACATCGCCTGCATGGTGAACGGCGCGGGTCTTGCGATGGCGACGATGGACCTCATCAAGCTGCACGGCGGCGAGCCGGCGAACTTCCTCGATGTCGGCGGCGGCGCGACGAAAGAGCGCGTCACCGAGGCGTTCAAGCTGATTCTTTCCAACCGGAACGTGAAGGCGATTCTCGTCAACATTTTCGGCGGCATCGTGCGCTGCGACCTGATTGCCGAGGGCATCATCGCCGCGGTCAAGGACGTCGGCGTGAACGTGCCGGTGGTGGCGCGTCTCGAGGGCACCAACGTCGAGAAGGGACGCGAGATGCTCGCGAACTCGGGCCTCGCCATCCAGCCCGCCAATGACCTCACCGATGCCGCGACGAAAGTCGTCGCGGCCGTGGAAAGGTAAAGCAATTGCAAGAGGTGAGAAGCGAGAGGTGAGAGGATGGCTGTTGTGCCGCTTAAGTCCTCTCACGTCTTGCTTCTCACCTCTCACTGGAAATCAACAGGATTCATGCAGAGATGAGCATACTTATCAATAAGAGCACCAAGGTGATCACCCAGGGCTTCACCGGCAAGCAGGGCACCTTCCATTCCGAGCAGGCGATCGCCTACGGCACGCAGCTGGTCGGTGGTGTCACGCCGTACCGTGCCGGCGAAAAGCATCTCGACCGCCCGGTGTTCAACACCGTCGACGCCGCCGTGAAGGAAACGGGCGCCGACGCTTCCATGATCTTCGTGCCGCCGCCGTTCGCGGCCGACGCGATCCTTGAGGCGGCGGACGCCGGCATCAGGACGATCGTGTGCATCACCGAAGGCATTCCCGTCGTCGACATGATCAAGGTCAAGGCTGCGCTCAAGGATTACCCGGGCGTGCACCTCGTCGGCCCGAACTGCCCGGGCGTGATCACGCCGGGCGAATGCAAGATCGGCATCATGCCGGGCCACATCCACAAGCCGGGCCGCATCGGTATCGTGTCGCGCTCGGGCACGCTGACCTACGAAGCGGTTCACCAGACGACGGGCAACGGCCTCGGCCAGACCACCTGCGTCGGCATCGGCGGCGATCCGGTGCGCGGCATGAACTTCATCGACGTGATCGACCTGTTCGAGCAGGACGCCGACACGCAGGGCATCATCATGGTCGGCGAGATCGGCGGCACGGACGAGGAAGCCGCGGCGGAGTTCATCAAGTCGAACGTCACCAAGCCGGTGGTCGCCTACATCGCGGGCGTCACCGCGCCCCCGGGCAAGCGCATGGGCCATGCGGGTGCGATCATCTCGGGCGGCAAGGGCACTGCGGACGAAAAGTTCAAGGCGCTGGAAGCGGCAGGCGTTCGCACCGTGCGCTCGCCGGCGGAGCTGGGCGACGCGATTCATGCCGCAGTTGCCGGCTGAGTGAAGAGGTGAGACGTGAGAAGGGAGAAGGGAGAAGACGAATACTGCGAGCATCGTCTTCTTTCTTCTCCCTTCTTCCTTTTCCCCGGAAACATCAATAATAATTCCTTTCAGTCGATTACGAATCGGCTTCAATGAGTACTTCTCTCCGCATCGTCATGGCCCAGGCCAACCTGCTCGTCGGCGACGTCGCCGGCAACGCCGAGTGCGTGAAGACAATGACCCGGCGCGCGGTCGCGGAACACGGCGCGGAACTCGTGCTGTTCCCGGAACTCACGCTCACCGGTTACCCGCCCGAAGACCTGCTGAATCATTCGGGCCTGCGAAAGCGTGTCGAACGCGCGCTCGACGGCCTGCTCGCATTCGCGCCGGAAACCTGGCTTGGCATCGGTTATCCCGAATACGGCGACGCGCATATTTATAATGTGTTCGCCCTTTTGAAGGACGGGCGCATCCAGGCGAAGTACCGCAAGCAGCTTCTGCCGAACTACGGCGTGTTCGACGAGAAGCGGTACTTCACGCCCGCGGACGAATGCCTGGTCACCGGCATCAAGGGTATCCCCGTCGGTCTCACCGTCTGCGAAGACCTCTGGTATCCCGGCGTCGCCGAACGTACGCGCGATGCCGGCGCGAAAATTCTCCTGAACATTTCCGCCTCGCCGTTCCAGATCGGCCGTGAAGCGCACCGCGATACACAGGTGCTCGCGGCACGCGTGCGCGAATGCGGCCTGCCGATCGTGTACTGCAATCTCGTCGGGGGCCAGGACGAGCTGGTGTTCGACGGCAATTCGCTGGCCATCAACGCAAACGCGAAGGTTGCCGCCCGCGCGCCGTATTTCGTGCAGGGGCTTTATCCCGTCGACGCAAGCTACGACGGCGAGCGCTGTGAAATCGCGCAAGGCGACGTGCACACGGAAAGAAGCCTGGAAGAAAGCGTGTATCGCGCGCTGGTGTTCGGCGTGCGCGATTACGTCGAAAAGAACGGTTTCAACGGCGTGATCATCGGCCTGTCCGGCGGCATCGATTCGGCGCTGACGCTCGCCATCGCCGTCGATGCCATCGGGGCGGACAGGGTCACCGCGGTGATGATGCCGTCGCGCTACACCAGCGACCTTTCAAGGAACGAAGCGGCGCGCCAGGCCGAAATGCTGGGAGTGGAATATTTCACGCTGCCGATCGAGGCGCCGTTCGAGGCGTTCCGGGAGGTGCTGGCGCCCGTGTTCGGCGACGCGCCGGCGGACACGACGGAAGAAAACATCCAGGCGCGCGCGCGCGGCGTGCTGCTGATGGCCTTGTCCAACAAGACCGGCAAGATGGTGCTCACGACAGGCAACAAGAGCGAGTACGCTGTGGGTTACGCCACGCTGTACGGGGACATGGCGGGCGGATTCGCGCCGCTGAAGGATGTCTACAAGCTGCTGGTGTTTCGCCTTGCCCGCTACCGGAACACGCTGTCGCCCGCGATTCCGGAAGCGGTGATCGAACGGCCGCCGTCCGCCGAGCTGCGTGCCGATCAGAAAGACAGCGATTCGCTGCCCCCCTACGAAATCCTCGATCCGATCCTCGAGGCGTACATCGAGGACGATCTCGGCTTTGATGAAATCGTCGCCAGGGGATTCGACGCCGCCATTGTCAGCCGGGTGCTGAACCTGGTCAGCCACAACGAATACAAGCGCCGCCAGGCGCCGCCCGGCATCAAGATCAGCCGGCGCGCCTTCGGACGCGAACGCCGCTACCCGATCACGTCAGGCTATCGTCACGCCCTGAAGGATTGATGTGGGGCTGCGGCCTTGCAGCCATGCGAAGAATCAGTCCTTGCCCAGCACCATCGGTTCACGGTCCGGGTTTGCGGCAAGAATCCGGCGCGGCGTTTCCGCGAGCTTTTCCAGTCCCAGCGCTTCATAGCTTCGCGCCATCACCATCAGCGCATCGATCTCGGCTGCCGTGCCCTGGAATTCCTTCAGCACGTGATAGGCGTTCTGCAGGGCTGAAACCCATGCGCCGCGGCGCATGTAGTACTCGGCGACGTAGATTTCGTGCCGCGCGATGCGGTTTTTCAGCTCGATCATGCGCAGCCGCGCATCCTTCGAGTAGGTGCTGTCCGGAAACCGCGTCACAAGCTGGCTGAAATTGCGGAACGCCGTCTTCGCGTTTTCAACGTCCTGGCTCGCGGCGTCGATGTCGGCGAACTCGCGCAGGACATTGGTCAGGGGCTGATAGAACGCGAGACCCCTCATGTAATAGACGTAGTCGATCTCGGGATGGCGCGGATTCTCCCGGATGAAGCGGTCCGCTTCCTCGGCAAGTTCCTCGGGGCGGTTGAGTTGCAGCAGCACGTGCAGCACATCGAGATGCGCCTGCACGGAAAAATCCGTGAACGGATAATGCGACATGATTTCCCGCAGCTCTCCCTCGGCATGCAGGTAATTGCCGTTCCGCAGGCTTTCGTGCGCCTCGCGGTAAAGCACGTCGGCGGGTTCGATGATGCGTTCCTGCGGCGCGGACGCGCAGGCGGCCAGCAGGGCGAGACAGGCGAGGAGGGTCGTGCGTCGGATCATGCGGGTGACTTCTGCTGTTGTCGGCATTGTGAAGTTGCCGCGGCATTCAAAGGCCGCGGCATGAGGCGCGCAGTATAACCGCAGCCCGCCTGCCAGCCTAACTGCCGGTCGGTTAAACTGCGGAGAAATGGCGGATTTTGGCCGCGTGAAGGAGATGTTGTTGATTGACACCGTTCGCCATGAAGGCATCATTCCCGCCGAGTTTCACGGCCAGCGCCTGGACCAGGCGCTGGCGCGGCTGCTCCCGGAATATTCGCGCTCGCGTATCAAGACGTGGATCGACGCAGGCCAGGTGCGGCTCGCGGGCATGACGCCGCGGCCGCGCGACATCGTCAATGGCGGCGAGCCGTGGTCCGTCGTGGCGGAGGCCGTCGCGGAAGTCGCGATGGCGCCGCAGGAGATTCCGCTCGACGTCGTGTTCGAAGACGACGACTTGCTGGTCGTCAACAAGCCGCCCGGGCTTGTCGTGCATCCCGGCGCGGGCAATCCCGACGCCACGTTGCAGAACGCGCTGCTGCATCACGCGCCGGCGCTGGTGAACGTTCCGCGCGCCGGCATCGTGCATCGCCTGGACAAGGAGACGTCCGGCCTCCTGGTGATCGCGAAAACCCTGCCTGCGCACACCGCGCTGGTCGCGGCT
>DASVCH010000052.1:0-9360 GCA_036381715.1 Gammaproteobacteria bacterium | reverse complement strand
CATCGGGATCGCGGCGGGCACGCTCGCCACCTCGCCTGCCGATTTCCGCAACTGGATCGATCATCCGAAGGCCATCAAGCCGGACGTTCACATGCCCGCCTTCGGCATGCTGCCGGACGACGACCTGCGCGCGATCGCCGCTTACCTGGACGGATTGCAATGACGGACCGGGAATCCGTGACGCAGGAAGAGCGCCTCGCGAAGCCGTGGCGGACGCCGCCGGGCTGGCGTTACTGGTCGGCGGTGAACAATACCCAGGTCGGCACATGGTACGTGGTCACGTCGTTCGGGTTCTTCCTGTTCGCCGGCGTGCTTGCGCTGCTGATGCGCGTGCAGCTCGCGGTGCCCGAGAACGATTTCCTTTCCGCGGACATGTACAACCAGGTCTTCACGCTGCACGGCTCGGTGATGATGTTCCTGTTCGCCGTACCGATCTTCGAGGCGTTCTCCATCATGATCCTGCCCGGCATGCTCGGCGCGCGCGAGCTGCCGCTGCCCAGGCTTTCGACCTACGGTTTCTGGTGCTTCGCGATCGGCGGCGTGTTCGTGTGCGGCTCGATCTTCTTCGACGTCGCGCCGCGGGGCGGCTGGTTCATGTATCCGCCGCTGACCACGCTTTACCAGGAAGGCATCGGCAACGACATCTGGCTGCTCGGATTGAGCTTCATCGAGATCGCCTCGATCGCGGCGGCGGTGGAACTCATCATCTCGGTGCTTCGCACGCGTGCGCCCGGCATGCGCATCAACCTCATGCCGCTGTACGCGTGGTACATCCTGGTGGTCGCGGGCATGATCCTGTTCGCGTTTCCGCCGCTGATCGCCGGCGACCTGTTGTTCGAACTCGAACGCGCTTTCGACTGGCCGTTCTTCGACGCGTCGCGCGGCGGCGATCCGCTGCTGTGGCAGCATCTTTTCTGGATTTTCGGCCATCCCGAGGTTTACATCATCTTCCTGCCCGCGATCGCGCTGGTCGCGATGATCGTGCCGACCGCCGCGCAGCGCCCGGTCGTCGGCTACAGCTGGGTGGTGCTGGCGGCGATCGGCACCGGCTTCATCAGCTTCGGGCTGTGGGTGCATCACATGTTCACCACGGGCCTGCCGAACATTTCGCTGGGATTCTTTTCGGCCGCGTCCGAAGCGGTCGCGATTCCGACCGGTGTGCAGATCTTCTGTTTTCTCGCCACTATTCTCGCCGGGCGCTTCGTGCGCTCCGTGCCGATGCTGTTCGTCGCCGGCGCGCTCGCGATTTTCGTGCTCGGCGGGCTGACCGGCGTGATGGTCGCGATCGCGCCGTTCGATTTCCAGGCGCACGATACCTATTTCATTGTCGCGCACCTGCATTACGTGCTGATCGGCGGCATGCTGTTTCCGGTCGCCGCGGGTTTCTGCTACTTCTTTCCGCTGGCGACCGGCAAGCGCCTGTCGGAACGTCTCGGCAAGCTTTCGTTCTGGCTGATGTTCGCGGGCTTCAATGTCGCCTTCCTGCCGATGCACATCACCGGCCTCGCCGGCATGCCGCGCCGCGTTTACACGTATCCGGAAGGGCTCGGCTTCGACACCCTGAACATGGTCTCGACCGTCGGCGCGTTCGCGCTTGCCGCGGGCGTGCTCGTGTTCGTCGTCAACGTCGTGCACTCCAGGCTCAGCCATTCGAACTCGCCCAGCAATCCCTGGAACGCCGGCACCCTGGAGTGGGCGATCAGGATGCCGATCCGGCCCTGGGGCATGCGTTCGATTCCCGACGTTCACAGCCGCTACCCGCTGTGGGAACAGCCCGGTCTGCTGGAACACATCACCGAGGGGCGCGGCTATCTTGCCGATGCCGAGGAAGGCAAGCGCGAAACGCTGCTGACGTCCACGATCGACGCGGTGCCGACGCAATGCCTGCGCGTGCCGGGACCGAGTTTCCTGCCGCTGCTTGCGGCGGTGTTCACGGGCGGTGCCTTCATCTTTCCGACGTACAAGCTGTATGTCGCCGCGGGCGTGAGCGCGCTGCTGGCGCTGGCGGTGATCGTTTACTGGCTGTGGACGGGCACGGCCGTCGTGCCGGAGAAGCCCGAGAAGAACGTCGGCAACGGCCTCGTGCTGCCGCTGTATTCCTCGGGAAGGGAATCGGTGGGCTGGTGGGCGACGCTCATCACCATGATCGGGATCATGACGGCGTTCTTCAGTCTCGTGTTCGGGTATTTCTTCTTCTGGACAGTCCACGAGAATTTTCCGCCCGAAGACGCCGGCCCCGGCGCGGCCTGGCCGCTGGTCGCGCTCGCGAGCGTGTTTTTTTCATGGCTGCTTACGCTGCTGGCAAGACGCTGGAACGCACACGATCGCGGCGTTTTCCTTCACGCCGCACTGGCGTTCGCGGCATTGCTTGCCCTTGCGGCAACGCTTGCGATTCTCGCCGGACCGCATGTCGCGAACATGGATCCGACGGCGCACGTGTATCCCGCCATCGTCTGGGTGCTTGTGATCTGGACGGCGATCCACACGGCCGTCGGCTGCCTCATGCAGCTTTACTGCATCGCGCGGCGCGCGGCGCAACGCATGACGGCGAACCATGACATCGAGATCCGCAACGTCGCGCTGTACTGGCATTTCGTGCTGATTACCGTACTGGTGACGGTTGCGGTCATCGCCGGCTTTCCGCGGGTGGACGGGGCGGCGCCATGAACGCATCTCCATCCGAAAAGAATGAAAGCCTGTGGTGGCTGCCCGCCGCTCCCGCCGTCTGGTTCGCGCACTTCATGCTGTCCTACGTTACCGCTGCAACCTGGTGCGCGAAGGTGATGGAACGCAGCGCTGCCGTGTCGCCCGTCCGGATCGCTGTCGCGATCTACACCGTGCTCGCACTGGCGGCGATCATCGCGATCGGATGGCGCGCGTACCGGCATCACCGCTACGGCAACGCCGGCTTGCCGCATGACCGCGATACGCCCGCGGACCGTCATCGCTTTCTCGGTTTCGCGACACTGCTGCTGTGCGGACTGAGTTTCATTGCCACCGTGTATGTCGCGCTTGCGGCCGTGTTCATCGGGAGCTGCCGATGACAGCGCGCGGCTGGGTGCTCCTCGCCGGATTCGCGGTCCTCGCCGCGGCGTGGTCCGGTCCGTTGCCGGAACTCAGCCGCCGGCTGTTCTCCGCGCACATGCTCATGCACGTTGCGGTCATCGCTATCGCCGCGCCCCTGCTTGCGATCGGCATTGCCGGCGATCGTTTCGATCCCGTGCCTCGCGCGCCGAAAACGTTTTCGCCCATTCCGGCATCGATCATCGAGCTTGTCGTTGTCTGGGCCTGGCATGCGCCGGCCCTGCATCACCTCGCACGCGGATCCGCCGCGATGCTCGTCATCGAACAGGCGAGTTTTCTTGGCGCGGGCCTGCTGGTCTGGATGTCCGCGCTCGGCGGTTCGCGCGTGCAACGGCGCGAGCGTGCGGTCGCCGGCGTGAGCGGACTGCTGCTCGCGTCCATGCACATGACCCTGCTCGGCGTGCTGCTCGCGCTCGCCGGCCGGCCGCTTTACGTGCACGGCATACAGGCGGCATTCGGACTCACGCCGCTCGAGGACCAGCATCTTGGCGGCGTGATCATGCTGCTCGCCGGCGGCGCGGCCTATCTCGCCGGCGCGCTTTATCGCGTTTCGGGACTGTTGAAGGAAAGGGGCGATGCCGTTTCGGCCGGTTGACGAGCTGCGGGAATTCGCGCGCGGCGTGACGGGCGGCACGTGGAAACGCGCGCTGTTCCGTGCAGCGATACTTGCCGTTGTCATCGCGGGCGGCGCACTGCTGGTCGCGTGGTCGGGACTGGTGTCGGTCGCGGCAAGTTCCGGCCACACGCAGCTCACCTACCTGTTCCTGGATTTCGCGAAGCGCAACGCGGTCGAGCTGCAATCCGGCGGCGTCGCCGTTTCCCCCAGCGGCGATCCCGCGCTCGTGCTGAAAGGCGCGGGACACTACGCGACCGGTTGCGCGCCCTGTCACGGCGCGCCCGGACATCGCCGCTCCGTCGTGTCGCGGCAGATGACACCCACGCCGCCGCTGTATTCCGAAAGGTTTTCCCGCTGGAATGCCGAGGAGATGTTCTGGATCGTCAAGCACGGCATCAAGTACACCGGCATGCCCGCATGGCCCGCCTTGCAACGCGACGATGAAATCCGGGCGATGGTGAGTTTCCTGGAAAAACTGCCCGACATGTCGCCGGAAGAATACGACCGTCTCGCGTACGGTCCCGCCTTCGGTTTCACGGAAGAGGAAATACCGGCCATCGAACTGAGCGCGCTCGCGGACGAACTGTCTCCCGCGATTGCCGACTGCGCGCGCTGCCACGGTTTCGACGGCAGGGGCCGCGGCGAAGGCGCGTTCCCGAAACTCGCGGGACAAAGCGAGGCCTATCTCCTTGCCAGCCTGCAGGCGTTCGCCAACGGCACAAGACACAGCGGCATCATGCAGCCGGCGGCGGCAAATCTCGATGACCGGACCTTGCGCGCGCTCGCCGCCTGGTACGCCGGCTTGCCGGCGGACGGGAACAGCAGAACGTCCCCGGACAACGCGGCTATCGCTCGCGGCAGCCTCATTGCCGCAGCCGGCATTCCCGAACGCGGCGTTCCTGCGTGCAGCCAGTGTCACGGCCCCGGCGGCGAGCGGAATCCGATGTACCCGGACCTGGCAGGGCAGTACGCGGACTACCTGGTCCTGCAACTGGAACTTTTCAAGGCGGGCACGCGCGGCGGCACGCCCTACGCGCACATCATGAACACGGTGACGCGGCGGATGGCGGAAGAAGACGTGCGCGCGGTCGCGCTTTATTACGCGTCGTTGCCGGCGGCCGGAAACGGCGACGCGGAAAAGTAGTTTTCCCTTGCGCCTGTCTCACTGCTCCGACAGGATTTCGGAAGGCTGCAGCTTGCCGAGGCGGCGCGCGGGAATCAGCACGGCAACGCTGCCGATGACGAACAACAGCACGACAGCCAGCGCGACGCTGAAAGGATCGAGCGGCTCCACATCGTAGAGATACTCCTGCAGGCCGCGGCCGATGAGCAGCGCGCCAACAAGACCCGCGGCGCTGCCGAGCAGCAACAGCCACGTCGAGTAACGCAATACCAGGCGGTAAAGGTCGCCATACCGCGCGCCCACCGCGAGGCGGATGCTGAATTCGCGCAGGCGCTGCGTGACGTTGAACGCGATCAGCCCGCCAAGGCCGACCGTCGCGATGGCCAGCACCAACGCGGCGAAGATGTTGAGCAGCAGCGCCAGCAGTTCCGTCGATTCGACGGCGACGGACCGGATTTTCGTCATCGTCATCACGCGATCGACCGGCTGCTGCGGATCGATGTCGCGCAAGGCGTCCCGCAGCACGTTGCGCAGGCCGTGCATGCCGCCGCTGCCGCGAAGCGCGACGCGTCCGAAGAAACCCGCCTGGCGCACGGGCACGTACATCGCGGGACCTTCCGGCTGGCGCGGGCCGTACTGCCGCACGTCGTCCACCACGCCGACGATTTCCCAGGCGACCGTGTCGCCGCCGATGAACATGGACTGTTCCGGGTGAATGCGCCTGCCGACGGCATCCTCGTTCGGCCAGAGCGCTTCGGCAAGCGTGCGGTTGACGACGGCTACCGGGAGCGAGTTCGCGTCATCGCGGCGTTCGAAAACGCGGCCGCGCAGCAGCGGGATGTTCATCGTGTCGAAGTAGCGTTCGCCCGCGACGCGATAATCCACGACAGGCAGCGCGCCGCTGTCGCGGTTCGGCTGGTCCGGCAACGTGATCCGCGTGCTGTTGAACGCTTCGTTCGACTCCATCGGCATCACGGAAGCGAGGCCGGCATGCGTGACGCCGGGAGCCGCGCGCAACCGCTCCAGCAGGCGACTGGCAAACGCGATCCTGGCCGCGGCATCCGGATAACGCGCCGGATTGAGCGTCACGCGCGCCGTCAGTACGTTCTCGACGGTGAAGCCGGGTTTTACGCTGTTCAGATTCGCCAGGCTGCGCAGCATCATCAGCGACGCCGTCAGCACGACCAGCGTGAGCGCGATCTGCACGACGATCAGACCGTCGCGCGTTCGCCGCGAATGCACTGAAGCGGTGGCGCTGCGTGCGCCCGTCTGCGCGTGCAGCGGCTGTGCGTTGCGGCCAAGACGCATGACCGGCAGCACGCCGGCGGCGATGCCGACAATCAGCGCCAGCAGCATGGCATAGGCGAGCACTTCGACATCCACCGTGGCGCGCGCGGCGAGCGGATTGAGACGCGTCGCGAACTGCGCCAGCAGCTTCGTGGTCAGCGCCGCGAAGCCGATGCCGGCGAGACCGCCGGCCAGGCCAAGCAGCGCGTGCTCCACCACCAGCAGGCGCGCGAGGCGCGCCCGCGACGCGCCGAGGGCGGCGCGTACGCTCAGTTCGTTTTCCATGCGCGCCGTCCGCGCCAGCGTGAGGTTGGAAACGTTCGCCAGTGCGGCCAGCAGGATCAGGCCGGAAACCAGCATCAGCAGCAGGCCGGTGTTGCGGAACGAACCGGAGATCGCCTCGTGCAGCCGTTCCGCGCGCACCGTGTAGCGGCCGCCATCCGGATAGCTTTCCGGGTGTTCGACGGCGAGGCGGTCCGCGATCGTGTTCAGCTCCGCGCGCAGCTGCGTCATCGAGACGCCGGGCTGTTTGCGCGCGAGCACGGACATCATGCGCATATCACGATTGCCGATCATCATTTCGCTGGAGCGCGTGGGACAATGCGGCGTGGTGACGTAGGCGTCCGTCGAATCAAGATCCATGTTCGGCGCCAGCACGCCGATCACTTCGTGCGCCTTGTCGTTCATCACCAGCGAACGGCCGATGATGGCGGGATCGCCACCCGCCTTCTCCTTCCAGAAGCGGTGACTCAACACGATGGTCGGCGCCGACCCGGGCGCATCCTCGTCCGGCCGGAACGTGCGGCCCAGCAGCGGCCGGATGTCGAGCATGTCGAAGAACCCGGCGGAGACGACGTCGGTCTGAATCCGATGCGGCTCGGCAAGGCCGAGCAGCGTGAAGGACATGCTGTGCAGTTCTTCGACCGCCACGAGGCTTTCGCTCATGTTGCGGTAATCGGCGACTTCCTTCACGGAAAACGGCAGGCCGTAGGAACCTTCGGTCTCGATGCGCTGCTCGAGCAGGACGAGATCGTCGCTGGCGCCGAAGAACAGCGAGTCCAGCAGCACCGCCTTGTAAAGACTGAACACACTCGCGTTCACGCCGATGCCGAGACCAAGTATCAGCACGATCGCCAGTACGGCGCCCGGCGTGCGCACGAGGCTGCGCAGTGCGGTCTGAAAGTCGTTCACCGTGTTCTCCCCCATCGATGCCGTTCCACGAGCGGAACGTGATTTCCGGCCGCCGTCCCGGCAACGGAACGGCGGGCGGCGGAATCGCGGCCCCGCAGCGGCGTTCACCGGCGGGGCAATGAATAGTGATGCAACCGGCGTGCCATATCGCGAGGAAGGGATGTCGAATTACGCGACCTGTCCGGCACTCCAGCCCGAAGCCCAGGCCCACTGGAAATTGTAGCCGCCGAGCCAGCCGGTCACGTCGACGACTTCGCCGATGAAGAACAGTCCGGGGACGCGTTTCGATTCCATGGTCTTCGAAGAGAGCTCGTCCGTGTTCACGCCGCCCAGCGTGACTTCGGCGGTCCGGTAACCTTCGCTGCCATCCGGATGCACGCGCCACGCGTTCAGCCGCGCACCCAGCGTATTCAGCGTCGCATCGCTGCATTCGGCGAGAATGCGGTTGTCGAACCACCGGTTTTCGATCTCGTCCACGAAACGGTTCGGCAGTTTCTCCGCCAGGGCGGTTTTCAGTCTTGCGCGGCCGCGTTCGCGCTTCATGGAACGCAGCCATTCGCCGGCGTCGAGGCCGGGCAGCAGATTGAGGTGAAGCGCGCCGCCGTCATGCCAGTACGACGACGCCTGCAGGATGGCCGGGCCGCTCAGGCCGCGGTGCGTGAACAGGAGGTTTTCGCGAAAGCGCGCGTTTCCCGCACTCGCCGTGCTGTCGATGGAAACGCCCGCGATTTCGTTCGCGAGCGCAAGATCGTCGCCGGCGAGCGTGAGCGGCACGAGCGCGGCGCGCGTCGGCAGCACGTCGAGACCGAACTGGCGCGCGATGCGGTAACCGAAATCCGACGCGCCCATGGTCGGGAACGACAGGCCGCCGGAGGCGATCACGAGCGACGCGCAACGGAACGTGCCGCGCCCGGTCTGCAGTTCGAACGCCTCGCCGTCGTGAACGAGGGCGTCCGTCGCGCAGCGCGTGAGTATCTGCACGCCGTTGGTACGGCATTCGTCGGCCAGCATCTGCACGATCGCTTTTGCGGATCCATCGCAGAACAGCTGGCCGAGTTTCTTCTCGTGATACGCGATACCGTGCTTTTCGACGAGCGCGACGAAATCCGCCGGCGTGTAGCGCGCCAGCGCGGACTTGGCGAAATGCGGGTTCGACGAAAGGTAGTTCGTGGGAGCGGCGTTGACGTTGGTGAAATTGCAGCGCCCGCCGCCGGAAAGGAGAATCTTCTTGCCGATGCGGTTGGCGTGATCGAGAACGATCGTCCGCCGGCCGCGCTTGCCGCATTCGATCGCGCACATCAACCCGGCCGCGCCGCCGCCGACGACGGCGACGTCGAAGCCCTGCGCTTCAGGCATCCGGCGGAATCCGGAATTCCTGGCGGTAGTGACGGCCGAGTACGTCGATGAACTGTTGCGCGCGCGGCGGAAAGCCGTTCGCGGCGAAGCGTTGCAGTTCGGCGTGCACCTTTTTCCGGAACGCCGCGCGATCGATCTCGATGCCGGAAAGATTGTCGACGCTCACGTCGAATTCGGATCCGGCCGCGATGCTGAACGCCCATTCAATGGCCTGCGGCTTCAGTTCGACCCGCTCGAACAGTTTCTGTCCCGCCGCGTCGCGGCTGTCGGGCTGGTACCAGTATCCGTAGTCGACGAACTGCCGCCGGCCGGGACCGGCCACGCACCAGTGCGCGATCTCATGCAAGGCGCTGGCGAAGAAACCGTGCGCGAACACGATGCGATTGCGGGGGCACTCCGCGTCTTCGGGCAGATAGACAGGCTCGTCGGCGTTGTCGTCCGGACCGCCGTCGAACGGGAAGCTCGTGTTGCGCACCAGGATGGTGTTCTCGACCAGTCCGAAGGTGGAATTGAACAGCAGGATCAGGTCGGCCGCATCGTGCTGCGGCGACGACGGGAAACGGTGCGTATCGGAAGCGAGCGGCATGCGCGCATTGAAACTGATGCGTATCCGGCTGTCCAGTGCTTACCGCGAATCGGGCTCGGCGTCCCCGAAACGGCCGAGCAATGCGACGAATTCGGGATTGTCCCGCAATGCGGCGAA
>DASVCH010000051.1:0-7890 GCA_036381715.1 Gammaproteobacteria bacterium | reverse complement strand
GGCTGCGACGCCGGCGGCAACGCCATCTGCAACGAGAACGGCGCGTTCACCGTCGATGGCAACGGCCTGCTGGTGAACGGCTACGTCGTGCGCCGGCCCATCGTGCACTGGGACGCAGACCGGATCCTGTTCAGCATGACGTACGGCACCGTTCCCGCGCAGCATGAACCGCTCGCTCCCGCCGACGCGAAATGGCAGCTCTACGAACTCACCGGCCTCGATCCCGACGACACGCCGTTGCTGACGAAAGTCGCAGGCCAGCCGGACTTCAACAATGTCGACGGCGTCTACGGGTCGAACGACAACGAAATCTTCTTCATCTCCGACAGGACCGTCACGGGCAATCCGGCGCATTACCCGCAGCGCGACGAGTACGAATCGCTGCCGATCAATACGGGCCTCTGGAAGCTCGACCGCGCAACGGGCGAGGTCACGCTCATGGATCACAGCCCGTCCGGCGACTTCGGGCCGAAGGTCACGCCGCGCGGTCACCTGATCTTCACGCGCTGGGATCACCTGCAGTCCGACCAGCAGGGGTCGAACTCGATGATCAAGGGCATGAACCCGGATTTCGAGGACTATTGGGGCATCTACACGTACGCATCGGAAGACGATGTCGGCCCCGATGACTACGTGCTCATGGAAGATGCCGTGCGCGATCAACTGGAAGCGTACGCGGCAAGCGGCGATGAACGGCACCTCGCCGCGGCAGCCGAAGTCAATGGCACGTTCCCGGAACCGAACAAGGGCAATCCGTTCTACAACTGGGGCGGCAAGCGCGACGACGAAGGCAATGTCCGGACGGTTGCCGGAACGTTCACTGCCGAAGGCGGCGGCGTGCACGAGATTCCCTTCGCCGTGCCCGGAAACGAGCACGGCAGGTTCAACTACCTCATCTTCAATCACTTCCTGCCCTGGCAGATCCGCCAGGACGGCGAGCGCTGCGAAACCTACCGTCACACCGGCCTGCATGAAAACGGCGGTTTCGTGCTGCGCTCCTATTACGAGGATGACGCGCTCAGCAACGTCGAGGAAACGGCTGTCCGCATCAAGGAAGCGAACGGCTTCTTCCTGAACGACGTGCATGACGATCCGGAAACCGGTTTCGAGATCGTCACCGGCGTGCTCGCGCCCGAGTTCGGCACGCACAAATCCGGCCGCATCCTGCAGTTCATCGACGAGAACACGGCAGCGAAGCCGCATTTGCACGAAAACGGCAGTGCCGTGAGCTACCGTTTCCTCACCGCCGAAGACGACGAACGCATCTACCGCGATCCGCTTTTCCTTTCGGACGGGCGCCTGATCGCCGCGGTTTCAAAGGACCCGCGCGGCACGGAGGAAACGGGATTCGACGCGTACGATTTCACCTTGCGCGTGCTTGAAAAAAATCCCGACACCGGCTTCTACGAACCGAAGGACGCGTTTCTCGATACGGGCATCGAGCGAACGCTCGACTTCTGGGTCGAGGAAGGCGCGCAGGGCCTCCAGGAATTCTCCGGCCGCCTGTGGGAGATCGAGCCGCAGGAAGTCATCGCGCGCGTGCCGCCGATCGTGCCCGATGCGCCGCCCTTCGAGACCCCGGAACTGGAAATGTTCGAAGCGGCCGGCGTTACGCCTGGGCAGTTCCGGCAATACCTGGAAACCAACGGGCTTGCCGCGATCGTGATCCGCAACGCCACCGTGCGTGACGACGCGGATACCACGCAGCCTTTCAATCTCGTCGTGGAGAAGGACGGCGCGCGGCACGAGATGTCGGTGCGCGCCGATTACGTGGAAGGCGAAACGAAGCTCTATCCCATCAGCTACCTGCAACTGATGCGCGGCGACTACCTGCGCGGCTACCTGAAATTCGCGGATTTCGAGAACGGCGGATTCGTCAGCGACAACGGCCGCCGCGTACAGCCGAAGCCATTGGCAATGGGAAGCGAACCGTTCTCGCACAACCTCGACGTCGGTCCGGATGCGCCTGTCGGCGCGGTACCGATCTTCGAGGATGGCTCCGTCGCCGCACTCGTTCCCGCCCGTCGCGCCATGACCTGGCAGACGACGGACGATGACGGCGATCCGGTGGTGCGCGAACGCTACTGGCTCACCTTCCAGCCGGGGGAAGTGCGCGTCTGCACGTCATGTCACGGCGTCAACGAAGGCAGCCAGGAGGGTGGAGGCAAGCCGCAGAATTCGCCGGAAGCGCTGCGTGCGCTGTTGCAGGCGCTCAAGGACGCGGGCGAATTGTAAAATCGAAACGGAGCGCAATCAGGCCCCGGCACTGCCGGGGCTTTCTTGTTTCCGGAGCATGGTCGCAGGGAAACGCGAACAAGCGTTCCGCCGTTTATTCCGCAGCCAGCGGTCCCGCGCCAAACACGCTAAAGTAAAGTATCGATCCACGACTGTGAACGATCCGAGGTATGCGTGATTGAACTGCTTGCCGCGCTGGCGCTTCTACAGGCCGCAAATCCGCTCGAAGCCCCGCCCGCCTATCGAAGCGAGACACTTTCCGGCTTCGTTGCCATCGAAAACGGACGCGCCGTGGACGGCATCAACTACGGCAACAACGAGGGGTTGTTGAGCGCGGGATTGATCTACGCGCACTCGAACGGTTTTTTTGCCGGCGGCGAATGGCTTTTCAGTCATGGCGACGGCAACGCGCTGCCGGACGCGCCAGTCCGCGCCCTGCATACGTTCGCGGGTTACGCGCGCACCTTCGGCAGCCACCGCTTCGCCGTCGAACTGCTCGACTACCGTCTCGATGCCGGCGACAGCCGGCTCGGCCACCAGGGCATCGGTCTTCGCTACCGCTACGGCGCCTTCGAGGCCGAACTCGCCCACGAGCGCGACAGGCCGTATTACTACGCTTACAGGGACCGGTTTTTCCGTTACGACGCGGACCGCCTCGTGGTCGGCTGGCGCCAGGATCTCGGCAGCGGCCTTTACGGATCGCTGGGCATCGGTGCGAGCAAGGCCGACCGCATCGGCAGCTACCGGTTCATCACCGCCGGCCTGCACGGCCGATTCGGGAAGGCGGACTGGCAGCTCGGCTACACCTACGCCGGCGAGGACATCGAAGGCTTTTACGGCGGCATTGACCGCGAGCAATGGCTGCTGCGGCTGGCGATGCCGTTCCGGATCCTCTGACGAACGACGTGCCCATGAACTTTCTTTACAGCCAAGGGAATCAACGGTCGAGACCTGAAACCGGACGGGTGGCGAGCTTGCACGAGGATCTGGAACGCCGGTTGATCGCCCGGGTGACGCGCGGCGACACGCAGGCCCTGGAGCGGCTGTATGCCGAGTATCGCCCGCGCATACACCGTTTTCTGGCGCGTCTCGGCTGCCCTGAGGAGGACTTCGACGAAGCATGCAACGAAGTCTTCTACCTGGTGTGGCGCAAGGCGGACACCTACAACGCGCGGGCGAAAGTTTCAACCTGGATACTGGGCATCGCGCGCAACAAGGGCCTGAAAATTCGCGAACGCAAATGGCGCGCCGCGGAACGCAGCGCCGACGTCGTACTCGAAGGGCTCGCCGAGCCGGCACTGGGCGACGCCGCGAGGCTGGAACTGCGCCAATGGCTGGAAATTGCCCTGGCGACCCTGCCCGACGACCAGCGCATGGTGCTGGAACTGACTTTCATCGAAGGACTGTCGTACCAGGAGATCGCCGAACTCATGCATTGCCCGGTGAACACCGTCAAGACGCGCATGTTCAACGCGCGCCGGAAGCTGAAACAGTTCCTGCCGGCTGACGGGAACGCCAGAACCGCGAGGATGAAATGATGGATGTCGAACATCACTGCCAACAGATCGACGGGCTGCTGCCGTGGTTCGTCAACCGGTCACTGCATGACCGCGACGTGGAAATCGTGCGGGCACATCTCGAGGACTGCGAACGCTGCCGCGGCGAAGCCGAATGGCTGGCGCAGCTGGGAAGCCACCTGCGCGGTTCACGCATGAAACCCGTGAGCGCGGCGCCGGTCGCCGGCCTGAGGCAGCGTATCGCCGCCGACCGGAAGGAACGGCAAATGACCGGCTTCGCGCTGGCGGCGGGCCTGTTGCTCGCGCTTGCGACCACGCTGGGCGTCGTCATGACGTGGCAGCCCTTCGCACCGCGTTATCACACCGTCACGGACCCCGTGCCGCCGGCGACCGGCATCGTGACGATGGAATTCGAACTGGCGCCGCAAGCCCCGCTGTCGTCGCTTTACGGCATCCTGGAAAAATACGACGCCACGATCGCCGCCGGACCGGATGCACGCGGCAACATTACGCTGGAGTTCCGCCTCGCCGATGGCGAAAGCGCGAACAGTCTTGTGAACGCTCTGCGGAACGATCCACAGGTCGCGCGAACCGCACGCATCCGGCCGCCGGAACGCCGCGAGTGAACAGGCGCGACGACGCCATGCGCAACATTTTCCGCACCATTTCCACGCTCCTGCTTGCCCTGCTTGGGGGGTGCGCGGCCGGCGTCAACCTCCATGCCGCGAACGAAACCGCGACGGACGAAGCACCCGACCGCATCCTTGTCACCGTGGAAGCCGATTCACTGGCCGGCATTGCCGATCTCTCGCACTCGGGACGGCTTGACTACCTTCCGCCGGCGCCCGAACAGATCCGGCAGGCGCAGCGGCAACGCGCGCAGGCCATCGTCGCTTCGATGGGAGACGCCTTCGACCTGCGGCTCGAAGAAGACTGGCCCATTCCCGCGCTCGACGTTTACTGCTTCGTATTCCGCATGGACGAACCCGATGGCGAACGGCGCAACCGGATCATCGCTTCCCTGGCAAAGCATCCCGACGTGGAAAGCGTGCAGCCGCTGAACTTCTTTCATACGAGAAACGATGCGGGCCGGGGCGATCCGCTCAGCAGCGTCGAAGCCATGCCGGGCAGAACCGGACGCCTGTATCAACAAGCGTCGGGCAGAAGCGTGACGGTCGCCATCATCGACGCCGGCGCCGACCTGCAGCATGAAGACCTCTCGGGTGCGGATGTCACGGCCTTCGACCTGGTCGAAAATGACGCCGCCGTCCCCGCCGAACATCACGGCACCGCGGTGCTCGGCGTCATCGCCGCGCGCCGCGGCAACGGCAAGGGTATCGGCGGCTACGCTCCGGATGCCCGCATTCTGCTGTTGCGCGCCTGCTGGCAGCCAAGTCCGTCGAACGAACAAGCCATGTGCAACAGCTTTACGCTCGCAAAGGCGCTTTCGTACGCGCTCGATTCCGACGCGGACATCGTCAACCTGAGCGTCGCGGGACCGCGAGATCCATTGCTGGAACGCCTCGCGGCATTGCTCGACGACCGCGACAAGCTGCTGGTGGCGGCAGGCGAATCGCGCAAGGTGTTTCCCGCGTCGGTAGCCGATAGCGTCATGGCCGCGAAACTTCTGCCGGCAGCCGAACACGGGGTCATGACGCTTCTGCCAGGCGACCGTTATGGCGTGCGTCGCGGCTCATCGCTCCAGGCGGCGCGCATTACCGGTATCGCCACCCTGATTCGGGAGCTGGCGCCAGGCATCGGCGCCACCGAACTTCATCAACGGCTCGTCCGCCTGCGCACGGAATCCATCGATACCGCATTCGCGGACCTGTTGAAAGCCGAACCCGCCGACCGCACAACCAAGGTCTCGACCGCGCGCTGATCTTCGCTCGTCCGCGCGTCGTCGCGCCGACATCGGAGAACCTGCCGTGGCAATTGCAAATGTTCGCCGTCCGTATTTCCGGCTGTTCGTCGCCTCGCTGACCGCCGCGGTGTCGGCCGGCTTTGCGCTGGCCGCCCACGCACGCGACGGCCTCATTCCCGAAGACATTCAAACCGGCGGCATCGCCATCGAACTTGAAGTGATCGCTGACGGTTTTGCCGCACTGCCCCTGCAGGCTGTCGCGTCCCCGCTTGGCAGCGGCTTTCTGTACGTCGTCGACCAGGCAGGCCGGGTTTACGAGGTCGACACCGGTACGGGACAGACGCGCGTGTTCATGGACATCGCGGACCGTCTCGTCGGCATCAATCCCGCTTACGACGAGCGCGGCCTGCTCGGCTTCGCGTTTCACCCCGACTACCAGGCCAACGGACTGGTTTACACCTATACCTCGGAGCCCGTCACGGGAGCGGCGGATTTCTCCACGCTGGGCGCGGGCGAAACCGCGGATCATCAAAGCGTCGTGATCGAATGGACCGTCAGTCAGCCATCCGCTTCGACCGCGGCCGTGGATCCCGGCAGCGCGCGCGAACTGCTTCGCATCGATCAGCCGCAGGCCAATCACAACGGCGGCGCGCTTGCCTTCGATGCCGACGGCTTTCTTTACATCACGCTGGGAGACGGTGGCGCCGCGGACGACCAGGGAGCCGGTCACGCGCCCGGCGGCAACGGCCAGGAGGAAAACAACGTGCTCGGCGCTGTGCTGCGCATCGACCCCTCGGGGAACAACAGCGCCAATGGCAGTTACGGCATTCCCGCAGACAACCCTTTTGTCGGCATGGCGCCGCCGGACGAAATCTTCGCGACCGGGCTGCGCAACCCGTTCCGGCTGCACATCGATACCGCAACCGGCAACATGTGGCTGCCGGACGTCGGCCAGAACGACATCGAGGAAATCAACCTGCTTGCAGCCGGCGCCAACTACGGCTGGAACTGGAAGGAAGGCAGCTTCTTCTTCGACCCGAACGGCGCCTCGCCGGGATTCGCGACGGAAATCGAAAATCCCGCCGCACCCGGCGGGTTGACGGATCCGGTCGCGGAATACGATCACGACGAGGGCATCGCCGTCATCGGCGGCGCCGTCTATCGCGGCAGCGCGATTCCTGCCCTTGAGGGCCTGTACGTGTTCGGCGACTACGTCGGCTTCGGCGGCGAAGGCCGGCTCTTCTATCTCCAGGAAGATACGATTTACGCGTTCGACATGGCACCGCTCGGCGCGATCCTGACCGGGATCGGCCAGGACGGCGACGGCGAAATCTACGTACTCACCAACGAAAGCGGCGCGCCGTCCGGCAGCACGGGTACGGTCCATCGAATGAAAGCGGGAACGCCGGACACGACGGATGACGATCCGCCTCCGGCCATGGGGCGAGACGATGGCGGCGGAACATTGTCGCTGCTTTTCGTTACCGCGCTCGTGTGGCTGGGATTCCGGCGGCGCAAGGCATGAGCGGGGAAGAACTACCGGTGACGTGAAGAACGTTCCTCGTACTCGCCTTCCAGTGTCACGCCGCCGGAGCGCGACGCTGATTCCGGCCGGGGCGCCGCACGCCGCAGCTTGCGACGCAACCACCACACGCGCAGCGCAAGCACGGCGAAGACCACGAAAGCGAGCCCCGCAACGGCGGCGAACACCGTGATGCCGACGAAAAACAGGCCAGCCATGATAATGATGCTGACGATGGCGCCGGCAACTCGCGCAAGCCAGTTGGCGGGAGACTGATCGGGAATCTGGTTTTGCATGCCGCGATTCTATCACTCCCCGCGTGCGGAACGTCGCCAGCAGGACTCCAGAATGTCTTCACATTTTGAGGACGCGTGAGGGTGAGGCGGGGGCGGGAGCGGGACTCTTTGGAAAAACGGAATTTGAATATTTGTCACGTTTATAGCGGACAGGGGGATTGAGCATTGCGTGAATGGCGGAGAGGGAGGGATTCGAACCCTCGAGGGGCGCTAACCCCTGCCGGTTTTCAAGACCGGTGCAATCAACCGCTCTGCCACCTCTCCAATTTTTTATGGCCAGATTTACCACCGGGCGGGATTGACCGCGCCTGCGACGCGGCCAGCTCGGCGGCTACGCTACGCTTCGCCGCCTCGGTTCGAACCCTCGAGGGGCGCTAACCCCTGCCGGTTTTCAAGACCGGTGCAATCAACCACTCTGCCACCTCTCCAATTTTTTATGGCCAGATTTACCACCGG
>DASVCH010000050.1:0-18666 GCA_036381715.1 Gammaproteobacteria bacterium | reverse complement strand
CCGCGCCATGCCACGCACGAATACATGGAGGAATACGCCAACGAGATCGACGGCATCTTCAAGGATCTCAAGGAGATGGATGCGTACTTCATGGTCAACGGCATGGGTTCGGTGAACAGCCTGATCGCGGGCTTCATTCTCAAGCCGTGGGGCGAACGCGAGCGCAGCCAGGCCGAAGTGCAGCAGGACCTGCAACAGCGCCTCGCCGGCGTTGCCGGCCTGCAGTCCGTCGCCATCAGCTTCCCGTCCCTGCCGGGCGCCAGCGGCATGCCGGTGCAGTTCGTGGTCAGCTCCACCGACCGCTTCGCGAACATTTTCGAGGTGTCGCAGTCGCTGATGCAGGCGGCGCAGCAAAGCGGCCTGTTCGCCTACATCGACATGGATCTCAAGTACAACAATCCGCAGCTCGAGATGCACATCGACCGCGAAAAGGCGGCCGAGCTCGGCATCGACATGAGCGACATCGGCTCGTCGCTGGCGACGCTGCTCGGCGGTGGCTACGTCAACCGCTTCAGCCTGGAAGGCCGCAGCTACAAGGTCATTCCGCAGGTGCGCGACGAGTTCCGCCGCGTGAGCGATCAGCTCAACCAGTACTACATCCGTACGAGTACGGGAGAAACCGTACCGCTTTCGACGGTGGTGAGCTTTTCGCAGCGCACGCAGCCGAGCCAGCTGACGCAGTTCCAGCAGCTCAACTCGGCGACCATCCAGGGCGTGCCGCGTCCCGGCGTGTCGCTCGGCCAGGCGCTGGATTTCCTCGAGCAGAAGGCGGCGGAGATCTTCCCGGAAGGCTATTACGTGAACTACGCCGGCGAATCGCGCCAGTTCGTCGAGGAAGGCTCCGCGCTGCTGCTGACCTTCTTCTTCGCGCTGCTCGTGATCTACCTGGTGCTCGCCGCGCAGTTCGAGAGCTTCCGCGATCCGTTCATCATCCTGGTGTCGGTGCCGATGTCCTTGTGCGGCGCATTGATCCCGCTGACGCTGGGTGCGGCGACGATCAACATCTACACGCAGGTGGGCCTCGTGACGCTGATCGGATTGATCTCCAAGCACGGCATTCTAATGGTCGAGTTCGCCAACAAGCTGCAGGAAGAAAAGGGCCTGAGCGTGCGCCAGGCGATCGAGGAGGCGGCGTCGATTCGACTGCGGCCCATCCTCATGACGACAGCGGCCATCGTGCTCGCGGTGTTTCCGCTCATCCTCGCCAGCGGCGCGGGTGCGGAGAGCCGTTACAGCATCGGCCTGGTGATCGCGACGGGCATGACCATCGGTACGGCATTTACCCTGTTTGTGGTGCCGGCGATGTACACGTTCTTCGCGCGTGATCACCATCGCGAGACAACGATGGAACAATAACTTCCGTTTATCGAATGGAGAAAAATTTTTCGTTTTGAATATTCGCTCATGCCCGTTATACAGCGCGGCATGAGCGAAGCCTTTTTCGCTTCGTTACACGCCACACACAAAGTGAGGTGCAGGCAACGATGGGTGTTACAAAAGGCAGGGATTTCGACGACTTCAACGAAGACGACTTCGAAGGCGACAACGAAGTCGATCCGTTCGGCTACATCGAGGATGCCGCCGAGCGACGCCGGGCCGCGAAGGCTCACAGGAGCAACAAGGCGTCGTGGCGTTCGGTGGAGGATTACCTCGAGAACCGGAAACTGAAGCGGCAGTTGTCCGACGGTTTCGATGACGAATGATTCTTTGGTCCATTGCATGAAAAATCCGGCCCGCGGGCCGGATTTTTTTGTGTTGGGCGGCCAGATGCGCTGCGCAAGCATTGTCAGGGGTCGCCTGTCCCCGCACACCTGGACGCGTGATCACTCGCCCGTTTTCAGAAAGGCTTCGATCGCCTCGCGCCGCTCGCCGCGATTCGACCACGCCGCCTGGATCTCGCGCACGAATTCCGGCGCGCCGGCGACCGGATGCAGGAAGGCGTCGCGTTGCACGATGTCTTCCGGCAGATAGGCCGCGCCGTCGTTCTCGCGCAGCCAGCCGATCGCCGTGTGCATCGCGTCCATCCGCAGTGACGCCACCCTGCCTTCCATGAAAGCGGCCTGCGCCGCGCTGAAGGCGCTGCCCCACTCCAGTTCGATGTAATTTCCCTGCAGGGCGTCAGGAAACGCCAGCTTCGGTTTCGTCGCCGCCAGCACCAGCCGCAGCTCGCCGACCTGGCGGTATTCGATCTCGGTGCCGCGGGGCATGTCGAACTGCAGGACCAGGTCCAGCGCGCCTTCCACCAGCCGCGGCATGAGCTGGTCGGTTTCCCGCGATTCGCAACGCACGCGTTCTGCATCGCCGCGGGCACGATAACGCGCAAGCCAGCGCAGGCCGCGCGCTTCCCACAGCGGCGGCACCGCACCGACGCGCAGCGGCGATCCGCCCGCCGCGCTTTCCGTCATGTCGCGCCGCGCGCGCTCCCATTGCTTCAGCAGGGATTCGGCATGACGCAGGAAACGCTCGCCGTCCGCGGTGGGCTGCACCTGCTTGCGCTCACGGACCAGCAACTGGCAGCCGAGCGTGGTTTCGAGCTGGCGTATGCGCGCGCTGACGGCGGATTGCGTGATGTACAAACGATCCGCCGCCTTGCCGAAATGCCGGCAGCGGTAAACTTCGACGAAAGTGCGGAGGAGTTCGATGTCCATGGCGGGGGGACCCTTTTCGACCGAACGGAGAATACTGGAAGCGGAGAAGCGGGGGAAGAAATCGTTCCGGCCGAAAGTCGAAGGTCGTAGGAGGCCGCTCCCGCGGCCGATTCGATCAATTCGCGCCCGGGAGGGCGCTCCTACACGAACATCTGCTCTTCCCTTTCGACTTACCTTCGCAGAAGCACCGCAAACGCAGCCACCATCCCCGCCTCGTCGGTCAGCGAAACGAAACCTTCACCGGCGCCGAGTTCCGCGCACTTGCGCGCGCCGTTTTCGGAAAAGACCGGCACCGGCTTGCCGGACGGCTCCTGCACGAAACCGACGTCGCGTATCCAGATTCCCTGCCGGAATCCCGTGCCCATGGCCTTCACGATGGCTTCCTTGGCGGCGAAATGCATGGCGAGAAACCGGACCTTCCGTTTCGTGCGCTCGAACTGCTCCCGTTCCTCGGGCATGAGCAGGCGGTCGACGAAATGGTCGCCGAATCGCGCCCAGGTCTTTTCGATCCGCGCGATTTCGCAAAGATCGGTGCCGATGCCGAAGATCATCAGGCCCGCGCGTCCCGCATTGCGCGCAGCGTTTCGCGAATCGCCTCGTCGAGACCGATGAAGATCGCGCGCGAAACGATCGAATGACCGATGTTGAGTTCGCTGATCTGCGAAAGCCGCGCGACCGGACCGACGTTGTGCGTGTTCAGGCCATGCCCCGCATGCACGATGAGCCCGAGGCGTTCGGCCTCATCCGCCGCGACCTTCAGGCGCAGCAGCTCGTTGGCGATGCCGTCGCCTTCGGCGTTCGAATACGCGCCGGTGTGCAATTCCACGACGGGCGCGCCGGTGTCCTTTGCCGCGCGCACCTGCTCGACATCGGGATCGATGAACAGCGATACGCGGTAGCCGTTGTTCCGCAACTGTCCCGCCGCGTCGCGTATGCGCGCCGAATTGCCGGCGACATCAAGCCCGCCTTCGGTCGTCAGTTCCTCGCGCCGCTCCGGCACCAGGCAGCAATGCGGCGCGCGCAGCTCGCAGGCGATGCCGAGCATTTCATCCGTCACCGCCATCTCGAGATTGACCGGCACGCGCACGCTCGCGAGCACGTCGCGCACGTCCTGGTCCTGGATGTGGCGGCGATCCTCGCGCAGATGCATCGTGATGCCGGCGGCGCCCGCGACGACGGCAAGCTCCGCCGCATCGATGACGGACGGAAACCGGCCGCCGCGCGCCTGGCGAAGCGTCGCGACGTGGTCGATGTTGACACCAAGATCGATCGACTTGCTCATTGCCGTTCACCTGCGAATATTCGCGGCAGGACGCCGCTTCCACATTCCTTCGATAACCCTCTCGTCACGGGTTTCGACCTTCGACCTTCGACTTTCGGCTTTTAATCTCGCGCAGCACGTCGCGGCTTTTCAGCGGCTTGCCGCCGAGATGACGGTCCAGCGCCTGGCGCAGGATACGCTGCGCATCGCGCGCGACCTCCGGCGCGTCGAAATCGCCGCGCGTCATGGCAAGCAGGCTTTTGCCTGCGACCAGCACGCCGTGCTCCGCGCCGGCCGCCGCCCGTTCCGGGCCGCTGTCCACGTGAAAAAGATAGCGCGCTTCCGGTTCCACCGCTTCACCCGTGCGCGGGTCGGCCGCGAGATTCAGACCATACCCCAGCGCTTCGAGCAAACCCAGCTCGAAGCGCCGCAAGGCGGGCGCGACAGGACGTTCTGTCAACTCGGCGAGTGCCGCCGCGTAAAGCGCGAAGATTTCGGGGTGCGGGTCGTGCACGGCGATCAGCCGCAGGCACAGCTCGTTCAGGTAGAAACCCGCGAGCAGCGCCTCGCCGGACAGCGAATGGCGCATGCCGCCGGGCTCGAGCCCCGTGACCGTGGCAAGCTCGCGCCCGCTCCACGACAGCAGCAGCGGCTGGAACGGCTGCAACAGGCCGCGCTGCCGGCTGCCGGCGCGCTTCGCGCCGCGCGCGACCGCGGCAACGCGGCCGTGATCGCGAACAAGAAACTCGACGATGCGGCTGGAATCGCGGTAGTCGAACTGATGCAACACGTACGCGGGCTCAAGTTCGACCCGCAGGCGGCGGCTATTGTTCATCGATCCCGAGTTCGCGCAACTGGCGCGGATCGTCGGCCCAGGCCTCGCGAAGCTTCACCCACAGCTCAAGGAAAACCTTGCGTCCGAACTGCGCTTCCAGCGACTCGCGCGCCGCGCGCCCGACCTGCTTCAGCATTTCGCCACCCTTGCCGATGACGATGGACTTCTGGCCTTCGCGCTCCACCCAGATGGTTGCGCCGATGCGAAGCAGGCCGGCCCCGCCGGGTTTTTTCGGCGGCTCGTCGGCGAACTGATCGACCGTAACGGTCAGCGAATACGGCAGTTCCTCGTGCAGGCGTTCCATGAGTTTTTCGCGCACCGTTTCGGCAATCATGAACTGCGTACTGCGATCCGTGTGCTGTTCTTCCGGAAAGAACGGCGGCGATTCCGGCAGGCGCCTGCGCAATTCGTCGAGCAGCGGCTCCAGGTTCCTTTCCTTGAGCGCGGACAGCGGCACCACGGCGGCGAAGTTCATGCGCCTGTTCATTTCATCGAGAAACGGCAGCAACTGTTCCTTGTCCTTCACCTGGTCGACCTTGTTGACGACAAGGATGACGTTGCCGCGCTTTTGCAGCCGGCGCAACACATTGTCGTCTTCTTCCGTCCAGCGCAGCGCCTCGATGACAAACACGATGATGTCGACGTCATCGAGAATGGCGTTGGCGGAGCGGTTCAACGTCCTGTTGAGCGCGCGCTTCGCCTTGAGGTGAATGCCCGGCGTGTCCACGAACACGAACTGGTGGCCCGCTTCGTGGCGCACACCCATGATGCGATGGCGCGTGGTCTGCGGCTTGTGCGTGACGATGCTGATCTTGCGGCCGACCAGCGCGTTCAGCAGCGTCGACTTGCCGACATTGGGCCGGCCCGTGAGCCCGATCAGGCCCGCGCGCATGTCGTCAGACGGCACCGCTCAGCTCCGCGAGAATCTTTTCCGCCGCCGCCTGCTCCGCGGCGCGCCGGCTGCCGCCGCTTGCCTGCGATTCCAGCGACAGCGAAGGCACGCGGCATGCGACCTGGAAAACCTGCCTGTGCGCGGGACCCGAAACGTCCACGGTCGCATATTCCGGCAGGCCCACGCCGCGTTCCTGCAGGAGCTCCTGCAGGCGCGTCTTCGGATCCTTGAGCGAGGCGGGATCGGGCAGGTTCGCGAACGGGCCGGCCAGCACGCCGTGAATGAAATCCGCCGCCGCAGCGAAGCCGCCGTCGATGTACACGGCGCCGATGATCGCTTCCAGCGCATCGGCAAGCACCGAACGGCGCCGGAACCCGCCGGACTTCAATTCGCCGGGACCCAGGCGCATGGCGATGCCGAGATCGAGGGAAAGTGCCGCGGCGGCCAGCGCGTCGCGGTTCACGAGGCTGGCGCGCAGGCGGCTGAGGTCACCTTCCGTCAGGCCGGCATGTTTCCTGAAAAGAAAATCGGCGACCACCATGCCGAGCACGGCGTCGCCGAGGAATTCCAGCCGTTCGTTGTTGTCGCCCGGAACGCTGCGGTGCGTGAGCGCGCAATCCAGCAATGCCCGGTCACGGAACCGGTAATTCAGCCTGCGCTCGAGACGATCCGCTTCGTCCATCGAAGTCAAAGTGCTACGGCGTGATCGAATTCAAGCAGGAACCACAGGTTGCCGATGAACTTGGTGCGCGCTTCGTATTCGATCGTCAGCATCGCCTCGCCGTCATCGCGCTGAATCCTGAAATCGCGCGGGCCGACGCGTACGATATTGTTCACGTCAAGGCGCTTGCCGATCGTGCTGCGCAGCGAGACAGGCGAGGTGTTCGCGTCGCTTTCCGCGGCAACCCCGTCCATGATTCTCACGATCGACTGGTATTCCAGGTATAGCGGCACGAGTTTCATGGCCATGACGGCGAAGAAACCGATCACGGCGAGCAGGAGCACGTAGCCCATGAACGTCATGCCAAGCTGTCGTTTCTGCTGCAACATCACACGTCCCTCCAACGGATTCTCTTGATTTCGTTATTCGATGACGGAACCGATCCTTCCCCACTCCGGCCATTGGCCGAAATGCCAGTTCATCCAGATGAAAAACGCCTTGCCAACGAGGTTCTCTTCCGGAACCAGGCCCCACACGCGGCTGTCGTTCGAGTTGTCGCGGTTGTCGCCCATCACGAAATAATGCCCTTCCGGAACGGTCACCACCATCCTGCGCGGGTCGTAACGCTGCGGCATTTTCAGAAGGCGATGCCATTCGCCGTTGAGAAATTCCTCGTACACGTCCGCGGACATGCCGTTCTCCGTGACGTGTTCGCCTGCCGGCCGCAATTCCAGCGGCTCGCCGTTCACGTAAACCCGCTTTTGATCATAAGCGATCTCGTCCCCGGGAACACCAATCACCCGCTTGATGTAATCCTGGCTCGGATCGACGGGATAGCGGAAAACCACGACGTCGCCGCGTTCAGGCAAGCCGATGTCCACCACGGTCGTGCCGACGATTGGCAGGCGAATGCCGTAGGCGAACTTGTTGACCAGGATGAAATCGCCCTGCTCCAGGGTCGGCTCCATGGACGATGACGGAATCCTGAACGGTTCCGCAACGAACGAGCGCAACAGGAAGATGACCAGGAACACCGGGAACAGCGAACGCGCGTATTCGACCGCGACGGGCTCCTTCTCGATGCCGGCCTCGCGCCGTTTCGGCGCCCAGAAGAGCACGTCCAGCAGCCAGATCGCGCCCATCAGCACGATCATCGCCAGGAAAAACAGGGAAAAATCCATCCTCATGCCTTGCTCCTATTTCTTGCCGACCTGCAGCACGGCGAGGAAGGCTTCCTGCGGAATCTCCACCCGGCCCACCTGCTTCATGCGCTTCTTGCCGGCCTTCTGTTTTTCGAGCAGCTTGCGCTTGCGCGTGATGTCGCCGCCGTAGCATTTCGCCGTGACGTTCTTGCGCATCGCCTTCACGCTGGTGCGCGCGACGATCTGGCTGCCGATCGCGGCCTGTACAGCCACTTCGAACATCTGCCGCGGAATGAGTTCCTTCATCTTTTCCGCCAGGTCGCGGCCGCGCGGAAAGGCATGGTCCTTGTGCACGATGGAACTGAGCGCGTCAACCTTTTCTCCGTTGATGAGCAGGTCCAGCTTGATGAGCGGCGCCGCCTGGAAATGCGAGAACTCGTAATCGAAGGACGCGAAGCCGCGGCTGCACGACTTGAGCCGGTCGAAGAAATCCAGCACGACTTCGCTCATCGGCAGCTGGTAGGTGAGCTGCACCTGCGAGCCGGTGTAGTGCATGCGCGTCTGCACGCCGCGCTTCTCGATGCACAGGTTGATGACGTTGCCGATGTAGTCCTGGGGCACGAGGATGTTGGCGGTGATGATGGGCTCGCGGATTTCCTCGATTTTATTCGTCGGCGGCAGGTTGGCGGGGTTGTCCACCATCACGACGCTGCCATCGGTGATTTCGACTTCGTAAATCACGGTCGGCGCGGTCGTGATGAGATCGATTTCGTACTCGCGTTCCAGGCGTTCCTGCACGATTTCCATGTGCAGCATGCCGAGGAAGCCGCAGCGGAAGCCGAAGCCGAGCGCGTTGGAGGTTTCCGGTTCGAAGTGCAGCGCCGAGTCGTTCAGCTTGAGCTTGCGGAGCGCCTCGCGCAGGTCTTCGTAATCGTCGGCGTTGATCGGGAAGAGGCCCGCGAACACGCGCGGCTGCACCTGCTTGAAGCCGGGCAGCGCTTTTTCACACGGGCGGTCCGGGTGCGTGAGCGTGTCGCCGACCGGCGCACCGTCGATGTCCTTGATGCCGGCGATCACGAAGCCGACCTCGCCGGCCTTCAGTTCCGCGCGGTCGGTCATCTTCGGCGTGAAGCGTCCGACCTTCGTCACGGGATGGTCGCGTCCGGTGGACATGACGCGAACCTTTTCGCCGGGCTTCAGCCGGCCGTTCACGATGCGCACCAGCGAGACGACGCCGACGTAATTGTCGAACCAGGAATCGACGATCGACGCCTGCAGCGGCGCATCGGGATCGCCCTCAGGGGGCGGGATGCGCTGGACGATTCTCTCCAGCGCCTCGCGCACGTTCTCCCCGGTCTTCGCGCTCATGCGCACGGCGTCCTTCGCCTCGATCCCGATGATGTCCTCGATCTGCGCGATGACGCGATCGGGTTCCGCCGCCGGCAGGTCGATCTTGTTCAGCACGGGCACGACTTCGAGATCGAGATCGATCGCCGTATAGCAGTTCGCCACGCTCTGCGCTTCCACGCCCTGTGCGGCATCGACGACCAGCAGCGCGCCTTCGCAGGCCGCCAGCGAACGCGAAACCTCGTAGGAAAAATCCACGTGCCCGGGCGTGTCGATGAAGTTCAGCAGGTAGGTCCTGCCGTCGTCGGCGGCGTATTCGAGCGAAACGCTCTGCGCCTTGATGGTGATGCCGCGCTCGCGCTCGAGATCCATGGAGTCGAGCACCTGCTCGGCCATTTCGCGGTCCGTGAGCCCGCCGCAGATCTGGATGAAGCGGTCGGCAATGGTCGACTTGCCGTGATCGATGTGCGCGATGATCGAAAAATTGCGGATGTGATCCATAAACCCTTGTTCGCAGGACAGAATTCGGACGGGCGCAAAGCGGGGCATTGTACCTGCCGCGGCACGCCTTTGGCAGGTCAGCGAATGTTCAGGGCATCGCGAAGGGCGTCGACGTCGAGCCGGCCTTCCGCGATCACTTCGCCGTCGAAGGCCAGCACGGGAATCCTGAGGCCGTACCTTGCCCGAAGCCCGGCGTCGTCATCGATGTTCACGACGTCGAGGCCGATTCCGGCGGCGTGCAGCAGAGGCAGCAGGGCGGCTCTCATGTCCTCGCAGAGGTGGCAGCCAGGGCGGCTGTAAAGCACAAGCCCCGGCATTACTCGGCCACGCGCAACGGAACGAACACGGTTGTGCCGCCACGCTGCACGAGCACGGCGACATGCCGGTCATGCGGCAACGCATCGACCGCCGCGCGGAAGTCGTCCTCGTCGAGGATCGGTTTGCGGTCGACGCTGAGAATGACGTCGCCGATCCGAAGGCCCGCCTGGCGCGCAGGTCCGGGAGCGACTTCCTCGACGATCACGCCGCCCTCTTCCACCGCCAGCGTCTCGCGCTCGGAGAAGCGCAGCTCGCGCACCGTCAGGCCCAGCCGGCCGTCGCCGCCCTCCCGGCTTTCGGCGACCGCGGGCAGGGTTTCGACGGGCACTTCGCCCAGCGTCACGCCCAGTTCGCGCCGCTCGCCTTCGCGCATCACCGAGAGCACGACTTCGCTGCCCGCGGGCACCCCGCCGACCATGGGCGGCAGTTCGTCCGCGGCGTAAACGGCCTGGCCGTTGAAGGCGAGAATGATGTCGCCGACCTCCAGCCCCGCCTCGTCGGCCGGGCTCTTCTCGAAGACATTGCGCACCAGCGCGCCTTCCGGCCGCGCCATCTGGAAGGATTCGGCGAGTTCGCGGGTGACGTCCTGGATGTCGACGCCCAGCCAGCCGCGGCTGACGCGGCCGTTCGTGCGCAGCTGTGCGGCCACGTCCATGGCGAGATTGACGGGGATCGCGAAGGAAACGCCCATGAAGCCGCCGGTGCGGCTGTAGATCTGCGAGTTGATGCCGACCACCTCGCCGTTCATGTTGAACAGCGGTCCGCCGGAATTGCCGGGATTGATGGCGACATCGGTCTGGATGTACGGCACGTAGCGCTCGGTGCCGACGCTGCGGCCCTTCGCGCTGACGATGCCGGACGTCACCGAGTAGTCGAAGCCGAAGGGCGAGCCGATCGCCATCACCCACTCGCCGACCCTGAGTTCGCGCGCATCGCCGATGTGGGCGACCGGCAGGCCCGTGGCGTCGATTTTCAGCAGCGCCAGGTCGCTGGCCGCGTCGGCGCCGATCAGCG
The DNA here is from genome assembly GCA_036381715.1 of Gammaproteobacteria bacterium. Lineage (GTDB taxonomy): Bacteria > Pseudomonadota > Gammaproteobacteria > Natronospirales > JAJUFS01 > JAJUFS01. The sequence goes on along the minus strand of DASVCH010000050.1, from coordinate 8,047 downwards.
TGGCGTTCATCTGGCGCCGGTCGGCCAGCCGCACCACGATTTCCTCCGCGCCGCGAATGACGTGGTAATTGGTGAGAATCTCGCCGTCCGCGGAAATGATCACGCCCGAACCCAGCGAGCTGGAATCGAACAGCTCCGGCGGCTGCGGCGCCGGTTCGCTGAACTGCTCGAACAGGTCCTCGAAAGGATGGCGTTCCGGCAGCGCCTCGGCCGGGTCCGTCGCCGCGACTTCAAGCCGCTGGGTGGTGCTGATGTTCACGACCGTGGGACTGACCTGCTCGGCCAGCGAGACGAAGTCCGGCAGGGTCTGGAGCGGCATCGCTTCGACGGCAGCGGACGCCGGCGCGGCGAGAACCAGCAGCGCGATGGGCAGCACCCGGCGAATGACAATGGAACACATGACAGAAGGCAGCAGGATTGGGAAAGGTCCGGCTATTGTCAGGGTTCCGGCCGCGACGGACAAGGCTCGTGCGCCGCGAGTTGCCGCAACAGCACCACTTCGAGCGCGCCGCTGCCGGCCAGCCGCACGCCGCGCGTACGCGCGATCCACAGCCCGCCCGCGAGTCCTGCGATCGCCCCGCAAAGGGCGCCCGCATCGCCCGCGAACATCATGCCGCCGCCCAGCGCGCCGAGCAGCAGGCCGGCCAGTGGCAGGCCGTAAAGCAGGAACGACGCGTTCTGCACCGCCGACACGGACAGGCCGAGCAGCACCTGGTCGCCCGGCGCAAGCTTTCCCGCCATCGCGTCCGGCAGCGTCACCGGCAGTTCCTGCAGGCGCCCGCGCAACAACCTCGCGAACAGCCCCGCGCCGCAGCCCTCGCCCGCCGCGCAACGCGCGCAGCCGGCCTGGCTTTCGCAGTGCACCCAGGCGGAGGAACCGGCGACGCGCAGAACGCGGGCGCGCTCGTGGATGAGGTCGGAGGTGTTCATGGATGAAGTCTAAAGTCGAAGGTCGAAGGTCGAAAGTGAAAAGCCGCGCGACGCGCGGCATTTTTTTGACCTTCGACTTATTCCTCGCCTGCCAGGCTTGCTGCCTCGCCTATCGCCGTCACCGTGGCCTCGGGGACTTCGCCAACGACCGTGATGTGATGTTCGTCCAGGCGGACGCCGAAGGCGTTCACGGCGCCAAGCGTGGAAAGGCCGGCCAGCGAGGGCTTGCCTTCCACCAGCGGTTCGGCGAACACGGACACCGACGCCAGCCCGTCGGAAATCACGAGGTGCCAGGACGGCCGTTCGTCCTCCTTGCGCGTCTCGGCGCTGACGATCTCGTAGCCCGGCGGCAAGGCATTGAATTTCACGGGCGTGCCGGTTTCGGCGACGGCTTTTTCCTCGCCGCCGCTGACGTGCCAGGTGTAGTCCTCGCCGGATACCGAGGGTTCCAGCAGCCTGTCGTCGATGTCCGCGCCGATCTCGATCTCGGTGAACATCATCTTCTCGACCGGCTCGCCGGCGTCGTTGATCAGTTCCGAGCGCAGCGGCAGCGCGGTCTGCTCGTCCAGCCAGAGGTGGTAGCCGTAGCGGAACTCGTCGCGCGGCTTGATCGCCACCAGTTGCGCCTGGCGGCCGGCAATGCGGCCCGTGCCCTGCAATTCGAACTCGTAATGCTCGCTGTTGCGCACCGCGTTCAACGGAATGCCCTGGGCGAGCGTGCCGCCTTCATGGCGCTTTTCGACGAACACGACCTTGTCGTCGGGCAGGATGCACTTGACTTCGTCGTCGTTGCGCAGCACCTCGCGCGCGCTGCCGTTCAGCGATACCAGCCGCTCGCGCGTGCCGTCCGGGCCGACGCGATGGAAGACCAGCATGGTTTCCGCCTCGTCGCCATGGATGTAGACGAAGGTGCCGCGGTAGTCGATGGTCTCGAGCGCGGTTTCCATCTGCTCGAGCCAGGTGCTCGGGTTGTCGCCGAAATGGGCTTTTGCCGGCATGGCGGCAAGCACAAGGACAGTCAGGAAAAGCCGGCGCAAGGTGAACATCAGTCGCGCGGATCCCGGTCGTCGTTGTCTTCGGTGTTGCCTTCCGCCTGGACCGGACGCGTGTCGTGCGCGGCGATCTGGACGTAGGGCATGACGCCGCGGATGCGCGGGCTGCGCGTGTGCTCGCTGTGGTTGAGAAGATAGCCGCGCAGCTGGTTCTGCAGCGCCTCGGAACGCACGCCGGAGAAATCGACCGCCTGGGAGCGCATCCTCGGCACGGCGACGGGAATGCTGTCGCCGCGCGGCACGACTTCGGCGGGCGCGAGTCCTTCGGACGATTGCTGCGGCATCTGCAACGTGAATACGGCCAGCACGGCAACCGACGCCGCCACGGCGAAGCCGGCGACCGGCTGCAGGGCGCGGCGGACCGCCGCCGCGCGGCGTCCGGCCGGTGCGGCCTCCGCTTCGATGGCCGCCGCGACGCCCGCGGCGAAGCCGGTGCCGTGCAGGCGTGCAAGCCCGCCGCGCATGGCTTCGCCGGCAAGATGGTAGCGCTCCCAGGCGTCGCGCAATTCGCTGTCGCGCTCCATGCGCGCAAGCAGCAGTTCGGCTTCACGGGCGCTCAACTCGCCGTCCGCCAGCGCCGAAACCTGTTCAAGGAGCTTGTCTGTCATTTCGTCATTCCCGATCCAGCAGGGGCTGCAATCGATTCGTTATGGCTTCGCGCGCCCGGAATATCCGCGACCGCACCGTTCCGACCGGGCAGTCCATGGCCGCGGCAATTTCCTCGTAACTCATGCCTTCCAGTTCGCGCAGGACGATCGCCGTGCGCAACTCTTCGGGCAGTTCCTCGATGGCGTCTTCCACCGTCATCTGGATTTCGTCCGTGAGCGCGAGGCTTTCGGGGGTCGCCACGTCCTTGAGCCTGGCGTTCATGTCGTACTGCTCAGGGTCCTGCAAGTCCATCTGCCGGTCAACCGGGCGCCTGCCCTCCGCGACAAGATGGTTCTTCGCGGTATTGATCGCAATACGGTACAGCCACGTATAGAACGCGCTGTCGCCGCGGAATTTCGGCAGCGCGCGGTACGCCTTGATGAACGTTTCCTGCGCGATGTCCAGCGCCTCGGCGGGTTCGTAGACATATCGTGAAATCAGTTTCACGATCTTGTGCTGGTACTTGCGCACCAGGATGTCGAACGCCGCCTTGTCGCCGCGCTGGACGCGCTCGACCAGCAACTGGTCCGCCGTCCTGGTCATGCGGCGCGCGCCGTTCCCGCGTCAACGGGTGGATAGACAGGAATGCGATGAAAAGGTTCGCAGCAGTGCTTCATTCGTATATATTTTCCGGCCTTCGCGGCCGTCGAAGCGAAAGACAAGGCGGTCGATTGTACACGATGGACACCCCGACACAGACCCTGGCTGGTGCCGTGCAGCATCCCGCATCCCGCAATCCGCCCTTTGACGTTCTTGTACTCGGTTCCGGCGCCGCCGGCCTGAGCCTGGCCTTGCGCCTGCCGACGTCGCTGCGCATCGGCGTGGTGTCGAAAGGACCGCTCGATGCCGGCAGCACGAACCGGGCGCAGGGCGGCGTCTCCGCGGTGCTCGACGATTCCGATTCCATCGACGCGCATGTCGAGGACACGCTCGTCGCGGGCAGCGGATTATGCGATCCGGCTGTCGTCCAGCACATGGCGGCACGCGGCCCCGCGGTGATCCACTGGCTGGTGGAGCAAGGCGTCGCCTTCACGCGCGACGCCGGCAACGAAGGCTTCCACCTGACGCGCGAAGGCGGCCACAGCCATCGCCGCGTGATTCACGCCGAAGACGCGACCGGGCGCGCCATCCAGCACGCGCTGCAGGCGCGGCTGAACGCGGCTGCGAACATCACCGTGCTGGAAAACTTCATCGCCGTGGATCTCGTCACGGCCGACCGGCTGGGCGCAAGGGACAGGCGCGTGCTCGGCGCCTACCTGCTGGACATCGAAAACCAGCGCGTCGTTGCGCAACCGGCGAACACTGTCGTCCTCGCCACCGGGGGCGCGAGCCGCGTTTATCTGTACACCTCGAACCCGGACGGCGCGACCGGCGACGGCATCGCGATGGCGTGGCGCGCGGGCTGCCGCGTTGCGAACATGGAATTCATGCAGTTCCATCCGACCTGCCTGTACCACCCGAAAGCGAAAACCTTCCTGCTGACCGAGGCGCTGCGCGGCGAAGGCGCAAAGCTGTTGCTGCCCGACGGCACGCGCTTCATGCCCGCGTTCGACAAACGCGCCGAGCTCGCACCGCGCGACGTCGTCGCGCGCGCCATTGACCACGAGATGAAACGGCTCGGCATCGACCACGTGCTGTTGGACATTTCGCACAGGCCCGAAGCGTTCGTCCGGGAGCATTTCCCGAACGTGCTTGCCAAATGCCTGGAATACGGTTTCGATCTCGCGCGCGAACCCGTCCCCGTCGTACCCGCCGCGCACTACACCTGCGGCGGCGTGGTCGCCGATGTCGCCGGTCGCACCGACCTGCCCGGCCTGTACGCCATCGGCGAAGTCGCGCACACCGGCTTGCATGGCGCGAACCGCATGGCGTCGAACTCCCTGCTCGAATGCCTGGTGCAGGCCGAGGGCGCGGCGAACGACATCGCCGCCCGGCGCGCGAAGCCGTCCGCGCCCGTCGAAATTCCCGCCTGGGACGAAAGCCGGGTCACGGATTCCGACGAGGAAGTCGTGGTCTCGCACAACTGGGCGGAGCTGCGCCGCTTCATGTGGGATTACGTCGGCATCGTGCGCACCGACAAGCGCCTGCAACGCGCGCTGAATCGCGTCGAACTGCTGAAAGGCGAAATCGCGGAGTACTACGGCCATTTCCGCGTCACCGCGGATCTCATCGAACTGCGCAACCTCGTGACCGTCGCGGAACTGATCGTGCGATGCGCGCAGCAACGCAAGGAATCGAGGGGCCTGCATTACACGCTGGATTATCCCGAGCGGGATGACCGGCATCCGCCGCGCGACACCGTGCTCGCGCCACCGGGGGCGAGCCGGAAGTCGAAGGTCGAAAGTCGAAAGTAAAAAAACCGTGCTTCGCACGGTTCTTCGCCTTTCGCCTTTCGCCTTTCGCCTTTCGCCTTTCGCCTTTCGACCTTCGACCTTCGACCTTCGACCTTCGACCTTCGACCTTCGACCTTCTACTCCAGACTCTAGACTCTCGCCTCCTGATCCCCAAACAGCTCCTCGTCGCTCGTCAACCGCAATCTCACCGCCAGCCGTCGTCGCTCATGTGAATCGCAATTATCGGCAAGAAGCGCAACGCGAAACTTCCGCCGGCAGGAAACGCATTGCCAGCGCAGCGCCAGCAGCCGGCTGCCGATGAAGATTCCCGGCAACAGGCGCGCTTCGGCATGTTCATGCCCTTTCCGGTCGACCAGCGTCCAGCGCCCGTCGGACTGCCAGGCAGCGCGGCGCACGCCGCCGCGCGCCCAGCGGAACAGCGCCGGCATCATGAACAGGACAATGCCATCGGCAAGCAACGCAGGAACTACGGGAAGACTGGAAAGCCACGGCGCGAGCATCGCGGCAAAAGCCAGCAGGAAGGAATAAAGAAGGAGTATGCGGCTGGAGCGGATTTCAATCGCGCAGCGCGGATACGAGCTTGCCGATGACATTGCGCATTTCCTCGTCCTGAGGCCGGTCGTTTTCCATCACGTAGTCCCACAGCACGGGATCCTGGCAGTCCAGCAGTGCGCGGAAGGCGCGCTGCTCGGCTTCCGGCGCCTGCGGGTAGCGGTGCTCGAGATACCGCTCGAGCAGCACGTCGAGTTCCTTCATGCCGCGGCGGCAGAGCCAGCGGAGGCGCGCGGTGTCATTCATCTCTTGGCTTCCGGAAGAAGAAAAGAAGGAAGAAGGAAGAAGGGAGAAGGGAGAAAACAGACTCCATCGGAGCTTTTCTTCTACCTTCTCCCTTCCATCTTCTCCCTAGATCTTCCGCTTCACCAGATCCTGCTTCGTTTCCGCAATCGCTTCCGCCGGATTCAATCCCTTCGGACACGTCTTCGCGCAGTTCATGATCGTATGGCAGCGATACAGCTTGTACGGATCTTCCAGGTCGTCGAGACGCTCGCCGGTGCCTTCGTCGCGCGAATCGTTCAGCCAGCGGCGCGCCTGCAGGAGCGCGGCGGGACCGAGATAGCGCTCGCTGTTCCACCAGTAGCTCGGGCAGGAGGTCGAGCAGCAGGCGCAGAGAATGCATTCGTACAGGCCGTCGAGCTTCTCGCGGTCTTCCGGCGACTGCAGCCGCTCGCGATCCGGCGCGGGCGTCTCGGTCTTGATCCACGGCTCGATGGACGCGTACTGCGCGTAGAAGTTGGTCAGGTCCGGCACGAGATCCTTCACCACGGGCTGGTGCGGCAGCGGGTAGAGCTTCGCGTCGCCCTTGATGTCCTCGATCGGCTTGGTGCACGCCAGCGTGTTCGTGCCGTCGATGTTCATCGCGCAGGAACCGCAGATGCCTTCGCGGCAGGAACGGCGGAAGGTCAGCGTCGCATCGATCTCGTTCTTGATCTTGATGATCGCGTCGAGAACCATCGGGCCGCACTTGTCGAGATCGACGTCGTAGCTGTCGATGCGCGGGTTTTCGCCGGTATCCGGATCGTAGCGATAGACCTTGAACGTCTTGACGTTCTTCGCGCCCTTGTCCGCCTTGAAGACCTTGCCTTTGCGGTTGATCTTCGAATTCTTCGGCAGCGTGAACTCAGCCATCTCTTCTTCCTCTTCGCGGCGACAACGCCGTTACTGCATGTGGGAGCGGCTTCCGGCCGCGATTTCTCTTCAGTAGGTTCTTTGCTTCGGCGGAATAACCTCGACTTCGTCCGTCAGCGTCTTCATGTGCACCGGCCGGTAGTCGAAGCTGACGTTGCCCTGCCCGTCGATCCACGCCAGCGTGTGCTTCATCCAGTTCGTGTCGTCACGCTCCGGGAAATCCTCGCGCGCGTGCGCGCCGCGCGATTCCTTGCGATTGACCGCGCCGGCGAGCGTGACGATGGCAAGATCCAGCAGGTTTTCCAGTTCCAGCGTTTCGACCAGGTCCGAATTCCAGATCATGCTGGTGTCGGAGACGCGCACCTGCTCGAAAGTCCTGTAGATGCCCTGCAGTTTTTCGAGGCCTTCTTCCATGACCTCGCCGGTGCGGAACACCGCGGCGTGGCTCTGCATGGTCTTCTGCATGTCGAGGCGGATGTCCGCGGTCGGGCGATTGCCGCCGCTTTTCGCGCTGTCGCGGAACTTGTCCAGGCGCCTGAACGTGGCTTCGCCGGCATTTTCCGGCAGCGGCTTCTGGCGCGCGCCGGGCGTGAGGATCTCGCCGCAACGCTGGGCGGCGGAACGTCCGAACACGACAAGATCGAGCAGCGAGTTCGAACCGAGACGGTTCGCCCCGTGCACGGACACGCACGCCGCCTCGCCGACTGCCATCAGGCCCGGCACCACGGAATCCGGGTCGCCGTCCTTCGACGTCACGACTTCGCCCGTGTGCAGCGCGGGAATGTCGCCCATGTTGTAGTGAACCGTCGGCAACACGGGGATGGGTTCCTTCGTCACATCCACGCCCGCGAAAATCTTCGCGGTCTCGGCGATGCCCGGCAGGCGCTTCTCGATCACGTCCGGACCGAGATGCATGAGGTTCAGGTAGATGTGATCCTTCTCGGGACCGACGCCGCGGCCTTCGCGAATCTCGATGGTCATCGAGCGCGAGACGACGTCGCGCGAGGCGAGATCCTTCGCGTTCGGCGCGTAGCGTTCCATGAAACGCTCGCCGTCGCTGTTGGTGAGATAGCCGCCCTCGCCGCGCACGCCCTCGGTGATGAGGCAGCCGGCGCCGTAGATGCCGGTCGGGTGGAACTGCACGAATTCCATGTCCTGCAGGGGAAGACCCGCGCGCAGCACCATCGCGTTGCCGTCGCCCGTGCAGGTGTGCGCGGACGTGCAGGAGAAATACGCGCGACCATAACCGCCGGTGGCGAGAATCACGCTCTGCGCGCGGAAGCGGTGAATCGTGCCGTCGGCAAGATTCCACGCGATCACGCCGCGGCAGGCGCCGTCTTCCATGATGAGATCCAGCGCGAAATACTCGATGAAGAA
>DASVCH010000049.1:0-40587 GCA_036381715.1 Gammaproteobacteria bacterium | reverse complement strand
CTTGCCGACGAGGTAAACGTGGATCTGGCCTTCATGGATGTATGCGTTGCCGGCGGTATCGATGAACGCGATACCCGCATCGCGCAATCGGCCGGCCATGTTCGGGTTGACGTAGTCGGCCACGAGGAGCGCTGGCTCGGGGAGCGTACGCAGTTGCTGCAGCAGGGCGCCGAAGTTCGCGTGTTGCGCCCACTTCTTTACTTCGGCGTGCAGGGTAATGCCGCCGGGCTCGAGGCGCAGCAAGGCGTCGATTTGATGCCGCCCAATCGGAATCTCGACTTGCAGGATGCGGAAATCGAGCCCTGCTTCGCGTCGAGCAGCCTGTATCGCTTCCTCAAGCAGCTCGGCCTCGGTTCCGGGAGGAAGTTTTCCAACCATTGATTTTGTCCATTAATAATGTACGGCAAGGAGTCGCGTCCAGTTGGTTTAACTGTACATTAATAATGGACATTTTCAAGGAACGCCTGGAATGACAACCCATCTGGAGTGGCGGCAAGGGCGGCGAACGGCTGCAGGTGCGGCGTGGCGATCCCGGCATATCCAGGTCGAGGCGGCGCAGAAGGTCCAGGAATGATGGAAGCCGATGGCGGAGCCGGCACCCGGGGATGACGCCCACCGATCTCCGTATTTCATTCATCGCGACGTCAAAGTTGAAGCGCACCATTCATCCTGCCGGCGAAATCGAGACTCCCCCCTTCTCTTGGCTGGCGCTTGTGGCCCGTCCTTTCCCCCGAGGACGGGCTTTTTGTTTCTGGGTCCGCAAGCCGCGCCTTGATGTCGCAGTGAAGCATTTGACATATCGCGCCTGATCCCATCATATCTGCCTTGAATGATTTGCTCTGCGCCAAGGGGGAGAAGATGAAAGTACGAATTCTGTTATGCGTGGTTCTGATGTCGCTTGCTGCCTGTGGCGGTGGTGGCGGCGGCGGTGAAACCGGCGCGAACAACAACGACGGTACGGGCGACAATACGGGCGGCGACGGTTCGGGCAACGGTGGTGACGATACCGGCGGCGATGACACGGGCGATGACACGGGCGATGACAATACCGGCGAGGGGACGGGCGGCGACGACACAGATCAGTCGAAGGTCGTGATGCTGCCGGCGGTTGACGGCTATCCGATCGTCTCGGACATCCAGTCACTCAAGCTGAACGACGACGCGCTGCCGGATCTGATCCTGATGCGGACCGCCGAGGACCCGTTTTACACGGGTCTTTTCATCCAGGCGCTCATCAACAACGGCGACCGGACGTTCACGGACGCGACATCCACCTACTTTCCCGGCATTGACAACACGCTTCACTGGATCGAGCGCGCGTACCTCGTCGATCTGAACGGTGATTCCAGGCTCGATATCGTCGGCCACGTCGACGGTGGCGGCGACCTGTTGCCGCCGCTTCTTCGGCAGGAGAGCGGCGAGTTCAAGGCGAGTGATGACCCTGTGCTGGCCGCCGCAACGAATCCGTTCGTACCGCTGGACACGGACGGCGACGGCGACGTCGACCTGTTGACGCGCGGAGAGGACGGCGGCGGCAACGTGGAATGGACGTTGTTGCGCAATATGCTCGTCGAGAACGGAACGATGACGTACCAGAACGACGGCGCGGTGACGAGCGGGATGCCGCTCGCGTCCGAGTCTGCCGCGTTCGTGTACGCACCTGCCATCACCAGGATCGACGACGACGATCTTCCGGATCTTGTCTACGGCGGCGCGAAGTACGACGGCGGTTTTGTCGATGAACCGGCACCGCTCGTCGTGCTGTTGAATGACGGCGACAACACGTTCACGGAAAGCGCCTCGCACGTGTTCGGTGGCGCGGTGCCGGAGTATGTGCACCTGCGCGAGATGGTTGTCGCGGATTTCGACGGCAACGGTACGGAAGACATCGCTGTCGCCAACCACGGTTACGATGCCGAGCCTTTTTCCGGCGAAAGCAACAGTGCGATCTTCAATTCCGGCACGGGCTCGCTGACGGTGCACACGGGTGACGCCGAGACGTTTGACTACATGGGCTACACGCATTCCGCGGACGCGGGCGACATCGATGCCGATGGAGACATCGATATTGTCTTCAATGATTTCCTCGGTGAGGCTGTCACCTCGGACGACGACAAGCTGCGCATCCTGATGAACGACGGCGACGGCACGTTTACGCGCCAGCCTTTCACGATGCCTGCGGAAATCAGCGGCGGCGCGTGGACCGCAACGCTTCTCGCTGACCTCGATGATGACGGTTATCCCGAGATGATTCTCGGCGGCATCGATTCGGGAACCGAATCGGTCGTGCTGTGGAATGACGGCGCCGGAAAGCTGGATTGATCATCGGCAAACCGGGATGCCCGCCGCGTTGCCGGCGAACATCCCGCTTTCCGTCCCGTTGCCATGCAGAATGCAGGGTCATGCGATCTCCGCATTCCCTGCACTGTTCCGTCAAATTCCAGGCGGAGGATAGGAATTGCCGGCCGCATTCCTCCCCCTTCGCGGCCTGGCCTTCAGCCCGCCCGTTCTCGTCCCCGACGGGCGGGCTTTTTGTTGGAAGCGAGTCGCGCGACGCGAAAGCCCGCAGAGGCCGTCCGGGTATCGGCCGCGGAGCGGCCTCCTAGGAGATTGCGCGGACTTCCCTTCTCCCTTCTCCCTTCCCTACCGCCCCGGCAGGTTCCTTTCGATGGCGTGCTTCGCCTTGCGGCCGAGCCTCGGCAGCGTGTGCGCGAACTGCCGGCCCTCGTGCTCCATGGCATGACTCGCCTTCCTGAGCTTGCGCGCGGCCTTTCCGCCCGTGCGCGCAAGCCCGTTCAGGTTCGCCCTTCCGTTGCGGTTGCGATACGCGCGCCACAACAGGCCGGCGACGACGCCGGACGCCACCACGATCGCGCCCGTGCGTTTCGGATGCATCGACGCGCTGGTGTACATGCTGGTCTTCATGACGCGCCCTTCCTGCTCGCCGCGTTCCTGCATGTCGGTGTCGGGCGAGTAAAGGCTGTCGCGGCCGTCGTCCGGCCGGCCGGTCTTCTGCATGCGCGTTCCGGCACGGCTCATGAGGCGATCCATGAGACGCGGCGCGATGTGACCGGCGAGCGAGAACAGGCGGCCGGCGCCGCCGACGTAGATGTCGCGCCTGGGGTGTTCGGCGCAGAAGAGAATCGCCTGCGCCGCGACTTCCGGCGTGTACAGCGGCGGCGTCTGCCGCGGCTCGTTTTCAAGATGGTTGCGCGCGTGGTGCGCGTAGGGCGTGTCAATGGGGCTCGGCTTCACTAGCGTCACGGACACGGGCGCGCCTTCTTCTTCAAGCTCCATGCGCAGGGCGTCGGTGTAGCCCTTCACGGCGTGCTTGGACGCGCTGAAGGTGCCCTGCAGCGGCGCGGCGTAATCGGAGTTCGCGCTGCCGACGTTGATGATCGCGCCGCCGTTTTCGCGCAGGTGTTTCGCCGCGGTGCGCGAACCGTGAACGGTGCCCCAGTAGTTCGTCTCGAACAGCTGGCGTTCGTCCTTGAGCGGTTCGTCGAGCAGGTGGCCGTACATCGAGACGGCGGCATTGTTGATCCAGGTGTCGAAGCCGCCGAAGCGTTCCAGCGCCTTTTCGGCGATCTGTTCCACCTGGTCTTCGCGCGAAACGTCCGCGGTGACGGCAACGGCTTCCGCCCCGCTCGCGTTCAGTTCCTCGGCCAGTTGCCGGACGGCGGTTTCGTCGCGCGCCGCGAGCACGAGCCGCGCGCCGCGCTGCGCGGCCATTCTTGCGGTGGCAAGGCCGATGCCGCTGGTTGCGCCGGTGATGACGATGACCTGTTCATGGAGCTTGCGAAGCCTGGGTTTCTGTCGAACGCGGGATGTTGCCATGCTGACCTCCTGCCGGATGCGGCATCACGAGTGGGCGATTCTTCGCTTCATGGATGGGTACCGCTAACGCGCTTCACAACGGTCCGGAAGCAGGACGTGGTGCCCCGATGGCCTTCCGCCGGCGCTTTTTTCATTTTTGCCTGTCATTTTCCCAAATTCTCCTATACTTGATCGCGATGCCTTCCGCGCATCGGCCCAAAGAGCGGCTCCAAGCCGCCGTCCATCCTGCCGTTGGGGGAAAACGGCTTCCTGGGGTCACACGGAGTGAACTGGAATGCGGTCCGGCCGGACCGCGAACGGGCACGTCCGTGCCTCCAATACATCTTTATGAAAAGGGGAAAGAACATGTTGAAACGAACCATTCGCCTGGCGGCGGTCACCACGGCCCTTGCCCTCGCAGCGGCCCTCTCGTCGACGGCACTCGCCGATCACTCCTGGAACGACTACCACATCGCGCGCACCGCGAACCCGTTCATCATCCAGTACGTGGACAGCGTGAACTCGGTCTGGGACGGCGTGCTGGTGGAAGCCGTTCAGCGGTGGGGTCAGTCGAGCGTGCTCGAGTTCGACCAGGTCGGCGCCGACGATGGCGACCGCACGCGCAGGCGCTGCCCGATGATCAGCGGCCAGATGCGGGTCTGCAATGCCGCCTATGGGCAGAACGGCTGGCTCGGGCTTGCGACCATCGGTCTCGACAGCCAGGGCCACATCGACCAGGGCACGGCGCAGATGAATGACAGCTACGACTGGTACTGGACGCCGGAAGAGATGAATCACGTGATGTGCCAGGAAATCGGCCACGTGTTCGGGCTGGACCACACCTCGGAAGACGGCAGCAGCCAGGGTACGTGCATGGACTATTCGACGGACCCGAGCAGCCAATGGCCGAACGCGCATGACTACGACATGATCGAGCAGATCTACGCGCACCTGGATTCGTACAACAGCTTCACGAGTTCCGGCGGTGACGATGGCGGCGACAAACCCTGCAACGCGCCCCCGGGCAAGGGCTGCAACAAGTTCGGCGCCAATGTGAACGTGCCGATGGGACTGCTTGTGCACAGCAGCCGGCACCACGAGGTGTATGTCGCGAGCCGTCCGGACGGCGGCTACTGGGTGCATCACGTGGTGCTCGCGCCGGAGCCGGGCAAGCGCCGCTGATCGACAGGAAAATCCGGCCTTGCCGGGGAACCCCTCCCGGAGCTTACCGGGAGGGGTTTTTTACGTCCGGGTGATCGCCATCAACGGATGTCGACGCGAATCTCGCCGACGTTGGTGCGCGCCGTGACGTCGTCTTCGCCGCCCGCGTCATGCTCGACGCTCATGCCCAGCCAGCCGTCGTTGCGGCCGGCATCGTCGCCGTCGATGCTGAGCCTGGCGTCGCCGATGTTGCTCTCGAGGTCGAACTCGCCCGGCGATTCGGTGGCGCTGTTGATGTCGAGCTCGCCCACGTTCACCGACGCGTCGATGTCGCCGCCCTGCACGTCGATGTCGAGTTCGCCGACATTGACCTCGGCCTCGACGCCGCCGCTGGTGCCTTCGATCGCGGCGCGGCCGACATTGAGTTCCACGTTCAGCGCCATGCGCGCCGGCAACGTGATTTCCCAGTGTTCTTCGAGATCCGTGTCGTCGCCGAATCCGTCGTCGTAGTCGAGGCTCAGCTGGAGGGTGTCGCCGTCGGTGTCGTGGAGGAGCTCCGCCTCTTCGAGACGCTCGGCCAGCTTGTCGCCGTCGAACCAGTCATCCTCGCCCGGCTCCAGCCGCACGCGCACTTCGATGGCATCGACATCCGCGGCGCGGATTTCGATCTCGCCCACGTTGCCGTCCAGCTCGACGCGGCTGATTTCGCCGGCGGGTACGTCCAGGGAAAAGTCGCGCGAGTCCGCGGCGACGGCATTCAGGGGCAGCAGCAGGGCCGCCAGCAGCAGTTTTTTCATTCCGTCCTCCAGGGTCGATTGCAAATTCTGTTTTGCTTGGATGCCGCGCGCCGGCGTTTGGTTTGATGCCATCTTTCATCAAATTTGAGCATATTTACGCACATTTCGCGGGACTTGTGTTTTCCGCACCTGCTGGTAAAGTACGCATCCGTACGACAAAGGCTAACCCGTTCGAAAGGCGGGGGCGCAAAGTCACCGGTCTAAGGGGTGCAGGCCCTATGACAGCGGGATTACCGAAACAGCCCTCTCTCACCGGCTTTTCCCCCATTTGGCCGGACGTTTCGGTTCCCCCGAATCCCGCTGTTGGTCTGCACCCCGTTTTTTTCAGCTCGCGCCAGAACTGCTCCCGGCCCGCCCGGCCTTCGTTCGCCCGTGCCGTCTCGACACGGCCTGAACACGCCGTCAGCGCCGCTTCAGATCCTTCAGGTGCAGGTTCAGCGCGTTCACGGAAAGCTGGATCTCGCGGAACGACACGCCCAGCGACACCAGCAGCAGCACCAGCGAGGCGCCGAAGATGATCTTCGCGCCCTGCTGCCAGCCGACGTAGATGACGATCATCGACAGCACGCACAGGAACAGGCTGCTGATGCCGAGCGCCTGCATGTTGCGGATCAGCCCCACGCGCTGGCGGAGGCTTTCGATCTGGCCGAGGATGGCTTCCGACGGCTGGCTCTCGTACCTCGCGTGCAGGCCGCGGATCACGTTCGCGATGGCGAGAAAGCGGTTGGTGTAGGCGAGCAGCAGCAGGGAGATGGTCGGGAACAGCAGCGCGGGCGTGGTGAGCGTGAGTTCCATTTGCGGGTCCGCATAAAAAAACCGGCATCAATGATGCCGGTTTTCTCTCGTTAACAAAATGTCTGGCCCTGCGAAGTGGAAGCGTCGCGAGCGACGGCAAGACAAGGCGAAAATCGGCGAGGAAGCGGAATGGACACGGCAGTCCCTGAGCATTCCGAGCCGATTTTCAACGCAGTATTGCCGAGCGCAGCAGCTTCCACGCTTACCAGAGCTTCACGCGCTTCTCCGGCGCCAGGTACATCGCATCGCCCTCGGTCACGTCGAACGCCTTGTAGAACGCCGGCATGTTCCGCACGACGCCGTTGGTGCGGTAGCGCGACGGCGAATGCGGGTCGGTCTTCAGGCGGTTGATGAGTTCCTCTTCGCGGTACTTGCGGCGCCAGACCTGCGCCCAGCCCATGAAGAAGCGCTGGTCGCCGGTCAGGCCGGCGATCACCGGGGCTTCTTCGCCGTTCAGCGAACGGTGGTAGGCCTGGTAGGCGATGGTCAGGCCGGAGAGGTCGCCGATGTTTTCGCCCAGCGTGAGCTTGCCGTTGACGTGCATGCCTTCGATGGGGCTGAAGGCGTCGTACTGCGCCGCGAGCGCCGCGCCGCGCGCGTTGAACTCTTCGAGATCCTGCTCGGTCCACCAGTTGCGCAGGTTGCCGTCGCCGTCGTAGTCGGCGCCGGAATCGTCGAAGCCGTGACTGATCTCGTGACCGATCACCGCTCCGATGCCGCCGTAATTGACCGCGTCATCCGCCGCCATGTTGAAGAACGGCGGCTGCAGGATCGCGGCCGGGAAGGCGATCTCGTTCGTGGTCGGGTTGTAGTAGGCGTTCACGGTCTGCGGCGTCATGAACCATTCGCTCTTGTCCACCGGCTCGCCGAGCTTGGCGAGTTCGCGCGCGTACTCGACTTCACGGGAACGGATGACGTTGCCGACGAGATCGCCCTCGACCACCTTCAGCGCGGAATAGTCCTTCCACTTGTCCGGGTAGCCGATCTTCACGGTGAACTTGGAGAGTTTCTCGTGCGCGGCCTTTTTCGTTTCCGGGCCCATCCACTCGAGTTCGTCGATGGCGGCGTCGAAGGTGGCGAGCAGGTTGTCGACCATCTCGACCATGCGCGCCTTCGCTTCCGGCGAGAAATGCTTCTCGACGTACAGCTTGCCGACGACTTCCCCGAGCGCGCTTTCGACGACGTCGACGCCGCGCTTCCAGCGCGGGCGGTTCTCTTCGATGCCGCTCAGCGTCTTGCCGTAGAAATCGAAATCCGCCTGGACGAATTCCTTCGACAGCAGCGGCGCGAATTCGCTGATGGTGTGGAAGGTCATGTAGTCCCGCCAGGTCGAGACCGGCACGTCGCGGAACGCGTCCGCGAACGCCGCGAAGTAGCTCGGCTGGGAAACGATCACGGCTTCGGCCTCGCCCGCGCCCGCCTGCTCGAGGAAGCGCGTCCAGTCGAAACCGGCGAGTTCCGTTTCCAGGTCGGCGACGGCGATCTTGTTGTACGTCTTGTTGTCGTCGCGGTTCTCGACGCGGGTCCAGTGGTTCTCGGCGAAGCTCTTTTCCAGCGCGAGAATGTTCTTCGCGGCTTCAGCCGGATTCTCGTGCCCGGTCATGGCGAGCATGCGTTCCACGTGCGCGAGGTAGGCGTCGCGCAGCTTCACGAATTTCTCCGCGTCGGAAAGGTAGTAATCGCGGTCCGGCAGGCCGAGGCCGCTCTGCCACAGCACCATCGCGTACTGCGTGGAGTTCTTCGCATCGGCGCCGATGTACGCGCCGATGGGCGTTTCCACGCCGAGCGTGAACAGGTTCGCCAGCTGCGCGAGCACCTGCTCGTGGTTCTCGACGGCGGCAATCGCGTCGAGCTGCGGCTGGACCGGCTTGATGCCCAGCGATTCGACGCGCGCCTCGTCCATGAACGACGCATAGAAATCGCCGACCTTCTGCGCGTCGGTGCCCGCCGCGGCGTCCGTCGCGGCCGCCGCCTCGATGATGGCGCGCAGATCCGCCTCGGCCTGGTCGGCGAGGATGTTGAACGAACCGTAATTCGACTTGTCCGCCGGAATTTCCGTGGTTGCGAGCCAGCCGCCGTTGACGTAGGCGAAGAAATCGTCCTGCGGACGCACGGTTTCGTCGAAGGTGCTCATGTCGATGCCCGACATCAGCGGTTTTTCCGCCGCCGCGGTCTTTTCCGCCTGCGGCTCGGCAGGCCCGCTGCAGGCCGCGAGCAACGCGGTCAGGCCGCCTGCGATTACCAGGGTCCGGGTTGCGGCGAGCGCCGCATCCGTCATCGTCTTCATTTCTGCCCCCCTTGGGAGATTTAACGAGGTTTTGATTGCACAAGACCGGCCGATGTTAGCACCGTGCGCACACAACTTTGCACCGGCTTTCGACAACCGGCGGGCGGCGCGGTTCAGAACCGGTCATGAAGTCCCGCGATCGGCCTGCAGGTCGCGAAGCAGGTTCAACGCCGCGAGGCGGAACCGGGCCGGCAGGCGGCGGTACAGCAAAAGGAGTTCCTGCTGGTCGGCGGGCAGCGTGGCGGGTGTGGCGGGATCCGTCTCGGCCGGCGCCATTCCCGCGCCGCCGCGGCCGGTGGCGAGCCATTCGAAACTGACGCCAAGCAAGGCGGCGAGCTGTTCCAGGCGTTCGCGGCGCGGCGCGGTGCCGCCGGCGGACTCCCACTGGCTGCACGCGCTGCGGGTCACGCCGAGCAGGCGCGCCAGCTCGGTCTGGGAAATGCCCGCCTGCTCGCGGGCTTCGCGAATGCGATCATGAATGGCCATGGAAGGAACCTCGGGTCGATTACCGAGTAGTTTAGAAGGACTAAACAGCAACGCAAAGGCGGATTCGCCGGTATGTGCGGCAGGCGGCGGACTCGCGCGCGCCATCCGTTATGCTGTTGCGCCCATTTCGCGGATCCAGACGGAGGTCTTTCATGTCCCGCCAGTTCTTTCGGTGCCTGCCCCTTGTCCTGCTTCCGCTCGCCACCGCGTGTTCCTGGGTCGCGCTGGAAAAGGGCGCCGGCGAGGTGCTTGTCCTGCCGCCGGAGCGGCTGCCCGCGGATTGCGAATCCCGCGGAAAGGTCACGGTCAGCGTGCTGGACAAGGTCGGCGTGCTGGAGCGGCATGCCGACGAGGTGATCGAGGACCTGAACATCCTCGCGCGGAACTACGCCGCGGAGAAAGGCGGCGACACGGCGGTGCCGCGCGGCCCGGTCACCACTGGCGCGCGGCAGTACGCGATTTTCCGCTGCACGGAAACGACGACGCCCGGCGGGACGGAGGCGGCAGAACGCGCTGATGACGATGTGGAAGTGATTCCGTATCGGGGCAATTGAAAACGTGTACGTGCAAAGCGCGTGTCTCGAGAAACAGAAGCAATGGACAGGATTCGCAGGATTTTGAAAAGCGGGATTGACAGGATTTTCAAAGCAGGAGAATTCAGGAAATCCTGCTGATCCTGTCCATATCTTCCCCGCTTTTACGAATTCAGTATCTTCTTCAGCGATTCCGCGTCGGTTTTCCGCGCGAACTTCAGCAGCGGCGCGAGCTTCTCCAGCAGCCGCGGCAATTCCGCCTTCACCCGGTCTTCGTGCCCTTCGGCGAGCAGTTTCAAGGCGCTGCGGATGTCCAGCGTCGCGGCCGCGCCGGCGCCGCCGGCTTCACGCGTCGCGGGACTGATGATGATCGAGCCGGCGCCGTGCGCTTCGGCGCCGCGGGCAGCGGACGCGAGATCCTTTGTCATGGTCTCGAAATCCGCGTCCGGGAACATCGACGGACAGGCGATGCCGATGCTGAGCGTCAGCGGCCGCTCCCAGCCGGCGCGCTTGCCGGCGGCCGCCACCGTCGCCTGGATGCGTTTCGCGAGCTTGCGCGCGCCGTCGACATCGCAGACGGGCGTGATGATCGCGAAATGCACGGCTTCGAGCCTTGCCGCCGTGTCCTCGTTGCGAATGCAGGCCTTGATGACCGCGCCGAGCTCGCGCATGCGGCGCAGGAAGGTTTCCTTGCCGATCTGTTTCACGACGTCCCTGAGGCCGTCGATGTGCAGCCGCAGGACGGAGAACGGCTGGCCGTGACGCGTGGAAAACGAACGCGCCTCGCGCAGCATGTTGAGAAAATGCTGCTCGTTGCCGAGGCGGGTGAGCCGGTCGATGGTGGTGTAGGCGGCCAGCTCCCGGCGCTCGCGCTGGGAACTGGCGTGCGAGCGGGCGCGCGCCAGCAGGTCGACGCGGTTGAACGGCTTGGTGATGAAATCGGTCGCGCCGCGCTTGAGCGCGTCTTCGCGGGCCTCGTCGGATTCGTCGCCGGTGACGACGATGACGGGCAGCGAGCTGAGCATCTCGTTGTCGTGGCCGCGGATTTTCGCCAGCAGCGCCAGCCCGTCGATGTACGGCATGCCGATGTCCGTGAACACCGCGCTGATGTCGTCCTGCTGGAGGAGCTGGTCCCAGGCGTCCTGGCCGTCCACCGCCAGCAGCACGTCGAACTCCTCGCCGAGAATCCGGGCGGCGGAGGTGCGGATCACCTTGGAATCGTCAGCCAGCAGGATGCGCGGGCGCGCTTCGGCGGTTTCCGTGGTGACGGCATCCGTCATGGGCATGAACTCCCCTGGCCTGCGAGTTGACAATAATCATAGCCGCCATCGGCAACCATACGGCAACTTTCGAGGGTACCAGCATTTGCGGCGGCGGCGCCTCCTGCCGCTCGTCGGGAATTGTTGACCTGCCCGGAGCATTCCCCGAACATCGCCCGCTTTGCCGCGCCCTCCGATTTGCGCGGCCTTTCGATTTCGAACATGTATCAAAGCACTCTTGGCGGCCAGTTCCTCGACCTGCACCCGCGCCTTGCGGCGCTGCTGGGTTATTCCTCCGCCGAAGAAGCCAAGGCCGCGATCACGGACATCCGTACCCAGCTGTACGCCGAGCCGGATCACCGCGACGAACTGCTCGCGGCAGTGGCCGCGCACGGCAACGTGCACCACCGCGAAACCGAAATCCTGCGCAAGGACGGCAGCCGCCTGTGGGTGGCCGAGTACGCGCGCGCCCGGCGCGACGAGAACGGGCAGCTGGCGGGGCTGGAAGGCACGCTGGTCGATATCACGCCGCTGAAGTCGCCCGCCGCGAAACGCGACGATCCCTACCGCGCCTTCTTCGAAAGTTCCATCATCGGCATGTACCGCAGCACCGTCGACGGGCATTTCATCGAGGCCAACGCGGCACTTGCCGAACTGCTCGGCTACCGCGATCCGACGGAGCTCTTGAGCAGCGTTGCCGACATTTCGGGCCTCTACCTGGAAAACTTCCAGCGCGGCGAACTGCTGGAACGGCTTGCCGCGGACGACGGCGCGCACGTGGAATTCCCGCTGCGGCGGCCGGACGGCGAAGTGATCTGGGTGCTGGAGCACGGCCGCGCGGTGCGCGATGCCAACGGCGAGGTGTGCTACTACGAAGGCACCCTGCAGGACATCACCGCCCGGCGCCAGGCGGAACTCGCCCTGCGCCAGTCCGAGCAGCGCTACCGCGCGCTGGTGGACAACAGCCGCGTCGGCGTGTTCGTGAACCGCGACGGCTTCTATACCTACGTCAACAGGGCCTTCGCCGAAATGCTCGGCTACGCGCAGGCGGAACTCGCGGGACGCGACTTCCGCGACATCTACGCGCCCGAAGCGCTGGCCGACGCCAATGCGCGTTTCGCGCAACGCGCGCGCGGCGAGCCTTCGCCGGAGTGCTTCGAGACAACCCTGCTGCACCGTGACGGCGAGGAGCGCGTCGCCGTCGTGGTCACCATCAGCATGCTGGATCTCGAAGACGGCACGCGCGTTTCCACCGGCACGGTGACGGACGTGCGCGAGCAGAAACGCATCGAGCGCACCCTGCGGCACAACGCCACGCACGATCCGCTGACCGAACTCCCCAACCGCATCATGTTTCTCGAACGGCTGGAAAAGGCCATCGCGCGCAGCCGCACCGACGGCCGCCACGAGTACGCGGTCTGCTTTCTCGATCTCGACAGCTTCAAGGTCGTCAATGACTCGCTCGGCCACGCCGCCGGCGACGAACTGCTGCGCGCGATCGCCGGGCGCGTGCGCGACTGCCTGCACCCCTGGGACGTGGTCAGCCGGCATGGCGGCGACGAATTCACGCTGCTGCTCGAACAGGTGACCACGCCGGACGTCGCCATCGCGGCGGCGAAGCGCCTGCACGACGCGCTCGCCGATCCCTTCACCGTCAACGGCACGGAGATCTTCACCAAGGCGAGCATCGGCATCGCCTTCGGCAGCGACGAATACGAATTCGCCGACGAGCTGCTGCGCGACGCCGACACCGCCATGTACAGCGCGAAGGACACGGCCTCCGGCATCGCGGTTTTCGACCGCCGCATGCACGACACCGCGCGCTGGCGGCTGCAGCTCGAAACGGACCTGCGGCTTGCGCTGGACCGGCGCGAGTTCGAGCTGCATTACCAGCCGATCCGCGATCTGCGTAACCAGCGCATCCGCGGCTTCGAGGCGCTGGTGCGCTGGCGGCACCCGCAGCTCGGGCTGCTGCTGCCGGGCGAATTTCTCGCCGTCGCCGAGGAAACCGGCCTGATCCTGCCGCTCGGCCAGTGGGTGATGGACGAAGCGCTGCGCCGGCTCGAAGCATGGCAGCAGTCGCATTCGACGCTGTGCATGAGCGTCAACATCGCGCACCGGCAGTTCCATCATCCGCAGCTGGAAACCCAGGTGCGCAACCTGCTGCGCCGCGCGGCGATCCTGCCCGGCACGCTGCACCTCGAACTCACCGAATCCATCTTCATGGGCAATGCGCGCGCCGCCGCCGAACGGCTGGAGAACCTGCGCGCGCTGAACCTGCGCCTGCTGCTCGATGATTTCGGCACCGGCTATTCCTCGTTCGCGCACCTCAACCGCTATCCGCTGGACACGCTCAAGATCGATCGCTCTTTCGTGAGCGAGGCGGACAACTCGAAGCGCGGCCGGCAGGTGCTGAAATCCATCGTCGAACTCGCGAACGCCATCGGAACGGAAGTCATTGCCGAAGGCATCGAGAAGCCCAGCCAGCTGCATCACCTGCGCGCGCTTGGCGTGCGCTTCGGCCAGGGCCGGCTGCTCGGCGCGCCGATGACGGCGGACGAGGCCACCGCGATCCTCGACGAAAACCCGGGCGGCCGCTGGTGGCGTTGGCCGGGTCGAAGACCGAAAGTCGAAGGCCGAAAGTGAAAAAGCCGTGCGAAGCACGGCTTTTTTCATTTCCCGCTTTCAGGCTGTTTTCAGTTTTCGAAGTAGAACATTCCGATGCCGGCGCGGTGATACTGCTTCCCGGAGCGCTTCGACTTGTCTTCCCGTTCCGACACGAAGTGATGCACCTTGCGCGAGGTGCTTTCGATTTCCTTGCGAATGTAGGCGCGCACCTCGGGCAGCGCGCTTTCGGGCAGGCGCACCGAAAAGGCTTCGCGGAACGGATGGCCTTCGCCGTCCTTCGCGTTGATGCGCACGTTGTGATCCAGCGTGTCGAGCGCGTCGCCCGCGTGCGTCTCGATCAGTTCAAGCCCGTTGGGCGAATCGAGATCGGGGAAATACGCGAAGCGCTTCAGGCGCACGTCGTCGTTGATGGTTTCGACGGCGTCGCAGCGGCGCAGTTCGTCGAGCACGGCACGCGGTGGCACGTCGCCGCTGTACAGGCGCACCAGGTGATGGAACGAGCCGGGACCGCCCTTGAGCGGCAGCAGTTTCGGCTTGTCCTTCTTCTCGCAGAACAGCGGGTTCTCCGTCCAGCCGGTGAGCACGCGCGCGGCGCGGTTCAACGGGCGCATTTCCTCCAGCTCTTCCACGCCGTCGTATTCCACCAGCCGCAGCACTTCCTTGCGCGACAGGCCGGTAATGACCGCGGCGCGCGACTTGAACTGCTTGGAGCGGCTTTTCAGGGCGAACTCGGGATCGCGCATGGCGACATCGACATACACCCAGCGCGTGATCTCGGAGAACTCCTGGCAGGACATGCCGTGCCGGAGCAGCACGCGCACAAGGGGGCGCAGAACGCGCACGGCGAGTCTCGTCAGCTTGCGCTTGATCTGGAGCTGCGAGCTGTCCAATGCGAACGCGGTTGACATGGATTCACCTTCACATGTTGCTTTGGTATGGCGGTCCTAGCGGAGCCGCGGCGGACTAGTCTTCTTCACCCTTTCGAAGGTGTCAAAGTTTCCCCGGGTGAATACCGGAATTGCTTTCCGCCCACCCAAAACCGCCCGAAATGCGGGAACGGAATCTGCACTTTCCACAATCCCGCGCGCACCGCCTGCGGCGCGATTCCTGCCGCGGCATTCGTTCCTGTGACGCACGATCACGACGAAAAGTTCGCGGCTCGCGTCGCGGCGCGATTTCACATATTGGCGCCGGTGCGTTATCCTGCGCATCTTCGCTTTATTTCGCGATAAAAAAATCCCGTTTTTTCTGATCGATTTCCAAAGGGGGACAGGCCCATGGCTGTTAACCCGACGGTCGCGTTTTCTTCGTCGTTTGCCGACTGGAAGGAACGCCGTTTCAAGGTATTCACGCACCGCCAGCTGGAGAAGATTCCGGCGCTCGCGCGCCTCTCGCCCGAGCAGGTGTTCGAAATGGAAGTGGTCGCCAATGTGCTGCCCTTCCGCGTCAACGACTATGTCATCGAGGAATTGATCGACTGGAGCAACATCCCGGACGATCCGATCTTCCGCCTCGTGTTTCCGCAGAAGGAAATGCTGCCCGCCGAGGGCTTCGAGCGCATGGCGGCCGCCCTGCGCGCCGGCGACAAGGCCGCAATCGCCACCATCGCGCTGGAGCTGCGCGGCAATCTCAACCCGCACCCGGCCGGACAGATGGAATTGAACGTGCCCGAGATCGGCGCGGAAAAGGCCGAAGGCATGCAGCACAAGTACCGCGAGACGGTGCTGTTCTTTCCGAGCCAGGGCCAGGTCTGCCACAGCTACTGCACGTTCTGCTTTCGCTGGGCGCAGTTCGTCGGCGACAAGGAATTGCGCTTCGCTTCCAACGAGGCCGGCACGCTGCACCGTTACCTGCGCGATCACCGGGAAGTCAGCGATCTTCTGATGACCGGCGGCGATCCCATGGTCATGAAGACGAAGAACCTGGCGCAGTATCTCGAACCGATCGCGGACGATCCGTCGCTCGAACACGTGCAGACCATCCGCATCGGCACCAAGTCGCTGACTTTCTGGCCGTACCGTTTCGTCAGCGATCCCGACGCCGACGACGCCCTCGCGCTGTTCGAGAAACTCGTCGCCGCCGGCAAGCACGTCGCCGTGATGGCGCACTACAACCACTGGAAGGAACTCGACACTCCGATCGCGCGCGAGGCCATCCGCCGCGTGCGCGCGACCGGCGCCGAAATCCGCGCGCAGGGGCCGCTGCTGAACCGCATCAACAACGATCCGGCCGTGTGGACCAGGCTGTGGCGCGAGCAGGTGAAGCTCGGGATCATTCCTTATTACATGTTCGTCGAGCGCGACACCGGCGCACGGCAGTATTTCGAGGTGCCGCTCGCGAAAGCCTGGGAGATCTACCGGGACGCGATGCAGAACGTGTCGGGCCTCGGCCGCACCGCGCGCGGCCCGTCGATGTCCGCGGAACCGGGCAAGGTGGAAATCCAGGGCGTCACCGAAATCCGCGGCGAGAAGGTGTTCGTGCTGCGCTTCATCCAGGGCCGCAACCCGGACTGGGTGCAGCGGCCGTTCTTCGCGAAGTACGACGAGAAGGCGACGTGGCTGAACCATCTCGTGCCCGCGTTCGGCGAGAAGAAGTTCTTCTTCGAAGACGAATTCGAGGCGATGAAGAAGGAAAAGCTGGCGGACTGATCAGTTCGCCAGCGCCCGCCGCTGGCGGCCCATGCGAACGCCGACGACGGGTCCGATGACCGCGAGCGCGAAGTAGACAAACCCCGCCAGCGACAGCGCGCCGCCCGGCAGGGTCAGCGCCAGCAGCACGGACAGCAGCGAGATCGCCGCCGGACCGATCCAGCCGAGGATCTGCGCGCGCGTGTCGTGCGCTTCCAGCGCGCTCAGCCCGAGCGCCGCGCGCATTCGCAGCGCGTAGGCATTCAGCGCGATCACGTTCACGCTCAACAGAAAGAAACCCGCGCCGTAGACCGCGAACAGCAGGCGCATCTCCCAGGCCGATTCGATCGCGACTTCCGAGGGCAGCCAGCCCGCGCTGAGAAAATGGAACATGCTGGAGAAGACCATGCGCAACGGGTAGACGAAGATCAGCATGACGAACACGAACCCGAACGACAGCCACACCACCACGCCGTCTTCCAGCCCGAACCGGCGACTCCAGCCGCGATGCGCGCTCCAGAACATCACTATCATCAGAAACGTCGCGGCGAAGGTCGGCACGCCTTTGAGCGCGGTGACAAGTTCGGAAAAATCCTTCGGCACGTCGTTGCCGGCGACCACCAGCATGGTCAGCGCGAACGCGAAGGCGGCGTCGACAAAGACCTCGATACGCGTCATCTGAACGCCGCGCATGCGGAAGCCGTCCTCGACGGGGCATTGCGCGAGGAATTGCGGATTGAGCGAATCGTTGATCGACATGCCTTCCCCGGTCACGCGGCTTATGTTCAGTTACGCTAGAATTCTCCGGCATGAGTATAGTGCGTTTCACCCTCATCGCATGCCTGGCCGCAGTGTCCGGCTGCGTCCTCGCGCCGCCGGCGCGCGTCGGCAACATCTGCGCGATCTTCGACGAATATCCCGAGTGGTACGACTACGCGAAAGCGTCCGAGGAACGATGGGGCACGCCGGTTCACATCCAGATGGCGTTCGTGCACCAGGAGTCGCGTTTCGTCGGCGACGCCGCGCCGCCGATGGAATGGTTTCTTTTCATTCCGGTCGGACGCGCGTCGAGCGCGGAAGGTTACGCGCAGATACAGGACCCGGCCTGGTCGGACTACACCGACCAGACCGGCGGGCTGTTCAAGTCGCGCACGGACATGGAAGACGCGCTGGACTTCATCGGCTGGTACAACCACATCAGCCGCGAACGCCTCGGCATTTCCCTCTGGGATCCGAAGAATCTCTACCTTGCCTATCATGAAGGCCACGGCGGGTATTCGCGCGGCTCTTACCGGAACAAGGACAAGCTGCTGAGCGTCGCGAACAAGGTGGACTACCGCGCGCGCGAATACGGCGCGCAGCTGAGCCGCTGCGAGGAACGGTTCCAGTGCCGCAAGTGGTACCAGTTCGGACCGTTCTGCGACGACTGAAGAAGGAGCGTTCCTTCAATCCTCGCCGCAGGAATAGCCGAGCATCGACAGTCCTTCTTCAAGGAAGTCCGCCACCTGCGGCGTGGCGAGCAGGTACTCGGCGGTATGCGGCGACCACTGTTCCTTCGCCTGCTCGCGCACGTCTTCCCACTCGTCGACGTCGTAGTCGCCGCGGCCGAGCCACATCAGCGCGACGAGTTCGACCTGCTGGCTTTGTTCGAGATCGTCGATCTCGGCTTTCAGCTGCTGCCAGGTGAGATCTTCGGCGTGCGCGGCGAGCACCTGCATGGCCTGGTCGCTGTCGACTTCCGAACCGCCGCTGGTCGCCGGGATCACCACGCCTTCCTGCGCCTGGAATTCGCGCGCCTGGTCGACGATGCGGCAGACGATGCCGGTGCTGAGTTCGAGCATGCGGAATCTCCGGTGAAGAACGTTTCCGCCATTCTGCAAGTCCCGCGCGGCGATCAAAGGCGGTGTTACCTGTATTTGAACGCCCGCCGCCGATTCGACAATAGCCTCACCACGTGCCGGTGTTCGGCATGGACTGCCACGGCTCGCGCGCCGGCAGCGCGGCGCCTTTCTGCAGCAGTTCGATGGAAATGCCGTCGGGCGTGCGAATGAACGCCATGTGCCCGTCGCGCGGCGGCCGGTTGATGGTCACGCCTTCGCGCTGCAGCTTCTCGCAGAGCGCGTAGATGTCGTCGACGCGGTACGCGAGATGGCCGAAGTTCCGGCCGCCGGTGTAGTTCTCGGGATCCCAGTTGAACGTCAGCTCGACCATCGGCGCCTTGTCCCGGCGAGCGCGCTCGAGGTCTCCCGGCGCCGCGAGAAACACCAGCGTGAAGCGGCCCTTGTCGTTCTGCTGGCGGCTGACCTCGACGAGTCCCAGCTTGTTGCAGAAAAAATCCAGCGAGGCGTCGAGATCGCTGACACGCAGCATGGTGTGCAGGTAATTCATGACTTCTCCTTGGTGACTGCCGCGGATTTTTGCATTGCATGAGACTGCGCTTGCCAGAATCCGCATGTCGGGGAACGAAAACAGGAACGGGGGCAAGCCATCAAACCGGGATTTTCACGCGCGCTGGCCCTGTCGGTGTTCGCGCACCTGCTCCTGCTGCTCCTGTTGCGAACGGCGCCTGAGCACGACGACGCGGGCGCGATTGTCGCGCCGGTGCGCGTCCGCCTCCAGCGGGCAATGCCCTTGCCGCCGAGGCCGCTTCCTTCGCCGGCGCCACGTACCGCTTCCCCGCCGCCCGATTCCGCCGCCGCAAGACCCGCCCCCGTGACGCAGCCGGCGCCCGCCGCGAAGCCGGCGTCCGGCTGGATGAGCGATGCGCGCGACGTCATTCGCGACATGACGCGACAGGCGCACTCCGCGTTTTCACCGCCGCCCACAAAGGCGTTCCGCCTGCCGGACGAAAAGAAACCGCTCATACCGGGTCTGGAGGCGGCCTTCACGCCAGTCAACCGCCGGACGAAGACCTGCGGCAGGGAAGTCGAACTCCGGTTCGGCATCCACGAAATGACCATGGTAGCGACCTATCCCTGCGAAAGCCGGGAGGAAGAGTTCCGCAACGCACCGGGCAGCACATTGATCGACGGAAATTCGCGCGACGAACGGAAATCACTGCCGTAAACGAAAAAAAGCGCCCTTTCGTCATGCCGTATCGCATTTTTCCCTGTCATACATTGTGTCAAATCGTCCGCCGTCGTAGCATCCGGCGGTCATGAATTGCCCCGGAAGGCCTTGGAGGGGCGCACTGGAGAGTGAGAATAATGAATATCTTTCGAACCAAGCCCATCGAGACGCACGACGAAAGCGATTCGGGACTCCGCAAGGTGCTCGGACCGGTCGATCTCGTGCTGCTCGGCGTCGGCGCGATCATCGGCGCCGGCATTTTCGTGCTGACCGGCCTCGCCGCGGCGAACCATGCCGGTCCCGCCGTGATCCTGTCGTTCGTCGTCGCCGGCACCGTCGTCGGTTTTGCCGCGCTGTCCTACGCGGAACTCGCATCCGCCATCGGCGGCGCGGGCAGCGCGTACAGCTACGGCTATCACGGGCTCGGCGAATTCATCGCCTGGGTCATCGGCTGGATGCTGATCCTCGAATACACCGTTGCGATTTCCGCGGTTTCGGTCGGCTGGTCGGGCTACGTGAACAACGCGCTGGCCGCCATGGGCATGGGATTGCCCGAAGCGCTGACGCTCACGCCGTCCGAAGGCGGCGTCGTCAACCTGCCCGCGGTACTCATTATTCTCGGCCTCGGCACGCTGCTCGCGACCGGCGCGAAAGTCAGCGCGCAGTTCAACGCCATCATGGTGTTCGTGAAAGTGGCCGCAATTCTCCTGTTCATCGGCGTGGCGGTCTTCAACGTCGATCCGGGCAACTGGACGCCGTTCATT
Organism: Gammaproteobacteria bacterium; assembly: GCA_036381715.1. Classification (GTDB taxonomy): domain Bacteria; phylum Pseudomonadota; class Gammaproteobacteria; order Natronospirales; family JAJUFS01; genus JAJUFS01. Next base: position 20,365 of record DASVCH010000049.1, on the reverse strand, counting down.
CCCGAGCGCGGCATGAATCCGCTCGGTGAAATTTCCTACGGCTGGCAAGGCATCATGACGGGCGCCGCAAGCATCTTCTTCGCCTACATCGGCTTCGACGCCGTGTCGACGGCGGCGGAAGAAACGCGCAATCCCGGCCGCGACCTCCCGATCGGCATTCTCGGCTCACTGGCCATCTGCACGACCTTGTACATGGTCGTTTCCGCGCTGCTGACGGGCGTCGTGCCCTACCAGAGCCTGAACGTGCCGTCGCCGGTTTCCTCGGCGCTGCTGCAGGTTGGCGTGGACTGGGCGTCCGGCATGGTCGCCGTCGGCGCGATCGCCGGCCTGACCACCGTGATGCTGGTGCTGTATTTCGGCCTCACGCGCATCCTGTTCGCGATTTCGCGCGACGGCCTGCTGCCGCCGTTCTTCTCGCACGTCAACCGCAAGACGGGCAGCCCGGTACGCGTCATCGTGCTGGCCGGCATTGCGATGGCCTGCATCGCGGGCTTCGCGCCGCTGAACGACATCGTCGAGCTGACCAACATCGGCACGCTCGGCGCGTTCATGGTGGTGTGCGCCGGCGTCGCGGTACTGCGCGTCACCAAGCCGGACATGCACCGCCCGTTCCGCACGCCGTTCAGCCCGGTGATCCCGGTGCTGGGCATCCTTGGCTGCATGTACCTGATCTTCAACCTGAGCCCGCACACCTGGACGCGTTTCGGCATCTGGCTGGCGGCCGGTCTTGTCATCTACTTCGCGTACTCGTACCGCCACAGCAACCTCGGCGGCAACGGCAACGGCGCGCCCGCCCGCGCACCGCTGGACTGACGCCGGCGGCAGGGAAAAGGAAAAAAGCCCGCATGATGCGGGCTTTTTTTCGCGCGTTTCCTTCGCTTCGGCTAATGTCATGGTTGATGGTGAAAGAACGTTTCACCTTGCAGGACATGTCCCGATGAAACCTTCCGCCGTGCTGCTCGACCTGAGCGGAACCCTGCACCTCGACGCGGCCGTCATTCCGGGCGCGATCGAATCGGTCCGGCGCCTGCGCGAGGCAGGCATCGCCGTTCGCGCGGTCAGCAACACCAGCCGGCGCACGCGCGCCAGCCTCGTCGCGCTGCTTTTGCAAATGGGTTTCGATTTCGCGGCGGACGAAATCCTGACCGCGCCACTGGCGGCGCGCCGCTGGATCGAAATGCGCGGCCACCGTCCCTTTCTTCTCGTGCACGAAAACCTGTTGCCGGAATTCGCCGGCATCGACACCCGTGCGCCCGATGCCGTGCTGGTGGCGGACGCCGGCGACGGTTTCCATTACGAAAACCTGAACGCCGCCTTCCGCCTGCTCATGGATGGCGCGCCGCTGCTTGCAACCGGAATGAACCGGCATTTCCGCGATCGCGATGCGCTGAGCCTGGATGCCGGCCCGTTCGTGCGGGCACTGGAGTTCGCCGCCGCAACCCGCGCCGTACTGACGGGCAAGCCTTCGCGCGAGTTTTTCCATTCGGCGCTGGACGGGCTCGGCTGCGAGCCGGCCGAAGCGGTGATGATCGGCGACGACGCGGAAAACGATGTCGCGGGCGCAATCCGCGCCGGAATGCGCGGCATCCTGGTGAAGACCGGAAAGTACAGGACCGGCGACGAAACCGCCGCGGCCGGCGGGGATTGCGTCGCCGACATTCGCGCCGCGGTGGATTGCCTGCTCGGGTGAACCCGGGACGCGGCGCGGGGAAGCGTCAGCCCCGAACCGCCGCCGCAGGAAAACGAATGATCCCGCGGCGCAGATAGTGCTGCCAGGCGACGCAGTCCATTCGCGCCAGCATGCGCTGGTGCAGGGGAAGATGGCTGGCGACGCCGTACCCTTGTTGCCGCCCCGCCACCAGGTGGCGCCGCAATTGCGCAAGAAAACGCTTTTCCGTCTCGTCGCGGGGCAAGGCGCGCAGTGCCTCCACCGCCCACTGCACGCGCTGCCAGCGCGCCGCACGGGCGGCAGCGTCGCGTTCGATCGCGGCGAGCTGTCCTTCGATTCGCGCCAGCAAGGCGCGCTTTTTTCGCTTCTCCATTCAACGCTCCCTGCATCGCCACCGGGGAACTGAAGAATGCGGCGCGTGACCGATCTGCCCATCCGGCAATCCCCGAATTGCACTGGAAGAACGACTTGTTCGTTAGTGCCTGCACGTTTTCACGCGGCAATCCCCGGTTTTTCCTTATTGGCCCTGTTTCCCGCTCCCCGTATCTCTTGTGGCCCTCAAACTACGTTCAATCCACGGAGGGATCTCCATGCCAAGTACCGCAGAACTTGAATACCAGCAGCCCATGCCGGCCGCCCGTAACGCCCTTGTCGCCCTGCTGGTCAAGGTGCTACGCCCGCTGGCCGTCCTGATGCTCCGGCATGGCCTGACGGCCTACGAATTCGCGGAAATTTCCCGCTGGGTGTTCGCGCACACGGCGATGGATCGCAAGCAGTTCGCGGTGCGCGGGCGCGACGCCTGGTCCATGACGAAGTCGCGCGCGGCCGTACTGACGGGCCTGACCCGCCGCGAAGTCGACCGGCTGGTCAGCATGCAGGCGCCGGCCGTCGAGGAAACGCGCGAAACGTTTCATCGCGGCGCGCGGATTCTTGGCGCCTGGATGCGGGAAGACGGCTACCAGGATCGCAAGGGACAGCCGCGCGACCTGCCGGTCAAGGGCGAACAGGGTTCTCTGGAATGGCTGGTACGCCGGTACTGCCGCGACATTCCGCTGCGCGCCATGCTCGACGAACTTGTCGACCGCGGCTGCGTGGCGCGACTGGAATCCGACCGCGTCCGCTTCGTACACGCGGACATCGGCGGTCCCGCGCTTTCCGCCGAAGCGCTCGACAGGCTTGGCGGACAGGCGGAACATTTCATGATGCTGGTAAACAACGCGCTTGGCGACGATCCGGTGCCGCCGCATTTCGTCGAACTCGCCGCCGGCGCGGTGGCACCCGAGCACCACGAAGCCCTGCGAAACCGCATCACGGAAGCAATGAACGCTTTTGCCGCGCAAACAAGCCGCGAACTTTCCGCGCATCCGAAGTCCCTCATGACGGATAACGGCAACCGGATCGTGGTCGGTCTTTACAACGGTTTTCTCTAACGGAAACACGGAAAGCGGCGGCATCCTGCCGCCGCTTTCCGGGTACAGGCCGGCAACATCGGCCTTTCTACCACTCCCATTCGCGGAGGCCGCGTGGCACGCTCAGGATGACCTTTCCGACCGGGGAGACGCGCCATGTCGCCGGAACTCGCAGAAATACTCATTCCCCTCGGCAGCGCCTCGCTTGCCGGCAGTCTCATCGGACTGGAGCGGAGCTATCACGGCCGCCCGGCCGGTTTCCGCACGCATGCCCTTGTCTGTCTCGCCTCGGCGCTGCTCATGTTCGCCGCGATGAACCAGGGCGAATGGCTTGGCGATCTCGCAGGAAACACGATCCGGACTGATCCGACGCGCATGGCGCAGGGAATCATGACCGGCATCGGTTTTCTCGGCGCCGGCGTCATCTTCCAGGAAGGCCTCAGCGTGCACGGCCTTACCACCGCAGCGTCGATATTCATGACGGCGGCGCTCGGCGTGCTGTTCGGCATCGGCTATTACATGCCGGCGGTGATCGCAACGCTCATCACACTCACGGTGCTCGGCGTGTTTCGCCTGCTTGAACGTCACATACCCGCGCAGAACATTCTCAAGCACGCCTTGCGCTTCGAACGCGGCAGCGTCATGTCCGAAAGCGACGTGCGCGACCTGTTGCGCTCGCACGGCTTCGTGATAACCAAGATGGGTTACGCGCTTTCCGCCGACGGCACGATGTTCGAATACCGGATGCTGATCGGCACGCTCGACGCCGGCAACGTCAGCCGGCTTGCCGATGCGCTGCGCAAGCACGAGGAAGTCGCGGAATACTCGCTTACTCCGATGGGCAGCTAGCGGCAATTTGGCCGGAGATTCCTTTGGATGATTGTATGTACATCGCAAAAGGCAAAAGTAGGATTTGACCGCGAAGGTCAACAGGGACACAGGCCGCATGGAGATTCATGTCCTGTTCGGGAGACACATCCGGTTCTTGCGCCAACGAGCGGGGCTGACGCAGGAAAAGCTCGCCGAAGCGGTCCGGTTGTCACCTGTGTCCATCAGCAACATCGAGCGCGGCCTGTACGCTCCCGCCTTCCACCGCCTTCCCGAACTCGCACGCGCGCTCGGCGTCACGATTCACGAGCTGTTCACGTTCAAGGAAGCCGGCCGATGAGCTTCGGAGAATGCATCAGGCAGTTGCGCGAGTCGCGCCAGCTGTCGCTGGTCGAGCTCGCCAATCATGCACGCATTCCAAGCCGCACACTTGCCCTGATCGAAGACGACAATCACTTCCCGCGCCTGCCCGAACTCGAACGCCTGCTCGCGGCCCTGCAAGTGCGTTTTTCCGATTTGCGCGTCTTTGCAGGCGAAGGCCACAACTGAATTTTCGGGACGCAAGAAAGTCCTTCCATTCCGGATGCGACCTGCCAATCGGCAAAAAAAAGCCCGCCTTGCGGCGGGCTTTCCGGCTCGGCACGAATCACATTTCTTCGTCGGCGCTGTCTGCGGCGTCATCGGCTTCATCCATCGCGTCATCGTTCATCTCGAACTCTTCCATTTGCTCGATCTGCTCTTTCGTGTACTGCACGGTCAGCGCTTCCGTCTCGGGATCCATCGAATCGAGTTGCGCCGGCAGCGCGAAACGTTCCTTGTCGAAAAACTCCATCGAGTCGACGACGATCGCGGAAGCCTTGCCCGACCGGGCATCGATGAGGACGTCTTCCACCTCGCCGAACGATTCCTCGTTGGAAAGATTGACTTCCATCCCGACCAGTTCGCTGGCGCGAACCTCGTCCGCCGACGGCAGCGGTTCGGTCTGATCGTACTGGACGGTCTGCAGGCTTCCGTCTCCGCCCGCGAGATTGACGACTTCGCCCTGCTGGTCGACGGAAAGGCTGGCCCAGTCCGCCTTGACGAAAGCGTCGCCCATTTCGGCGGTGCCGATGCGGTCAGGATCCAGGCCCATGCCTTCGCGCTGGCTGTCCTCGCCGGCAGCGCTTGCATCGCGCTCCGCGGACACGGTCTCGCGCGTCGGACGATCACGCTCGTCCGTGACATCGTCCCAGGCATCTTCGGCGCCGGCCTGCACGTCATCGACAGCCTGCTCCGCCTCGCCTGCCACGCGATCGATGTCGCCTTCGCGCTGGATGATCACCGAAGCGATCCCGCCGTCCTTGCTGAAGATGACGTCCTCGATCGCGCCGATGTCCTGGCCGTTGCTCTGCACGTTCATGCCCAGCAGTTGTGTGACCTGCAGGTCGTCGCGAAGCTCCTGGTGATCAATGCTTTCCTGGTTGGTGCTCGTTGCCGCGCCTGCACTTGCCACGAAGGGCGTCAAGGCGGCAAGCAGCAGGGATGTACGTTTCATGCGAACCTCCGGAATCTCATCGTGTGACTTGAATGCCCGCTGGCATCCGCATCCACCATGAGCGCGATGCAGGTTCGAAACAACAGGGGAAATTCATGCAGTCCGCGCAACCGGCGTAAGGCCCTTGAAGCGGCGGTACGGTCTTCACCTTAAGGGCGCTTCATTCCTTCCTGATGTCGCCCCTGCTTGTGGCAAAGTTCATTTCGCGTGAATCCCGGTCGAATGCCGCGAAATCCGGCGGCAGAAGATAAGTGTCGCCGTTGAAGACGCCCGTTTCGACCACGAAGCCGTAGGCCTGCGACGAGCCCGGCGAAACCAGGATGTCGACGACCTTGCCGAAGCCGTCGTCATCGGCAAGGTTCACCGTCGCGCCGATGATTTCGCTGGCATGGAACCTGCCGACAAGCGGATCCTTCCTGTCATCTTCGCGGTAATCCCGGCGCAGCTCTTCCGTCACGCGCAATTCCGAATCCTGCGGCGTGAAGCGCACATCCTCGAAGCTGGCCGCGAACATTTCCTCGTACATGTTGCGCCGGCCGCTGTCCTCCGCGGGTTCGGCTTCGGCAGTGCCGGTTGCCGCCGGATCGCGATTGATGAGCACGGCATAGATTTCACCCGCGTCGCCGAAGACGATGTCCTCGACATCTCCCAACGGCTCGCCCGACGCGGACGTCGCACTGCTTTCAAGCAGGTTCGAGACGCGCCAGTAGGACTCGGCGCGCTCGCCCGCGAGCGGAACGGCGGCGTGGAATGCGATCGGAACCAGCAACAATAAACAGGCGGGACGGATTTTCATGAGCGGCTCTCCGTGCCGAAGACGTGTTTTCGGCAACAGGAAAGCGATAGGTATCGTTGGCGGGATTTTCAACGGCAGCCGGGGCGAAAGCCTTTCAATTGCCCGATGGCGCCTCCTTGCGAAGTTCCATGCGAATCCACAGGCCCAGCATCAGGATGTCCAGCGCGTCGAGCTGCTCCGGCGTCAGCGCCTGCTCGGCCAGCTGCGCGAGACTGGCGTCGATTTCGTCGAGCTTGTGGCGTGCTTCGTCTGAAATGACGCAATCGTCCGCAAACAACGGCGCAAGCGCTTCGCGTATGGCGGCGGCCAGAAGGTCGGACGCCGGCGGCCCGTCCCATTCCTTCATCAGCTTGCGTGCCTTCAGCACCGTTTCGGCGTCGCCTGCCGTCATTGTCGCCCTCTTGTCATGCCACGCAACGCGATGCGGCATCTCGCTTTCGCAATCGCATCATCGTTCGCCCTGGATGAATTCCCCGATGTCGCCAGGAAGCATGCTTCATGGAGCATGAAGAAAAATCTACGGGGGATCAAGCTCGCATTCGGGAGACGGCGCTGTTGGCGAATATCAGGAAACGCTTCGGCGAACGGATTGCCGGGCTGCGCGACGAGAGGAACTGGACACAGGAAGATCTCGCCGCCGCCAGCGGCGTGTCCGCCCGCAGCATCTCCAGCATCGAGAACGGTGTCTACAGCGTGACGCTGGATACGGCATACAAGCTCGCGCGCGGCTTCGGGGTTCCGCTTTCGCGGCTGTTCGACATCAAGTGACACTCACCCGATTCGAACCCACAATCCGAGCAAGTCGATATCAAGCCCGACGCGCCCGCCGCGATCCAGGCCGTGTGTCTCCATCCGGTCGAACGCCTTGCAGATGCGCAACAGCTTGCGCCGCGCGCCGAACTCAAGCGTGTCGATGTTGGCGACCAGGGGTTCCAGAATGCCGCGAAGTTCCGACGCAAGCGCAATGTCCGGCAACAGGCCGCCTTTCTCCTGCAGCACGGCGCGCGCCGCGACGACGCGCGCGGCCAGATCCCGTTGCATGTAACCATCACCTCCGAAACAGCGCATTCCACTGCGCGATAAACCGTTGCGGAGAATTCTCGCGGAGCCGCCGGCGCGAAACCGTGCACCACGTTCCGGTAAGAACAAACAGACACGTCTGAGGGATTTACCGTATGGCGAACCGCCGGCCGGCGCGTAGCATTTTTCATTCATGCGGCCGTTGCGCCGTCGGCAACGGCACAACGCGTTGCATTCGCATTCATTCCCACCAGGAGCCCGCCATGCAGGTATTGAAACGCTTTTCGACCATCATCTTCACGATCGCGCTGGCAACGCTTGCCGGCTGCGCATCGACGGAGTCGCAGAAGAGCACCGGCGAATACATTGACGACGCCGCCATTACCGCCAAGGTTGAAACGGCCCTGATTCGCGACGATTCGCTGGACGCACTCGACATCAATATCGAAACCTACAAGGGCGTCGTTCAACTGAGCGGATTCGTCGACAGCCGCGACGACGTTCGCGAAGCGGAAGAGGTCGCGCGCAACGTCAACGGCGTGGTCGATGTCGAGAACGACCTGCGCGTGAAGGGAGGGGATTGAAACAGGTGAACCGCTTGCTGCGGTTCATTCTTCCCGGGCGAGGGCGTCGATCGCGTCAAGCACTTCAAGAAAGCGCCTGCCAAACACGGTGAAACGGTATTCGACGCGCGGCGGAATTTCCGCGAAGCTTTCCTTTTCCAGGATGCCGTAACGCACCAGCTTGCGCAGGCGCTCGTTCAGCACTTTCGCCGTAAGTCCTTCTATGGCGTGCTCCATTGCACCGGGCCTTGTCGTGCCGCGGCGAACCAGGTCGAGCACCGTCAACGACCATTTGCAGCCGACGACGTCTTCCACCATCCGGTGAACGCCGGGACGGCTTTCATCCGTCGAGTTTTTCTTTTTCACCGCTTTCGCCATTGCTTACCGATTTGTGCCCATCCCACCGGCCGGTGCCCGCTTTTCTCCGCGAACGCTGCGGCATATCTTCGCTGCGGAAGTAAAGAGGAGGATTGCGCATGCGCAAACACTTTGCAATTTCGATGCTGGCCGCAATTGCCGGCGCCGCGCTTGCCGCGGATTCCCCGCCGGTCGGTTTTCCCGGCGACTACCGCGAATGGACGCATGTAAAAAGCATGGTGATCGAAAAGGGCCATCCCCTGTTCGGCGCGTTCGGCGGCATACATCATATATACGCCAACGAAAAGGCGATGCAGGGTTACCGGAACGGCGAATTCCGCGACGGCGCGGTAATCGTCTTCGACCTGCTTGAGGCAGTCGAGGACGGCAACGCCATCACCGAAGGCAACCGCAAGGTGCTGGGCGTGATGGAAAAGGACCGCGCGCGGTTCGGCGAGACCGGCGGCTGGGGATTCGAGGGCTTCGGCGGCGGCGACCCCGAAAAGCGGGTTGTCGGCGCGAACGCGAAGCAGGCGTGCTTCGCTTGCCATGCGGCAAACGCGGACGACGATTTCGTTTTCAGCAACTGGCGGGACTGAACGTCAGCGAATCGGCGTGATGAACAGCAACTGGCCCAGTTGCATGATGCGCTGGGTCAGTTCAAGGCGCGCGATGTCGTGACCGCGCCGGTCTTCCGGCGGCTGGGCCTCCAGCCGCGCAAGCCGCGACTCCAGCAGGTTGAGCGCGTGCTGTGCGGGATCGGCGTACCGCGCGACGTGCTCGGCCAGCTTGTCCACGCAATGGCGCAGGTCGGACAGCATGGCGGCCGCGCTGGCTTTCGCGCGCGGACCCTGCACCGCGTCCAGCGCTTCGGCGACCAGCAATCCCGATCGCCGGCGATCATCCATGTCCGGTCGCATTGCCCTCTCCCTGTGCTCTCCCGCCAGGCTTCCCGCGCCGGGCATTCTGTTTCGTTCCTGCGGTTCGAAGTGTAACTTTCCGCCGGCAAACCGAAAAGCGGCCACTGCTGGCCGTTTCGGTTAAGGTAGCGCTTCGAAATTTCACCGCAAGGAGCAACACAATGCGTTTGACGTCTTCGTGGCGCGCGGCATCGCTGGCCGCGGCGCTGTTCTGCGCCGGCTCGAATGCCGCCGATCTTCCGCAGGGCTACTGGAGCAAGGAAAAGGCCGGTCCCATTCTCGACAAAACCGTCACGCTGCGGCTCGCGCCGGACCTTTCGATCCTGAGCGAAGCCGAACGCGCGGCGCTGAACGAAATGCTCGCCGCCGGCCGGCTGCTGCACGAGCTGTACCTGGAACAGAAGCACCACCAGGCGCTGGAGTCCCTGCACGCGTTGCGCGCATTGGACGAAAAGCGCGGCTCGCCGGAAGCGACGCAGGATCTGCTGGCGCTCTATCGCATGTTCAAGGGACCGATCGCGACGACGTTGACGAACGAACGCGAACCGTTCCTTCCCGTGGACGAAACCGTGCCCGGAAAGAACGTCTATCCGTGGGGCGTGACGCGCGAGGAACTCGACGCTTTCCTGGCGGCGAACCCTGGCGTTGAGGGGCTGCTTGACGGCCGCACCGTCGTGCGCCGCGCGACGGCGGAGAATGCGGCGCGCGATCTCGCCGAACTGGAGCGATACCCCGCACTCGACATTCTGCACCCCGGCCTGCGCGAGCGCCTGACACATGTCAACGAGCATCCCGACGCGACGGGTTTCTACGCGCTGCCCTACTCCCTGGCGTACGCGGACCGGCTGGTGAAGGCTTACGGCCACCTGCGCCGCGCGGCCGCATTCGTGGAAAACGAGGATCCTGACTTCGCGGCGTATCTCGGAAATCGCGCGCGGGACCTGCTCGCGAACGATTACGAAGCCGGCGACGCGTCCTGGGTGACGGGCGAGTTCGGCGATCTCAACGCGCAGATCGGCAGCTACGAAACCTACGATGACGAGCTCTACGGCACGAAGACGTTCTTTTCCACCAGCCTGCTCGTGAAAGACCGGGAGCGTTCGCGCGCCCTGCGTGAAGCGATCGCCGGCATCCAGTCGATCGAAAACAGCCTGCCCTACGACCGGCACAAGAAAGTGCGCAGCGACATTCCCGTCGGCGTCTACAATGTCATCGCGGATTTCGGCCAGGCGCGCGGCACCAACACCGCATCCATCCTGCCGAACGACGCCGATCATTCGCGCAAGTACGGACGCACCATCCTGCTCCGCTACAACATCATGACGAACCCGGAACTGTTCGTTGACACCCGGTCAGGCTGGAAGGCCGCTGTCGCCGATGCCTTCGAGGACGACCTCACGCTCGACGGCGGATTCCAGCGCACGCTGTGGCACGAGATCGGACACTACCTCGGCGTTGCGACCGACGAACAGGGACGCGACCTGGATCTTGCCCTTCGGGAGTATTCGGATCTTCTCGAGGAAATGAAGGCCGATCTTGTCTCGCTTCATGCCGGCAGGGCGTTGAACGCGAGCGGCTATTACACCGACGCGGAACTGCGCGCCCTGTACGCCGACGGCGTGCGCCGCACCCTGCAGCGGGTGAAGCCGCGCCTTGTCAGCCAGCCTTACCAGACGATGCAGTTGATGCAGATGAACTGGTTCCTGGAGAACGGCCTGTTGTCGTTCGATGAGACGGCCGGCGAACTTGAAATCCACTATGACAGGTATCACGACGTCGTCCGCGAACTGCTCGCCGAAGTGCTCGCGATCCAGTCGGCGGGCGATCCGGAGCGCGCCGCCGAATTCGTCGACCGCTACGCGCGCTGGGACGAAAACCTGCACGGCGTCATCGCGAAGAATATTCGCGACGCCGTGAAGTACCGGTACCGGCTGGTGCGTTACGAAGCGCTCGGCGAATAGGCCCTGAACAGGAATCCGTCAAAACCGGGACTTCGAGTCCCGGTTTTGTTTTACCGGGCTCGTCTCGCGTTTATTGCAAATGCGAATCCTTATCATTTACAATTCCGCCCCTCGAAAAACCGCTCGCCCTTCAGGGTGAAGCCGCAACCACAATCAGAACGGGGCACGAATCATGATCTTGCGCGTACTCGCGTTGCTGTTGGCAGCGGGCATGGCAGCACCTGCCTGGAGTGAATCCGAAACCGCCGGTGCCGAAAACACCGCCGCCGGGACAGGGGAATCCGGCAAGCCGGAAGAAACCGGCGAAGAAGAAGACGTCGCCAGGCTGGAAGGCGTGACGGTGCGCAGCCGCGCCGCCAGCCTGTACCGCGTGGACGACAGCAGTCTCGGCACGCGCACCGACACGCCGCTTGAGCTCGTGCCGCAGTCCATCCAGGTGATTCCGCGCGAGCTGATCGAGGACCAGGCCGCGCGCCAGATCACCGATCTGTACCGCAGCATCTCCGGCGTCAGCGGTTTCAGTTATTCCGGCGTCACGTTCCGCGGCTTCCGCCAGGACGAGATTCTTTACGACGGCGTGCGCGGCGACCCGTTCAACGGCTTCTCCATTCCGCAGCTGTTCAACATCGATTCCGTGCAGGTGCTGAAAGGCCCGGCGGGCGCGCTCTACGGCAGCGGCGCGCCAGGCGGCATCATCAATTACGTGACGAAGAAACCGACCGCCTATGAAATGCGGAAGGTCGAGATCGGCGTCGGCAATTTCGATTACAACAGCCTCAGCGCGGAGTTTTCCGGCCCGCTGGACAACGGCACGCGTTACCGCATCGGCGCGTATTTCGATGAAGAAAACCCCTTCCGTTTCAACACGCACACCGAGAATCGCATCTTCGATGTCGGGCTCGCGAAGGATTTCGGCAACGACACGACGCTGCTGTTCCAGTACACGGAGATCGGCCAGCACCTCGGCGGCGCGCGCCTGCGCGGCGTGCCGGCGAACGACGCGGGCGAGTTCCTGACCACGATTCGCTGGAATCACAACGAGCCGACGGACTTCCAGGATCTTTCCGCGCGCGTTGCGCAGGCGAGGCTCGATCACCGGTTCAGCGCGAACTTCCGTTCCGACGTCACGGTGCGGTGGTACGAAAACACGGAGCTGCAGAACTACCACGAGCCGCGCGGCCTGATGGATACGGATGGCGACGGCGTGTTCGACTACACCATGCGCGAGTTCCGTGACCAGCGCCGCCACAACGACGCGCTGAACGTCACCATCAACAACGTTTACGAGTTCCGTACGGGCACGCTGGAGCACATGCTGCTGTTCGGCGGCGACGCGTTCACGCAGGACGGCATCCAGTACAGCCGCCGCGCGCGCCAGGTCGAAGCCGGCGGCGTGGTACCCGGACTGGATCTCGTCGATCCGGTCTACGGACTGACGGCGGGCGCCGTGTACGATCTCGCGGAGACGACGCCTTACGAGTACCGCGAATCGCGCACCGTTCGCAACGGCCTTTACCTGCAGGACCAGTTGAGGATCAGCGCCCGCTGGAACCTGCTGGCCGGCGTGCGCTGGGACCGTTTCGAGGACGAGGACAGGGTTTCGGGCGAGTCGTTTTCCGACAGTGGAACGAGCTGGCGCATCGGCAGCACGTATGAAGTCATCGACGGCGTGCGCGCCTACGCGACCTACGGCACCGGCTTCGAGCCGCAGGGCATCGGCGACCAGGTCGCGGAAGTCGGCGGTCCGTTCGAACCCGAAACCAGCGAGCTGATGGAAATCGGCGCGAAGACCAGCCTGCTGGACGATCGCATCGGGCTGAACGTCGCGGTCTACCGCATCGCGCGCGAAAACATCCTGCAGCCCGATCCGCGCGGCGATGTCGGCGGCGATGGCGAGGACGACCTCGTTTCGCTTGGCCGCGTGGAAAGCAACGGCTTCGAGATCGACGTGCTCGCCGACCTCACCGAGTTGTGGGCGCTGAATGTTGCCTACGGTTACAACGACACGCGCATCACCGAAGCCACCGGCAGCATGTCGAACGCCGTCGGCGACCGTTTCGCGAACGCGCCGCGCCACCAGCTCGGCCTGTGGACGCGCTACGACATTCCGTCGCTGCAGTCCGCGATCGCGTTCGGCGGAAGCTACGTGGACGACCGCGTCAGCATCGACGGCCAGGCCGTGCAGGCGTACACGGTGTTCGACGCCAGCTGGCAGACGCGCATCGACGACTGGCTGTGGCAGGTCAACGTGAAGAACCTGCTGGACGAGGAATACGCCGCAAGCGGTTTCATCGAACGCTCCGGTCACTTCCCCGGCGAGCCGCGGCGCGTGTATCTTTCCGCGACTTACGAGTTCTGAGTGCGCCTGATTGAAACGGATTCCGCGCAAGTTCTGGTTTCGCCTGCACAGCTGGGTGGGATTGAAGCTGAGCATCATGCTTTTCTTCATTCTCGCCACCGGCACGCTCGCGGTCTTCGCGCACGAGATCGACTGGCTGCTGACGCCGGCAATACGTGTGGACGTGGAGGATTCGCGCGCGAGCTGGGGCGAGCAGCTTGATGCGGTTCGCGCACGTTACCCGGCATGGACGCCGGGCAATTTTTTCGCGCCGGTCGATCCCTGGTTTGCGGCGGAAATGTTCGTGCGCACGCCCGAAGGAGAAACCCGGCGCGTCTACGTGAATCCCTATACGGCCGAAGTCACCGGCGACGCGGACTGGTTCAACGCGCACCGCTTCTTCCGCGAAATCCACCGGCACCTTTTCATGCCCGTCGACATCGGCGTGCCGATCGTCAGCGTGTTCGCGCTCGCGCTGTTCGTCACGCTGCTTTCCAGTTTCTGGGTTTACAAGAAATGGTGGCGCGGTTTCGTCGCGTGGCCGCGGCGCGACCGTTCGCGCCGCTTCTGGGGCGACCTTCACCGTCTTGCCGGCGTGTGGACGATGTGGTTCGTGCTGCTGATGGCGCTCACCGGCACGTGGTATCTCGTCGAATCGCTGGGCGGCAACGCGCCGCCCGCGGCAACACTCCCGCCCGGCGAAAGCGGCACGCAACCGCCCGTCGTCACCGGCCGCCAGCTCGACCGGATGATCGCTCACGCGAACGCCACCTGGCCGGAGCTCGACATCCGGCAGATTCGCTTCCCGTCGCGCGCGGGGCAACCGCTGATCGTGATGGGCGACGCCGACGCCGTGCTGGTGCGCGCGCGCGCCAACGCGATCGCCTTCGACCCGGTCACCGGAGAGGAAATTCACCGTCATCGCGGCGAAGGGCTCGGCGTGCACCAGCGCATTTCGGAAGCGGCGGACCCGCTGCACTTCGGCACCTTCGGCGGGCTGCCGACAAAGGTCCTGTGGTTTTTCTTCGGCGCGCTGCTGACCACGCTGAGCGGCACCGGCATCTATCTCTACGGCATTCGCACCGCGACCGACGCCCCCGCCCGGCGCCGTGCGCGCCGCAAGGATGAGCTGCCGGCGACGCTGCGCTGGCGGCAGGCATGGCGCGACATCGGCCATTGGCGCTGGCCGGCGTTGCTGTTGTTGCTCGCCTGTCTCGCGCTGTTGCCGCAGGCGATGCTGCGGTGACCGGCGGACGCGGTCAAACGTAGCGCAACCAGAACCAGTCGCGCCGGTTCAGGACGAGTTCCCCCGCTGCGTAACCGGGCAGCATCACGCCCGGCCACGGAACCAGCGGGTAGATCACGTACATCTCCCATCCGCCCGGCAATGTGAATGACCCTTTCTCGTACAGCAGATGCCAGGCAGGCGCCAGGCTGCCGGTTGTTTTCGCGGAAATACCGTCGAGCAGGTTGTGACCCAGGGCGATGCGGGTGCAAGGCTGGATGCTTGTCTCCGGGATTCGACGGGTACAAGCAGCCATGCGGCAGGCGCCGGCGGTTCAGACCACCGACAGGACAGCCATAAGAAAAGCGGCCCGCGCACGCGCTGGGCCGCTTCCCCGGTCATCAGCCTTCCCGGACCCGCTTCGACGGCTGCCGGCATGCTTCCCCCGATGCCTGCCGGCAGCTCGCTCGAACCGGTCGCGTCCGTCGGCCAAGACCTCCCCAAGCGTCTCGAAGTCCGTTCGAGCCAAGGCTGCCAATGTTGACGTTTCATGCGAAGATCGCAAGCCGCAACGAAGAAGATTCTGGTTCATGGGGGATGACATGAATTTTGACGAAACCGACCTCGCGATTCTGCGCCTGCTGCGAAACAATGCGCGCATTTCCAACAAGGCGCTCGCCGCGAAAACCGGCATCGCGCCGTCCACCTGCCTGACCCGCGTGCGGCGCCTGGAACGCAAGGGCGTGATCGCGGGCTACCACGCCGAACTGAATCCCGCCGCCGTGGGCGTGCGCATCCAGGCGATGATCGGCGTGCGCATGGTCCGCCATGTCCGCGCGGACGTGGAGGCGTTCCGCGCACACGCGATGGCGCAAAAGGAAACCGTGGCGATCTACAACGTCACCGGCGCCGACGACTTTCTCGTGCATGTCGCCGCACGCGACACCGGCCACCTGCACCAGATGGTGCTGTTCGTCTTCACCGAGCGTCCCGAGGTCGCGCACGTCGAGACGCGGTTGATTTTCGAGCAGGCGCGCACCGAAGGCTTTCCGCTTTACGCGGCGGAGCAATCGGATCCCGCCTGAAAAAAACAAACCCCGCCGAGGCGGGGTTTGTGGTGCAACGAATCCGGTCCGCGATCAGAACTCGTAGCGGGCCGTCAGGTTGAAGCCGTTGAAATCGTCGAAGGTTTCATAGGCCAGCGAGAAACCGAGGTTTTCCTTGTACCAGTAGCGGCCGCCGACTTCGAAACCGGTTTCCGCATCGGTCAGGTCGACGTACTGGAGCGCGCCGAACAGTTCGACCTGTTCGGTGACCATGCTGCGCGCACCGAACTCAAGACCGAAACCGTCGTCGGTGGCGCCCGCCACGTCGACATCGACAAGACCCAGCTTTGCGTAGCCGTCGATCGTGTCCGTCAGGCCGACCGCGGCGCCGATGCCGAAGTTCGTCGTGGAGTAGTCGAAATCGCCGCTCAGGTCTTCGTAGTTGAGGAAACCGAACAGCAGGTCGGTGAACTCGTAGCTGACGGCAAAACCGAAACCGTCGGTACCCGGATCGCCCGGGAAATCGGCGGTGCGGTCAACGTAGCCGAATTCGCCGTAGGTGTAGGACAAGCTCTTGTCCTTGAATCCCGCATCGCCTTCGGCGGCAAACGCGGCGACAGGGAGCGTCAGCGCGACAACCGTCGCTGCGATTATTTTCTTGTTCATCCCATGACTCCTCAAAAAAGTAGATTGCCCGGTTCCGGACGCGGCGCAATTTAACAGAAATTCCGCAATACGCAATTACCCTGAATTGGATAAAACGGCGTTCCGCGACGCGGAACAAGCGGCGAAGTTTCAAAGGTAGACACGCGTCACACTCGCGCGAACGCTCGGCAGGCCCCAAAAAAAACAAACCCCGCCGAAGCGGGGTTTGCAGTGTCGCGGTTCGAAGAAGGAATCAGAAACCGTAACGCGCCGCCAGCGTAATCCCGGAACCGGTGAAATCCCCGTCCTGGTAGCTCACCGAGAAACCGAGGTTGTCCTGCATCCAGTAGCGGCCGCCGAGTTCCAGGATGGTGTCCGTGTCGTCGTAGATATCGACGTACTGCAAGTCGCCGAACAGTTCGATCTTGTCGGCGATCATCGAACGCACGCCGAATTCCAGGCCAAGGCCCGAATCGTCGACGGGGCCGATCTCGCTGTCGATGAAGGCGACCTTGCCATAGCCGTCGACCGTGTCGGTCAGGCCAATGGCCGCGCCCGCGCCGAACGTCAGCGCGGAGCTGTCGAAATCCCCGCTCAGGTCGCTGTAGCTGCCGAACACGAAAACCATGTCCGTGACTTCATAGCTGCCCTCGATATCGAAGCCGTCCGCCGACGGACCGTCGAAATCGCGGTCGCTGTAGCCGAACTGGCCGTAGGTGTAGGACAGGTTCTTGTCGGCAGCGAACGCGCCGTCGGCGGCGATGGCGCCGGCCGGCAGAAACAACGCGGCAGCGGCCGCGGCAATCACATTCTTGTTCATTCCAGGACTCCTTTGAAGATGGCTGTTCCGCTTGGCGTTCGCGGTTGAACCGGGTTTGCAATCAGCAATTACCCTGAACGCTAGTCGTTTCTGAACCGTGATGCAGTACAAAAAAATGAAAATCCGAACAGATTCAGTCCGCAAAAACACTG
This sequence comes from Gammaproteobacteria bacterium, assembly GCA_036381715.1. Taxonomy (GTDB): domain Bacteria; phylum Pseudomonadota; class Gammaproteobacteria; order Natronospirales; family JAJUFS01; genus JAJUFS01. The sequence continues at coordinate 3,082 of DASVCH010000049.1, read as the reverse complement.
GGGATTGGCGGGTGCGGTTTCAACGGCTGCGTCGCCGCCCGGGGTTATTTGTTTCCGCGCATCAGTTCTGCCGGCGCTCCCGGAAGCGGCGCACCTTGGCCGTGTTGCCGCAGGTCTTCATGGAGCACCACTGGCGCGAGCGATTCTTCGAGGTATCCAGGAACAGCCAGCCGCAATTCTCGCCGGGACACTCCTTCAGCCGTTCGAGATCCCCGAGTTCAAGCAGCTCGGCCGCCTTCCAGGCGACGGGGCCGAGGGCGGCGATGGCGGGCGCCCCGCTGAAATCCCACAGGCAGCAGATGTCGCGGTAGTCGGTGTCCTCGTCCGCCGCCAGGCGGCGCCACGCCGCGGTTTTGCGGATGACGTCGTTGAGATGCTCCAGCGCCCCGCGCGGCAGCGGCCTGCCGGTCGCGCGCGCGACAAGAATTTCATGCAGGCTTTGGCGCAGGCGCCGGACCTCCGCGATCGCAAGCGCCTGGTCGCGTTCGTCCGTCGCGCGAAGGTTCCGCAGTGAATTCGGCCCCATCAGTCCGGCCATTTCATTCCACTGCAGGAAATCGTCGAAGTCGCCCAGGTAATCGCCCGGCATGTCGCTGTTCCAGCTGGACACGGTGTTGACGAAATCCACGGCCACGTGGCCGCCGACGATTTCGATGTCTTCAAGCTTTCGGGCAGGTTCGTTCATGGGAATCCGGAAAATATTTTCTGGTAACCACTATATCACTCTTGACTGGTTACAAGACAGGGTCCAGACTTGTAACCGTCAATCTCGTTTTTGCCGGTTATCCGGCCAGGAGTCCCGCCATGAACACGCTTGACCTCGACCCGAAAGGCTATCTCCCCCTGCTGCGCCTGCTGGCGGCAAAAATCGGCCGGCGCCCGCTGGCGCGCCGGACCGGCACGGAATGCTGCGCATGAAGGCGCCGCACCACAGCCGGTTTTCGACGCTGATGATCGACTGCCTCGACGAGCACTTTGACGAGTCGCTGGCGTTCTGGTCGGCCGCGCTCGGCATCTCCCCCGGCCGGCGGCCGGCGGCCGGCCAGCGCTACGTCACGCTCGGAGAAATCCCGGGACCCTTGTTCGTCCGGCTGCAACGCGTGGAAAAGGACCCCGGTTATCACCTCGACATCGAAACCGACGACCAGCGCGCCGAGCGCCGCCGCATGGAGGCCGCCGGCGCGCGTTCGAAATACCGGATCAAGCGCTGGTGGGTGCTGGAGGACCCGAGCGGCAATGCGTTCTGCCTGATCCGTCCCGAGTCCGAAACATTTCCCCGCAACGCCAACCGATGGAGCAGCGAGACATGATCCTGCGCGAATGGCGCGGCCGCGTGCCGCACGAAAAGGCCGACGCCTACGTTGACGTACTTGGGCGCACCGGTCTTGCGGAATATGCCGCGACGCCAGGGCATCGCGGCAGCTGGCTGCTGGTCGACCGCGAGGGCGACGCCGCGGAATTCACGCTGTTGACGCTGTGGGAGTCGCGCGACGCGATTCGCGCGTTCGCCGGCGATGACATTTCCCGCGCCGTGTACTATCCCGAAGACGACGCGTTTCTCCTTGAAAAACCGGAGCGGCTGCGGCATTACGACGTGCTTCGCCGGCCCTGACCTCGACGGACGTTTCCCGTGCCGAGCAATCTTCCCGCCTTCCTGGTGTTCGCCCTCGTCGCCGGCTTCACGCCCGGCCCGAACAACCTCATGCTCGCGACCTCGGGAGTGAACTTCGGCTTGCGCCGGACCGTGCCGCACCTGCTCGGCGTGGTCGCCGGCTTTCCCGTGCTGTTCGCCGCCGCGGGCCTCGGGCTCGGCGGATTGTTCCAGCGCTTTCCCTGGCTCCATGTCGGGTTGACCATCGCCGGCTCCGCGTACCTGCTCTGGCTGGCCTGGAAAATCGCGTTCGCGCCGGCGGTGAAGAATGGCGCGAACCGGGCGCGGCCGCTGACTTTCTGGCAGGCCGCCGCCTTCCAGTGGGTGAATCCGAAAGGCTGGATGATGGTGATCACCGCGATCAGCGTTTACACCGAAGCCGGTGACGGCTACCTGCGCCAGCTGGCGGTGATGACTGCCGTCGCGCTGCTGGTGACGCTCGGTTCGACATCCACCTGGGCGGCCTTCGGCGTCGGCATCCGGCGCCTGTTCGAACACCGCCCCGGCCTTTTGCGCGCCTTCAACATCGTCATGGGATTGCTGCTGGTCGCCTCGCTCGCGCCGCTGCTGATGACAGATTATTGAGCTACCGGCACTTTTCCCGCCGCACTTCCTCTAAGCCCTGTCATCCATTTCTCAATGAGGAGAATTCCATGCGGATTGCACGAAGCCTGGTGGCGCCGCTCGCCGCCGTACTCGGCCTGGCGCTTGCGCTGCCTGCCGTTGCCGCCCCGGACTGGGTCGCCGGGAGCGATGCCTGGACCGCGAAACGCCTTGAAATCGACGCGGCGTTCGCTCCCGAGTTCGCGGCCGAGGTCGGTCTCGAAGGTTACGACGGGAAAATCATGGACATCCGGCCGGATTTCAAGGACCGCTACGCGGCGGCACTGCGCGAAGTCACCGCGCAATACCGCAAGGCGCTGGAGACCGAAAAGAACCCGAACGTCAGGCAGGACCTGCGCATTCTCATCACCAGCGCGGAGGATGAGCTGGAAACGCAGGCGCTCTACGAAGCGCACATGATCGACTACTTCAACCTGCCGCAATCCATCTTCGGCGGCATCCAGTCGCTGATCAACCCGCAAGTCGACGCGGCGCGCCACCCGGCGGCGCTGGTCCGGCTGCAGAAGTACACCGGGCTCGCCGAAGGCTTCACGCCGATATTCGAATACGCGAAGCGCGAGACCGCGAAGGACCTTGAGGACGCGAAACTGCTCGGCCCCTACGTCAAGGAGCTGGAAAAGGATCTCGACAACATGCCGCGCTTCGTCGACGGCGTGCGCGAGCTGTTCGCGAACAGCAGCGTCGAGGGCTGGGAGCCGGCCGTCGCCGAACTCGAGAAACAGGTGAACGACTATGCCGGCTGGCTGCGCGAAAACCTGCTGCCGCGCGCGCGCAAGAACTTCGTGCTGCCGCCGGAGATCTACGCCG
>DASVCH010000048.1:0-5301 GCA_036381715.1 Gammaproteobacteria bacterium | reverse complement strand
TGGCAGCCAGAAAGTGACTTCGAGTCCCCCGCCGCTCCGGTTCGCGATGTTCAGGCGTCCGCCGTGCGCCTCGACGATCTCCCGGCACAGGGACAGGCCAAGGCCGGTGCCGGATTTCTTGGTGGAATAGAACGGCAACAGTGCATGTTGCAGCACGTTCTCCGACATGCCCGTGCCGCGGTCGCGCACGTCGATGCGCGTTCGTCCTGCAGCGGCATGTACCTCGACTTCGATGTCGCGATGATCGCAGCCGGCCTCGGCCGCGTTCTTGAGCAGGTTCAGCATGACCTGCTGGATCTGCACGGGATCGAACCAGCCGGGTTCGGACGGCAGCGTGCCGGTCAGCGTGAAGCCGGCCATCTCGCCGATGGATTCGAGGAACGCGCGCCACGCCACGGGCTCGGGTTGCGGCGCGGGCAGTTTCGCGAAGCGCGCATAGCCTTCGATGAAGTGCTTCAGGTAGCTCGCGCGCTCCTCGATGCTTCCGAAGACGCTGTCCAGCCGGCTGACGTCGCCGCGCCGTGCGAGCTCGCGCCCGGAATGTGCGAGCGAGCTGATCGGCGCGAGCGAGTTGTTGAGCTCGTGGCTGATGACGCGGATCACCTTCTTCCAGGTCGCAACTTCCTGGCGCGTGAACTCGCGCGTCATCTGCCGGAAAAGATGCAGCCGGTGCGGCTGCGTGTTCAGCGTGAAATGCCCGTGCGAAAGATGAAAGATTTCCTCTTCTCCCGACGTCTCCACGGTGAACAGTCCGTCGCGTTCATCCTGCACCGCCTGCGCGAACTCGGGCCGGCGCTCGGCGAGCAGTTCCGCAAAGCCGTAGCCTTCCATGCGCCGGCCGTCGAGGAACAGGCGCCGCGCCGCGGTGTTGGTGTAAACCACGTGTCCCGCGTCGTCGGTCAGCACCATCGCCGTGGTCGTCGACTGAATGACGGTGTCGAGCAACAGCTCGCGCTGGAAAAGGTTCTGGCGCTCCGCGCGCAAGGCGTCGCCGGCTTCATTGAAATTCTTCACCAGCAGGCCGAGCTCGTCGCCGCGGTCGGTTCCGAGGCTGACGCTGAAATCGCCGGCCCGGAATGACGCGACATTGTCATTGAGCGCCTGGAGAATGCGGTTGACCGGCCGCATCAGGCGGCGAACGAGCAGCAGCGTGACCGGCAAGGCTGCGGCGGCGGCCAGCACGGCGCCCGTCCAGGAGGATTCCGTAAGCGTGACGAACACGGCGGCGGCCACCAATCCCGCCAGCGTGCAGGCGGTGGCGACGAGCAGGACGCGCGCCTCAAGCGACCATCGCGTCACGCATCGTCTCCGCCGCGCAGCCCGAATTTTTCCATCCGCCGGTAAAGCGCCTGCCGGCTCATGCCGAGCGCCTTCGCGGCCGCGGCGATGACGCCGCGGTGTTTCTTCAAGGCCGCTTCGATGTCGGCCGCGTCCGGTTCGGTTTCCGGGGCGGACGATGCCGCACGCGGCAGGTCGAGATCGCGCGCTCCGATGGTGTCGCCGGCGGCCAGCAGCAAGGCGCGCTGAACGTGGTTCTTCAACTCGCGCACATTGCCCGGCCAGTCGTGATTCGCGAGCGCGCGCTCGGCGTCGGCGCTGAACGCGCGTCCGGCCGGCAGCATGCTGCGCGCGATCAGCAGGACGTCCTCGCGCCGTTCCTTCAACGGCGCGACCCGCAGCTCGATGACATTGAGACGGTAATAAAGATCCTCGCGAAAGCGCCCCGCGCGAATCAGCGCCGGGAGATCCGCGTTCGTCGCGCTGACGAGACGCACGTTCACCTTGCGCGTTTTCGTGCTTCCAAGCCGTTCGAATTCGCCGGTCTGCAGCACGCGCAACAGTTTCACCTGGCCTTCCAGCGGCAGGTTGCCGATTTCGTCCAGGAACAGCGTGCCGCCGTCGGCCGCCTCGAAGCGGCCCTCGCGCGCCTTGTTCGCGCCGGTGTAGGCGCCGGCGTCCGCGCCGAAGAGTTCGGCTTCCATGAGCTCCGCCGGCAGCGCACCGGCGTTCACCTTTATATAAGGTCCGTTCGCGACAGCGGAATTCCTCTGCACCACGTCCGCGACCAGTTCCTTGCCCGAACCGTTCGGGCCGGTGATCAGCACCGGCAGGTCGGAGCGCGCCACGCGCACGGCGACGCTTGCGGTTTCATGCATCGCGTCGCTTTCGTAGAGCAGGCCGCCGAGATCGTACTGGCTTGCGAGCTTCTCGCGCCGTTCGCGCAGCTTCGAATGCAGCCGGCGGTTTTCGTTCGACAGCCGGCCGAGTTCCAGCAGGTTGCGTACGGTCGCGACGAGTTTCTCGTCGTCCCAGGGCTTGGCAAGATAATCCGCCGCGCCGTTCTTCACGAGCTCGACGGCGGCCTCGAGATTCGTCCACGCCGTGAGCAGCACGACCGGCAGGCCGGGATTCCGCTTGCGGATTTCGGTGAACAGCGCCGCGCCTTCCTCGCCCGACGTGGTGTCGGCGGTGAAGTTCATGTCCTGGATGACGAGGTCGATTTCGTCCTGTGCAAGCGCCGCGAGACCCGCTGCCGGCGTTTCCGCGCAGACGGTGTCCATGTCATGCAGCGAGAACAGCAGTGCGAGCGCTTCGCAGACGCTCGTGTTGTCGTCGATGACGAGAAGTTTCGGCATTCGATCATTTCCCCAAAGAAAAGGCGGGTGTTGCCACCCGCCCGTGCATTCTAGTCAAAAGCGATGCCTGCCGGCGTTCGATCGCCGCTTATTCCCGCGGACCTTCGCTTTTCGGCTTGCTCTGGTGGTCGAAACTCAGCACGCGGGCGAGCCGCCATTCGCCATCCTCTTTTCGCCAGAGGTGGACGAACTTCGCCAGCGTGCTGGTTTGCGCGCCTTCCTCGACGAACCAGTGTTCGCCCATCTGGATCGCGCCGTAGCCCTCCATCGGATAGACCTCGACGGACTCGGGCACCAGCACGCGACGCACGCCGTTGTCCCGGGGACAGTTGTTCAGCGTCCACACCTCCTCGCCGAACGTCGGTCCTGCAAGATCGTGATAGAACTCGGCGTCTTCGGTGAACAGCGAGCGAAACGCGTTGGCGTCGCATGCGACGAACGCCGCCTCGAACAGCAGCCGGTCCATCCGGAGGAGTTCGTCGTACAAGGCGTCGGACTTTGCGTTGACTACGTCATCTGCAACGCCGGTCCCGCTGGCCAGTACAAGGCATGCGGCAAGCGCGAGTCGCGCGACGATCAGGTTCTTCATCCTGCCTTTCTCCTTGATTCATTCCTCGTGGACCGACGCCATGCCCGTCTGCGAAGCGGATGAGCGTGGCACGACCTGCATTTTCAATTAAAACGCACGGGATGTCGGAACGGCGCGGTTTCAAGCGTTACGAGCGAAGGCAGTGCAAGGCGGAGAGCGCCGAGGAACCCGAATGTACACGTCAGTACATGAGGATTCCGAGGCGATCTCCAACGCAGCAATGCCGAGCGCAGTAGCTTGAAAACGTGCCGTCATACGCTGCGCGTTGCGAGCGCGGGACTGATCCCGCTCGCGCGCCGCGCCGGTCCCAGCACCGCAAGCTGGCTGATGACCAGCACGCCGAGAATCACCGGCGGTACGAAGCGCCAGTCGAGCTGCGGCAGGTTGAACTGCGTACCCAGCCACCAGCTCATGCCGAAGGCGAGCAGGGTGCCGATCACGATGCCGATGCCCGTGATCGCGAGGGACTCGACCAGGAAGTAGCGCAGGATGTCGATGCGGCGTGCGCCGAGCGCGCGGCGCGTGCCGATCTGCTTTTTCCGCTGGTTCACGTTGAACGCCGCAAGTCCGACAATGCCGAGCGCGGTGACCGCGACCAGCAGCACGCTCACGCCGGTCAGCATCTGGATCATCGCCGAGTCGTTGGAATAGCTCTCGGCGATGTAGTCGGTATGCGTACGCACTTCGATCACGACGCGGTCGCGGTTGATGTCCTGGAGCTTCGCCTCGATCTCGGCGACCAGCCGGTCCTTCTGCCCGGGTTCGACGTTGATCGCGTAAGTAATGACCGGATGCGCCGCGCTGATGTTGCCCATGATGATGACCTGGTCGAGCTGGTCCCAGCTGACCCACGCACCCTGCATGTGCTCGATCACGCCGATGATGCGCGTCGAATCGCCGATGCTGTCGTACAGCAGCTTGCCGACCACGGGCTCGCCTTCGCCGAACGCCGCATCGGCCCACGCGCGCGTCACGACCACCGACGACGGCAGGGCGCCGAACGCCTTGTCGTCGGGGTTGTACTCGATCTCCTCGGGATTGAACCAGCGGCCCGCCGCAAGCTTGAGTCCCAGCGTTTCCATGAGGCGGTGATCGCCGCTGTAATAGTTCGCGTTGGTCGAATCCGGGTCGTTTTCGCCCTCGGGCGGATGCGGCAGGAAGCCCGAGTTGCTGCCGCTGCCGGACAGCGGAATGTTGGTGATGTACGCGGCGGAGCGCACGCCGGGCATCGCGTTCAGTGCGTCGATGTCCTCGCGGATAGTCGCCATCGTGTCATGGTCCGCGGCGAAGCCGTAGCTGCGGGCGAAAATGAGGTTCTCGTGATCCATGCCGGTCGGACGGTTCATCTTCTCGGCACGCTGTTCGATGATGAACGCCGCGTTCGCGACAATGGCGAGCGTGATCGCGATCTGCAGCGCGATCAGCACCGGGCCGGTCTTGTTGCGCAGCATCGCGGAAAGTATCGGACGGATTTCCATGATCCACCTCTTCGGTTATTGGGTCTTCAGGTAGCCGGCTGGCGGGACGCGGCAGATCTGCCACGCCGGCCACAGGCCTGCGGCGATGCTTGCGGCGATCGCGGTCAGGAACGCGACGACGATCATCTCGCCGTCCATCATCACGCTGCCTTCGAACTGGTACATCTTCCTGACTGCGAGCAGGCCGAGCCCCGAAAGGCCGATGCCGATCAGGCCGCCGAGCAGGCCGACGAAGCCGCACTCCACGAGCTGCTGGCGGAAGATGTCGAACTTGGATGCGCCAAGCGCGCGGCGCACGCTGATGTCGCCGGCGCGGCCGAGGAACTTCGCGAGCAGCAGGCCGACCGTGTTCAGCAGGCAGACAACCAGGAACAGCGCGGACAAGCCGACCAGCACGCGGTTGTCGTCGCCGACCACCTCGTTGATTTCCAGCCATTCCTCGGGGCTCGCCATCAGGTACTGGTCGGGTCGCGCGGAGCGGCCGAGCTGCGCCTGCTCCTGCAGGTAGGCGTGCAGGAAGCTGGCATAGCGTTCCTGCTGGTCCTTCGTGTCGAGCTGCACCCAGTACTGTATCCAGGTGCATTCGCTGTTGTTGAAG
>DASVCH010000047.1:0-4184 GCA_036381715.1 Gammaproteobacteria bacterium | reverse complement strand
GAAGCTGCCGCGCGCGGACGGCAGTTATCGCATCGCTGTCGCAAACGCGAACGTGCCGAACATGCTGGGCCAGGTGACGACCGCGCTCGCGTCCGCGGATCTCAACATTCTCGACATGATCAACCAGTCGCGCGGCGACGTTGCGTACACCATGGTCGATGTCGCGTCGTCCGTGCCGAATGCGACGGTTGACGCCATCCGTTCCATCAAGGGCGTGCTGAACGTGCGCACATTGTAGAAAGACAGGGGTTTACGTGGACGAAAAACGTTTCATCGATCTCGCCGTGGCAGGCGTGCGGGATCTCGCGCCGTACCAGGCCGGCAAGCCGATTTCGGAACTGCAGCGCGAACTCGGCATCGACGACATCATCAAGCTGGCGTCGAACGAAAACCCGTTGGGCGCGAGCCCGAAGGTCATCCGGATCGTGAAAGAACTTGCCGACGAGGTCGGGCTGTACCCGGACGGCAACGGCTTCGATCTCAAGCGCCGGCTGGCGGAATTTCACGACGTGCCATTGCCACAGATCACGCTCGGCTCGGGTTCCGATCACATTCTCGAACTGATCGCGCGCGTGTTTCTCGGTGAAGGAAGATCCGCGGTCATTTCGCAATATGCCTTTGCGATCTACGCGATCGTCTCGAAAGCTGCAGGCGCACAACTGCGCGTGGCGAATGCCTTCCCGGAAGGCCACGGGAAGGCGTACGGGCACGATCTCGATGCGATGTTCGCGTTGATCGACGAGACGACGCGCGTCGTGTTCATTGCCAACCCGAACAATCCGACCGGCACCTACGTGAGCGGCCAGGAACTCAAGGCCTTCCTGGACCGCGTGCCGAAGGACGTCGTCGTCGTGCTCGACGAGGCGTACACGGAATACGTCGATGCCGGGGACTACACCGACGGCAGCGAGCTGGTGAAGCAGTACGACAACCTCGTCCTGCTGCGCACGTTCTCGAAAGCCTACGGTCTGGCGGGCCTGCGCGTCGGCTACGCGCTTTCGAACCCGGTCATCACGGACCTGCTGAACCGTGTGCGGCTTGCCTTCAACCCGAACCTGCTCGCGCAGGCCGCGGCCATCGCCGCACTCGACGACCGCGAGCACATGGAACGCACGGTGAAACTCAACCGTGAAGGCATGCAGCAGATGCAGGCCGCGTATGACGAGCTCGGTCTCGCGTACATCCCGTCGGTCTGCAATTTCATCACCGTGGATGTCGGCGACGGCAAGGCCGTGTTCGATGCGCTCCTGAAGCAGGGCGTCATCACGCGTCCGCTGGCGCCGTACGGCATGCCGAAGCACCTGCGCATTTCGATCGGCACGCGCGAGGAAAACCAGCGGCTGATCGCGGCGCTTCGAAAAGTGCTGGCGCGCTAGGTTCCTGAAATGCCGAAACGCCTGTTGTCGCAACCGCGCCGAAAGCCTTCGGGGCGCCACGCGGTTCCCGGCGACAAGTCGATTTCGCATCGCGCGCTTTTGATTGCCGCCGCCGCGGGCGGTGAAACCGTCATCGAAAATTTTCTGGACGGCAGCGACTGCCGCGCGACGGCGAATGCGCTGCGCGCGCTGGGCGTCGGCATCGAATTCGTTGACACCACGCGGGTCCGTGTCAGCGGTGACGGGAAGTTCACCGCGCCGAAGGATGTCCTGGATCTCGGCAATTCGGGGACCGGCCTGCGTTTGCTGGCCGGCCTGCTCGCGGGACGCGATGTGACGGCGACGCTGACGGGCGACGCGTCCTTGCGTTCGCGTCCGATGCGAAGGGTCGCCCAGCCGCTGTCGCGCATGGGCGCTTCGATCGAAACATCGCCTCGGGGTACGGCACCGCTGGTCGTGCGCGGCAAGTCCGTGCTGCGAGGAATTGATTACGCAATGCCGGTGGCGAGCGCGCAGGTGAAGTCCGCGATCCTGCTGGCGGGTCTCGCCGCAAAGGAAGCGGTTATCGTTCACGAACCCGCGGTCACGCGCGATCACACCGAGCGGATGCTGGCGGCTTTCGGTGCGAAGGTTCACAGGGAAGCAAACCTTGTTCGGCTGGAGCGCGGTGCGACGCTGGCGACGCCCGAACGCATCGACGTGCCGGGCGACCTGTCGTCCGCCGCGTTCCTGTTCGCGGCCGCGGCGATGAATCCCGGCGCTTCCGTCACCGTCGCGGGCGTGGGCGTGAACCCGACGCGCGCGGGCTTTCTCGATCTGCTCGCGCGCATGGGCGCGAAAGTCAGTCTTGAGAATCCGCGGGAAATTTCAGGCGAACCGCTGGCGGACGTGACAGTCACGGGTGGCACGCTCGCCGGCATCGAGATTTCCGGTGCGGAGGTGGCGCTCGCGATCGATGAGATTCCTGTGCTGCTGGCGGTCGCGGCGGTCGCCGAAGGCGAGACCGTGGTGCGCGGGGCGGGGGAACTGCGCGTCAAGGAGAGCGATCGTCTCGCCGCCATGGCCGATGGCCTCTCGAAACTCGGCATCCGGAACGCATTGCGGGAAGACGGCATCGGCGTATTCGGCGGCGAGCCGCAGCCAGGGACGATCGACAGCCGCGGCGATCATCGCATTGCCATGAGCTTCGCCATCCTGGGGCAGCGCGCGAGGGGCCCGGTCGACATCCTCGACTGCGACACTATCGAAACCTCCTTTCCCGGTTTCGCCGCGCTGATGCAGCAGGCCGGGCTCGACATCACGGAATTCCAGGCATGAAAGAAGACATTCCCGTCATCGCCATCGACGGCCCCAGCGGTACCGGCAAGGGCACGATTGCCCGGCTGGTGGCGGAGGAGCTCGGCTGGCATTTGCTGGATTCCGGCGCGCTGTACCGGCTGCTGGCGGTTGCCGCGCGGGAGCAGGGCATCGGCCTCGACGACGAGCCGAAGCTGGCGGCACTGGCGCCCGCGCTGGCGATCCGTTTCGAAATGGCGCCGGACGGCGGCGAGCGCATTCTCCTCGGCGATGCCGAGGTCACCGACGAGGTGCGGGCGGAAAGCACGGGCGCGGACGCCTCGCTTGTCGCCGTCCTGCCGGCGGTCCGCGAGGCATTGGTGCAGCGCCAGAGGGACTTTCGCCAGGGGCCCGGACTGGTGGCCGACGGGCGCGACATGGGCACCGCAATATTCCCGGATGCGACGGTCAAGATCTACCTCACGGCGAGCGCCGAAGCGCGGGCCGAAAGACGCCATAAGCAGTTGAAGCACAAGGAAAACGGTGCTAGCCTTAGCGCCCTTTTTCGGGAGATTTCCGAGCGTGATGCGCGGGATTCTTCCCGCAAGATTTCACCCCTGCGGCCGGCCGATGACGCCGTGGTGATCGACACCACCGAACTCGGCATTGCAGCGGTGCTGGAACGGGTGCTTGCGGTTGTCCGGAAACGCTTTCCGGCCGGCTGACGGCAGCCGTTTTACGTTATCCCGGCAAGGCGCTGGACGCGCGCGCCGGTCTTGAAACCAACCCCGGGACGCCAGGACGGATGTCACGGAGCACATGAAACGCCCTTTGCGGGCACGGGAAACATCAATGTCTGAATCTTTTGCGGAACTTCTTGAACAAAGCATCAACCAGGAACAACTGCGTCCGGGCGCACTGCTGACGGCGCAGATTGTCGACATCAAGTCCGACGTGGTCATCGTCAACGCCGGGCTGAAATCCGAAGGTGTCATCCCCATCGAGCAATTCCAGAACGAATCCGGCCAGATCGAGATCGCGGTCGGCGACGAAGTGGAAGTCGCGCTGGATGCGGTCGAGGACGGCTTCGGCGAAACCCGCCTGTCGCGCGAGAAGGCGCGCCGCGCCCGCAGCTGGAACCGTCTCGAGAAGGCCTTCGAGGCCGCCGAGATCGTCACCGGCTACATCAGCGGCAAGGTCAAGGGCGGTTTCACCGTCGACATCGAAGAAGTGCGCGCGTTCCTGCCCGGCTCGCTCGTCGACGTGCGTCCGGTGCGCGACACCGCCTACCTGGAAGGCAAGGAACTCGAATTCAAGGTCATCAAGCTGGACCGCAAGCGCAACAACGTGGTGGTTTCCCGCCGCGCCGTCGTGGAAGAGGAATACAGCGAAGAGCGCGAGAAGCTGCTCGAGAAGCTGCAGGAAGGCATCGTCGTCAAGGGCATCGTCAAGAACCTCACCGATTACGGTGCGTTCGTGGACCTCGGCGGCATCGACGGCCTGCTGCACATCACCGACATGGCCTGGAAGCGC
>DASVCH010000046.1:0-2377 GCA_036381715.1 Gammaproteobacteria bacterium | reverse complement strand
GAGCGTTGCGGTGAGCGGCGTGATCTCGGACGGCTTGGCAATCACGCAGTTGCCGGCGGCAAGCGCGGGCGCGATCTTCCAGGTGAAAAGGTACAGCGGCAGATTCCACGGCGAGATGCAGCCGACGGTGCCGATCGGCTGCCGTAGGGTGTAGTTGATCGCGCCGCTTTCCATGGCATGCGATTCGCTGGCGAACTGCGTCGCCGCCGCCGCGAAGAAACGCAGGTTCAGCGCCGCGCGCGGAATGTCCACCCTTGATGCGACGTGCACCGGCTTGCCGTTGTCCTTCGATTCCGCCTCGACCAGGCGCTCATGGTTCGCGTCGACGAGATCGGCAAGGCGGTTGAGCAGGCGCGCGCGTTCCTCGGCCGGCGTGCGCGCCCATTCGTGCCGCGCGGACAACGCCGCGCCGACGGCGCGATCAAGATCCTTCCCGCAGCCGTCGGCAAGTTCCGCGTACTTCCCGCCGGTTGCCGGTTCGAACACGTCCAGCCAGCGGTCCTCGGCCGGGTTCGCGAATTCGCCGTTGATGAAATGCCGGAGCTTCTGCATGGCCTGTCTCAGATCGCGTGCAGCCGGCCGCCGTCGACGGGCAGGCTGACGCCGGTGATGTAGCTCGCGGCGGGCGAGGCAAGGAACGCGATCGCGGCGGCGGTTTCCTCCGGCTTCGCGAAGCGGCCGGCCGGCACGGTGTCCAATGCCGCCTGTGCAACCGCGTCCGGCGTCTGGTTGATCTTCTCCGCCTTCGCGGCGAAGAGTTTTTCCAGCCGGCCGGTGTTCGTGAAGCCCGGCAGCACGTTGTTCACCGTGATGCCGTCGCCCGCCACTTCGCGCGCGAGCGTCTTCGCCCAGCCGGCGACCGCGGCGCGAACGGTGTTCGACACGCCGAGCCCGGGAATCGGTTCATAGACGGAAGTGGAAACGATGTTGACGATGCGCCCGAAGCGGCGTTCGCGCATGCCCGGCAGAAGCCCTTGCACCAGCAACTGGTTCGCGACGAGATGACGGCGGAAGGCGGCGAGAAACGCGTCCGGCTCCGCCGCCGTGATCGGGCCGCCGGGCGGGCCGCCGGCGTTGTTGATCAGTATCGAATAGCCCCGGCTTGCGAGCTTGCCGCGAACCAGGCCTTCGAGCAGGGCGGTGTTGTCGAAGTCCGCGACGGCATGGTCGTGTCCTTCGCCGGGCAGCGCATTCGCGACCGCGCGCAACTTGTCTTCGCTTCGTGCGACGACGGTGACCGTCGCGCCAAGCGCGGCAAGCTCGATGGCGGTGGCGCGGCCGATGCCTTCGCTGGCGCCACAGACGAGGGCGCGATGGCCCTGCAGGTTGAGATTCATTGCTTACCTCTGCATGCGCGCAGGACGTGGAACCTGCGCATTTACCTTTCGACTTTCGACTTTGGACTTTCGACCTTCTTCCCGCATTCCACGCTGGTCCACAGGCTCTCTTCGCCGTCGATCCTGAGCGCCGTCAATTTACCACCCCACAGGCAGCCGGTGTCCAACGCCCAGGCGCGCGGCGTTTTCGACTTGCGCAGCGTCGACCAGTGGCCGAACAGCACGTCGAGGTCCGCGCTTTTCCGTCCCGGCACCTCGAACCACGGCAGCAACTCCGGTGGCTGGCTGCCGGGCGGCCCCTTGTGGGCAAAGTCCAGCGTTCCATCCGCGCTGCAATAGCGGATGCGGGTGAAGGCATTGATGATGTAGCGCCATCGTTCGATGCCGGCGAGATCTTCGCGCCAGCGCGCCGGCTCGTTGCCGTACATGCCACGCAACAGTGCGCGGTAATTCGCCCCGCGCAGTTCGCTTTCCACCTCGCGCGCCGCATCGAGCGCCATCTCGAGATCCCATTCCGGCGGCAGGCCGCCGTGCACCAGCAGGTAGCCGGTCTCGGCGTCGTGGTGCGCCAGCGGCCGGCGCCGCAGCCAGTCGAGCAACTCGGCCGCATCGGGCGCGTCCAGCACGGATCGCATGGTGTCGCGCGACCGCTCGGCCTGGAAGCCTTCCGCGACGGCAAGCAGGTGCAGGTCGTGGTTGCCCAGCACGCTGACGGCGCCGTCGCCCAGCCCGCGCACGAAGCGCAATGTTTCAAGCGATTTCGGGCCGCGGTTGACGAGATCGCCGGTGAACCAGAGCCGGTCCTCGCCGGGATCGAAGTTCAGCCGTTCGAGCAGGCGCTGGAGAGCGTCGAAGCAGCCCTGGACATCGCCGATAGCAAAAATAGCCATGGCTATTTATGCGGTGAGAGGTGAGAGGCAAGAGGTGAGAGGACGATCCCGCTCCGCCGGATACCTGCCGCTTTTGTCCTCTTGCTTCTCACTTCTTGCCTCTCACTTCTTCAATGCATCAGTCCCGGCATCGCCAGCGAAAACGGCGCG
>DASVCH010000045.1:0-1402 GCA_036381715.1 Gammaproteobacteria bacterium | reverse complement strand
TAGCGCGGCTCGAAGCCGCTCCCACAGCGCTCCGTTCAATATTGAACCAGTGAGGATGGCAATGGATCTCGATCTCACCGGCCGCCGCGCCCTCGTCTGCGGCGCCAGCGAAGGCATTGGCCGCGCAACCGCCGTCGAGCTCGCCGCCATGGGCGCGCAAGTGACCGTGATGGCACGGCGCGGGGGCGCACTGGATGCGGTCGTCGCTGCGTTGCCGGGCAGTGGTCATGATCGCCTGGTCGCGGATTTCGACGACACCGCCGCGCTGGAAACCCTCATCGACGAAACACTCGCCCGCCGCGACTACACCATCCTCGTCAACAACGCCGGCGGCCCGCCAGGCGGGCCGATCACGGCGGCACGCGCGGAAGACTTCCTCGCCGCGTTCCGCCGCCACCTCGTGGCCAACCAGTTGCTGGTGCAGGGCGTGCTGCCGGGCATGCGCAAGCTCGGATTCGGGCGCATCGTGAACATCGTTTCGACCTCCGTGTACGAACCGATCCCCGGTCTCGGCGTGTCGAACACGATTCGCGCGGCGGTCGCCGGCTGGTCGAAAACGCTGGCGCGCGAAGTCGCCGCGGAAGGCATCACGGTGAACAACGTGCTGCCGGGGTTCACCAACACCGGGCGGCTGGAAAAACTGTTCTCGGCAAAGGCCGAAAAAACCGGCCAGTTGCCGGATGCGATCGCGAATGCCGCGCTCGCGCAGGTGCCCGCGGGCCGTTTTGCCGAACCGGAGGAAACCGCCGCCGCGATCGCGTTCCTGGCCTCGCCCGCGGCCGCGTACATCACCGGCGTCAGTCTGCCCGTCGACGGCGGCCGGCTGCACGCCATATAAAAGGTATATCGCATGCAGACGCTGCGGCACTTCATCAACGGTGAATTCGTGGATCCCGCGGAAGATCGCTGGCTGGACGTGTTCGAGCCGGCAACCGGCAGGAAGTACGCGGAACTTGCCGACGGCTGCGAGAAGGATCTCGATCGCGCCGTCGGCGCGGCATTGTCCGCGCAGAACGAATGGACGCGCACGCCGGCCGAGGAACGCGCGCGCCTGCTCAACCGCCTTGCCGATCTCGTCGACGCGAACCATGAGCGCCTGGTCGAGGCGGAATCGAAGGACAACGGCAAGCCGGTGCATGTCGCATCAAGGGTGGACATTCCGCGCGCGGCGCTGAACCTGCGTTTCTTCGCGGCGGCGGCGACGCAGTTCGCCAGCGAATCGCATGCCATGGAAAGCGGCGCGATCAACTACACCCTGCGACAGCCGATCGGCACCGTCGGCTGCATCTCGCCGTGGAATCTGCCGCTGTACCTTTTCACCTGGAAGATCGCGCCCGCGCTTGCCGCCGGCAACTGCGTGATTGCCAAGCCGTCCGAGATCACGCCGCTCACCGCAACGCTC
>DASVCH010000044.1:0-14281 GCA_036381715.1 Gammaproteobacteria bacterium | reverse complement strand
GGGATCGTGGCGCTGACGCATGCAGGCACGCTCTGGTGCGGCGGTTCACGGGAGGCTAGGAGCTGGAAACCCAGTAACGGCGCGGGTTTCGCCCCGGCGCGCCGTACTTACTGCGTACTTACGAAAAAGCCCGCCAAGGAGGCGGGCTTTTCGAGTCGCTGTAAGTCGTTATTCCTACAGCATTTTTTTGGTGGGTGGTACTGGGATTGAACCAGTGACCCCTGCCGTGTGAAGGCAGTGCTCTACCGCTGAGCTAACCACCCGGAGTCGAGAGGGCCGGAATTCTACGGCCTCGGCTCATCATGGTCAACGCACCGAGGTCAGTCGGTGTCGCCGCGGCGCTCGCCGAAAGGCCGCACGCGGACGCGGGCGATGCGCGGGCCGCGCATGGTCAGGACCTCGATGCGGAAGCCCTCGAAATCCACGGCGTCGCCGTTGCGCGGGATGCGCTCGAGCGCGTTGATCACCAGGCCGCCGACGCTGTTGACTTCCTCTTCCTCGATTTCCTGGTCGAGCAGCTTCTCCAGGGAGTAGATCGGCAGCGAGCCGGCGCCGACGTAGCTGCCGTCCGGCGCGGGCTCCCAGTCGGGGTGCAGGTGCTCGAATTCGTCGCGGATGCCGCCGAGCAGGGCGCCCATGACGTGATCCATGGTGATGAAGCCGATCAGGTGGCCGAGTTCGTCATAGACCACGGCGAAATGCGAGTCGCCGCCCTGGAAGCGGACCAGCACGTCGGTCGCCTCCGTGTCTTCCTCGACGCGCACGACGGGGCGCAGCAGGGGCCGCAGCGCCGTGAGCGAACCGCTGTCGCGCAATTCGGCGAACAGGTCCTTGACGTGCACGAGGCCGATGACCTGGTCGCGGTCGTCCTCGTACACGGGATAGCGCGAATAACGGTATTTCTGGGTGGTGGCGAGGTTTTCGGCCACGCCGTCGGCGATGTCCAGCGCGACCATCTCGCGCGCCGGGCGCATGAGGTCGCCGGCGGTCAGGTCGCCGAGATCGATGGCACGGGTGAGGATGTCGGCCTCGGCCTGGTCGAGTTCGCCGTGGCGGTGGCTGGCCATCAGCACGTGGCGGATTTCCTCGACCGAATGCGCGTCCTCGCCTTCCTTGACAGCGTCCAGCCCGAAGCCCTTCAGCACCAGCAGCGCGCTGCCGTTCAGCACCCAGATGAAGGGGTACATCAGCCAGTAAAAGAGGAACAGCGGAACCGCGGTCCAGAGCGAGCTCTGTTCCGGGTAGCGGATGGAGACCGACTTCGGGGCCAGTTCGCCGAGCACGATGTGCAGGAAGGAGATGATGGTGAAGGCGACCGCGAAGCTGACGCCGTGCACGACTTCCGGCGACACGTCGTAGGCGACGAAGACCGGCTCCAAAAGCCGCGCGAACGCGGGCTCGCCGATCCAGCCGAGGCCAAGCGAGGCCAGTGTGATGCCGAGCTGGCAGGCGGAAAGATAGGCGTCGAGATGCGTGCGGACGCTCTTCAGCACGCGCCCGCGCATGCCGTGCGTCTCGGCGAGCTCGTTGGCCTGCGTCTGGCGCAGCTTGACGATCGCGAACTCCGCCGCGACAAAGAAACCGTTGGCGAGCACCAGCAGGATCGCGAACAGGATGTACAGGAAATCGGTCATGCGTTCTCTTTCGGGCCGAATAGCGGCATACGATACCGTCGCGGAGGGCCGATGACGAGTTTGTCGTTCGAATGCGCGCCGGCGGACGCGGTTTGCTAGAATTCGCGGCCTTCCCGGATCGTCTTTTCGAGGCTCAGAATGAAAGTCCGCACCCGCTTCGCCCCCAGCCCCACCGGTTATCTCCACATCGGCGGCGCGCGCACGGCGCTCTTCTGCTGGCTGTATTCCCGGCACCACGGCGGCGACTTCATCCTGCGCATCGAGGACACCGACCGCGAGCGCTCCACGCCCGAGGCGGTGCAGGCGATTCTCGATGGCATGCGCTGGCTGGGCCTGGATGCGGACGAAGGGCCGTTCTACCAGACCGAACGCTTTGACCGTTACAGGGACGTGCTGAAGCAGCTGCTGGATGCGGGCCAGGCGTATCACTGCTACTGCACGAAAGAAGAGCTGGATGAAATGCGCGCCGCGCAGATGGCGCGCAAGGAAAAGCCGCGCTACGACGGCCGCTGCCGTGATCGCGCCGAGCCCCGGCCCGGCGTGGATCCCGTGGTGCGCTTCAGGAATCCGCAGGAAGGCGAAGTCGTGGTCAACGATCACGTGCGCGGCACGGTCACGTTCCGGAACGCCGAGCTGGACGACCTGGTCATCGCGCGGCCGGACGGCACGCCGACGTACAACTTCTGCGTGGTGGTCGACGACATGGACATGAACATCACGCACGTCGTTCGCGGCGACGACCATCTGAACAACACGCCGCGGCAGATCAACATCTTCAAGGCGCTGGACGCGACGCCGCCCGAATACGCGCACCTGCCGATGATTCTCGGCCCTGACGGCGCGAAGCTTTCCAAGCGTCACGGCGCCGTTTCCGTCATGGAATACCGCAACGACGGCTTCCTGCCCGAGGCGGTAAGGAACTACCTGGTGCGGCTCGGCTGGGCGCACGGCGACCAGGAAATATTCTCGACGGAAGAAATGGTTCGCCTGTTCGACATCGCGGACGTGAACCATTCGGCGTCCGCGATCAACCCGGACAAGCTCGCCTGGCTGAATCAACACTATATAAAAGAGGGCGATCCCGGCGTGCTCGGGGCGGAACTCGGCTGGCACTTCGAGCGCCTGGGCGTGGATACCTCCGGCGGCCCCGCGCTCGCCGACGTCGTGAAGGCGAATGCCGAGCGCGCGAAGACGCTGAAGGAAATGGCGGAGAACAGCGTTTTCTTCTACGAGGACTTCACCGAATACGATGACAAGGCCGCGCGCAAGAACCTGACGCCGGACGCGGTCGAGGCGCTGACAAAGATCCGCGAGACGCTGGCGTCATTACCGGATTGGAAAGGCGAAGCGATTCACGACGCCGTGAATGCCGTCGCCGCAAGCCTTGAACTCAAGCTCGGCAAGGTCGCGCAGCCGCTCCGCGTCGCTGTCGCCGGCCGCGGCGTTTCGCCGCCGATCGACATCACGCTGGAACTGCTCGGCCGCGGGAAGACGCTCGAGCGAATCGATCGCGCGATTCGCCATATCGCCGATCACACGGCCTGGACGGACGAATAGCCGCTTACACGAATACCCCGGGTTGCAATCACGCAGCCCGCGCTTATACTTCATCCATAGCGCCGATTTGATTCTCAGCTTGCGGGCGCTTTAGAAATACTGCTAAAGAGGGGCCCGAGAAGCCTGCTTTAGCTGCAAAGCCGAGCGGGCTTTTTTGTTGCCTGCCAACATGTCGGCCAATGCGCCGACAGCCGTGCCTGCCGCATGAAAGCCTGTCGCGCCGCCGTTTAATGAACAACTTCAGGGCGGATAGAAATTCTGTAAAGCGTCAAGGTGCGTCATGGCCTACCGTATCGAATCGCTGGATCGCTGTATTTCCCTTCCTCCCAGGGTGTCGTTCGAGTTCTTCCCGCCGAAGACCGAAACGATGGAACAGACGCTGTGGAACTCCATCGAGTCGCTCGAGCCGTTCGCGCCGCGTTTCGTTTCGGTGACCTACGGCGCGGGAGGTTCGACGCGCGAGCGCACCCACGCGACCGTGCGCCGGATCGTCGATGAAACGTCCCTTGAACCCGCCGCGCACCTGACCTGCGTCGGCGCGTCGCGGGAGGAGATTCTCGACATCGCCGCCGCCTATCATGCAAGCGGCGTGAAGCATATCGTCGCGCTGCGCGGCGATCCCGTCGACGGCAGGCGCTTCGAGGCGCATCCGCGGGGATTCGCGAACGCGGCGGAACTCGTCGCCGGCTTGCGTGGCATTGCGGATTTCGAAATCAGCGTCGCCGCGCATCCGGAAACGCATCCCGACGCCGAAAGCCCCGAAGCCGACATCGACAACCTGAAACGCAAGCTGGATGCGGGCGCCGCACGCGCCATCACGCAGTATTTTTTCGACGTGGACACGTATCTCCGTTTCCGCGACCGCGCCGCGGCGGCGGGTGTCACGGCGTCCATCGTGCCCGGCATCCTGCCCGTGACGAACTTCGAGCAGGTGGTGAAGTTCAGCCGCCTGTGCGGCGCGACCGTGCCGGAATGGATGGCGCGGCTGTTCGCGGACCTCGATGCCGAACCGGAAACGCGCCAGCTGGTCGCCGCCAGCGTCGCCGTCGAACTTTGCCATGCGCTGCAAGCGGAAGGCGTCAACGAGTTTCATTTCTACACGCTGAATCGTTCGCAGCTGACCTGCGCGATCTGCAGGATGCTGGGAATTGCGCCGGCCGCGAGGATCGCGAGCGTGGCGAAGCAGGCTTCGGCGAATGCCTGAGGCGGTCGAAGGTCGAAGGTCGAAGGTCGAAGGTCGAAGGTCGAAGGTCGAAGGTCGAAGGTCGAAGGTCGAAGGTCGAAGGTCGAAGGTCGAAGGTCGAAGGTCGAAGGTCGAAGGTCGAAGGTCGGAAGGCGAAAAGCGAAAAGCGAAAAGCGAAAGGCGAAAGGCGAAAGGCGAAAGGCGAAAGGCGAAACAATGACGATGGAAAAAATGCTGGCCGAGCGCGTGCTTGTTCTCGATGGCGCCACGGGCACGATGCTGCAGAACCTTCGGCTGGACGAAGCCGCGTTTCGCGGCGAGCGCCTGCGCGACCATTCGCATGACCTCAAGGGCAACAACGACATTCTCTGCCTGACGCGGCCGGAGGCGGTGCGCGGCGTGCACGACGCCTACCTCGAAGCCGGCGCGGACATCATCGAAACGAACACCTTCAACGCGACGTCGATCTCGCAGCGCGATTACGCCTGTGAACATCTCGTGCGCGAGATCAACATCGCGGCCGCGCGCATTGCGCGCGGAGCCGCGGACGCCTTTTCGACACCGGAGAAGCCGCGCCTCGTCGCGGGGGTGCTGGGGCCGACGAACCAGACAGCGTCGTTGTCGCCGGACGTGAACCGGCCGGGATTTCGCACCGTGGATTTCGACGCGCTCGCGGCCGCCTACCGCGAAGCCGTCGAAGGCCTCCTCGACGGCGGCGCGGACCGTCGGATGGTCGAAACCATTTTCGACACCCTCAACGCAAAAGCCGCGCTGTTCGCGATCGAAAACGTGTTCGCGGATCGCGGGCAGCGCGTGCCGGCAATGATTTCCGCGACCATCACGGACGCCTCCGGCCGCACGCTGTCCGGCCAGACCGTGGAAGCGTTCTGGAATTCGGTGCGGCACGTGCGTCCCCTGAGTGTCGGCCTGAATTGCGCGCTGGGCGCAGAACAGTTGCGGCCGTATGTCGAGGAGCTTTCGCGCATCGCGGATTGTTTCGTGAGCGCGCATCCGAACGCGGGCCTGCCGAACGCGTTCGGCGAATACGACGAGTCCGCGGAAACGATGCGCGACTACCTGCGTTCCTGGCTGGACGACGGCATCGTCAACATCATCGGCGGCTGTTGCGGCACTACGCCGGAGCACATTCGCGCGATCGCGCAACTTGCCGTGCAGTATCCGCCGCGCGCCATTCCGGAAGCGCCTGCACGCCTGCGGCTCTCCGGCCTGGAGGCGCTGAACATCGGTCCGGACACGCTGTTCGTGAATGTCGGCGAGCGCACCAACGTCACGGGATCGGCGCGATTCAAGAAACTGGTCATGGAAGGCGATTTCGCAAGCGCGCTGGATGTCGCGCGCCAGCAGGTGGACAACGGCGCGCAGATCATCGACGTCAACATGGACGAGGGCATGCTGGACGGCGTCGCGGCGATGCGCGAGTTCCTGAACCTTGTCGCGAGCGAGCCGGACATTTCCCGCGTGCCGGTGATGATCGATTCCTCGCGCTGGGAAATCATCGAAACCGGCCTGAAATGCGTGCAGGGCAAGCCGGTCGTGAATTCCATCAGTCTCAAGGAAGGCGAAGCGGAGTTCCTGCGCCAGGCGGCGCTCGCGCACCGCTACGGCGCCGCCGTCATCGTGATGGCCTTTGACGAACAGGGCCAGGCGGATACGCTCGAACGCCGTGTCGATATTTGCCGGCGCGCGTACCGGCTGCTGACGGAGAAAACCGGATACGCTGCGAACGACATCATCTTCGATCCGAACATTTTCGCAGTCGCGACTGGCATCGACGCGCATAACGGTTATGCGGCGGATTTCATCGAAGCGGTGCGGCGGATCAAGCGTGCGTGTCCCGGCGCCCGGACTTCCGGCGGCGTCAGCAACGTGTCGTTCTCCTTCCGCGGCAACGACGCCGTGCGCGAGGCGATGCATGCCGTGTTCCTGTACCACGCGGTCGCGGCCGGACTCGACATGGGTATCGTGAACGCGGGCCAGCTCGGCGTGTACGACGAACTCGATCCCGCGCTGAAGGAAAGGGTCGAGGACGTGATCCTGAACCGGCGCGACGATGCGACGGAACGCCTGCTGGAAGTCGCGGACAATTTCAGCGCAAGGCAGCGCGCGGCGGGCCCGGACATGAGCTGGCGCGAACTGCCGCTCGCGAAACGTCTCGAACACGCGCTGGTGCACGGCATCGACGCGTTCATCGAAGAGGACGTCGAAGCGGCTCGCAGGCAGTTCGCGCGGCCGATCGAAGTCATCGAAGGGCCCTTGATGGACGGCATGAACGTCGTCGGCGATTTGTTCGGCGCGGGCAAGATGTTCCTGCCGCAGGTGGTGAAGTCCGCGCGCGTCATGAAAAGGGCGGTCGCGTACCTCACGCCGTACATCGAAGCCGAAAAGACGGCGACGACCCGCGCCAAGGGAAAGATCCTGCTCGCGACCGTGAAGGGCGACGTGCACGACATCGGCAAGAACATTGTCGACATCGTGCTCCAGTGCAACAACTACGCGGTGATCAATCTCGGCGTGATGGTGCCCGCGCAGACGATTCTCGAAACCGCGAAAAAGGAAAGCGTCGACGTCATCGGCCTGTCGGGGCTGATCACGCCGTCGCTGGATGAAATGGTGCACGTCGCGCGCGAGATGGAGCGGCAGGATTTCACCGTGCCCTTGCTGATCGGTGGCGCGACCACGTCGCGCAGCCACACGGCGGTGAAGATCGATCCGGCGTATTCCGGCACTGTCGGTTACGTGAAGGATGCGTCGCGCTGCATCGCTACGGTTTCAAGGCTGCTTGGCAATCGCGAGGACGCGCATCGCGAGTTCAAGCAGGAATACGACGCCGTTCGCGAACAGCATGCGCGGCGCGCGAAAAAGGAAAATCACGTTTCCCTGGATGACGCGCGCGCCAACGCACACGCCATCGACTGGCAGCGCTATTCGCCGCCGGTGCCGCGGCACACGGGCACGCGCGCATTCGACATTCCGCTCGCGAAATTGCGTGACTACATCGACTGGACGCCGTTCTTCCAGGCGTGGGGCATGCGCGGCAGTTATCCCGGCATTCTCGCGCACGCGGAGCAGGGCGAAGCCGCGCGCAAGCTGTTCGAGGATGCAAGGCAATTGCTGGAACGCATGATCCGCGAAAACCTCGTGAAGGCGCGCGGCGTTGCCGGCATTCATCCGGCCGCGCGCGTCGGCGACGATGTCGCGGTCTACCGGGACGAAACGCGCGGCGAAGTCGCGCAGGTGTTTCATTTCCTGCGCCAGCAGACCGAGCGTCCCGCCGGCAAGCCGAACCGCTGCCTTGCGGATTTCATCGCCCCCGAAAACGGCCCGCCGGACTGGCTGGGCGGATTCGCCGTGACCGCCGGCCTTGGCCTTGAAACCTTCATCGCGCAATGCCGCGCCGCGCAGGACGATTACACCGCCATCCTCGCGCAGGCGCTGACGGATCGTCTCGCGGAAGCGGCCGCCGAATGGCTGCATGAACGCGTGCGCCGCGAGATCTGGGGTTACGCGCCGGCGGAAGCCCTGGACAACGACGCACTGATCGCGGAAAAGTATCTCGGCATACGTCCGGCGCCGGGCTATCCCGCCTGCCCGGATCACACCGAGAAGGCGTTCCTGTGGGAATGGCTGGACGTGGAGCGGGCGACCGGCATCGCGATCACCGAATCGTTCGCGATGTGGCCGGCCGCCTCGGTGAGCGGCTTTTATTTCTCGCACCCGGACGCGCGCTATTTCGGGGTCGGCCGGATTGCGCGGGACCAGGTTGCCGATTACGCCGCAAGGCGCGACGTCGCGCTCGCGGACGCGGAACGCTGGCTCGCGCCGTCGCTGGGTTACGAACCGGAGGCCGGGACCGGCGTGCCGGAAGCGCGCCGCGCGACGGCCTTATCGC
This sequence comes from Gammaproteobacteria bacterium, assembly GCA_036381715.1. Classification (GTDB taxonomy): domain Bacteria; phylum Pseudomonadota; class Gammaproteobacteria; order Natronospirales; family JAJUFS01; genus JAJUFS01. Next base: position 5,997 of record DASVCH010000044.1, on the reverse strand, counting down.
GCGGATTCGGGGCCGTTTTCGGCTTGACTTGACCTGACCCTTCGCGCAGAATGCCGCCTCCTCGCGTGGGGCTATAGCTCAGCTGGGAGAGCGCCTGCATGGCATGCAGGAGGTCGGCGGTTCGATCCCGCCTAGCTCCACCAAAAAAAGAATGTGGTACCCGGAGCCTTGCTCCATGTTGAAGGGAGCCCCGGCTCCACGACGCAGTCGCTGCGTCCCCATCGTCTAGAGGCCTAGGACACCGCCCTTTCACGGCGGTAACAGGGGTTCGAATCCCCTTGGGGACGCCATTCATCCTGCCGACGCTCTCGGCACTTTCCTGAGAAAGACATAGTGACATCCCTTAGGGGATTGCCTTAAGGTTTCCCGTGGCAGCACGCGAAGACCAGAGGGAGATGTCGTGCGAATCAAGGTTGATGTGGAGCAGGTGCGGATCGGCATGTACGTGGCAGCGCTGGACCGTCCCTGGCTGGAGAGTCCGTTTCTTTTCCAGGGCTTCGTTGTCGAGACCGAGGAAGACCTGGAATCCCTGCGAAGCCACTGCAATTACGTTTTCATCGACGACGTCAAATCGCGCGACAGCGAGGAAGTGCGCCGCCTGATGGACGAGACCGGCGCGACGGCGGATGCCTCGAAGTCGCGCGACCGGCAGACCGTCGAACGCATCCGCCAGGGCAGCGTGGAAAGCTTCCGCCAGAACCTGCGCAACGCCACGCAATCCTTCCGCCGCTCGACCGACGGCGTGATCCGTTTCTTCAATGACATGCGCCTCGGCAAGAGCATCGAGACGGAAGACGCCAAGGTGGTCGTCAGCGAACTGGTCACGACGATTTCCTCGAACGTCAACACCGCGCTGTGGCTGACCAACCTGCGCAACCAGCACGAAGCCACCGCCTCGCACTGTCTCAACGTTTCCATCCTCGCGCTGGCGTTCGCGCGGCACCTCGGCTATTCGCACGAGCAGCTCGAGGAAGTCGGCATGGGCGCGCTGCTGCACGATCTCGGCATCGCGCGCGTGCCGAACAACATTCTCAACAAGCCGGGCAACCTCACGGAAGAGGAATTCGAGATCGTGAAGAAGCATCCGCGCGACGGTTTCAACGTGCTCAAGCTCACGCGCGAAATCCCGAAGGGCGCGCTCGACATCGTGCTGCGTCACCACGAGCGCGTGAACGGCAGCGGCTATCCCGAAGGGTTGAAGGACGAGGAGATCGCGGAAGCGGTGCGCGTGGTCGCGATCGCGGACATGTACGACTCGATGACGTCGGAGCGCGTTTACCGCAAGGCGATGACGCCACAGGACGCGCTGACCGCCATGCACAAGCGCGCGGAGGCGGATTTCGGCAAGCGCCTGATGGAAGAATTCATCAAGTGCGTCGGCATCTACCCCATCGGCAGCCTGGTGCTGCTCGCCAGCGGCGCGCTTGGCGTGGTGGTTTCCTCGAACCCGGAAGCGCGTCTCAAGCCGCTCATCCTGCTGGTGCGGGACGACCGGGGCAAGGACGTCATGCCGCGCAAGCTGGTCAATCTCGCGACCCATGCCGACCGCCGCAGCGGCGCGGACTGGGCGATCTCGCGCGTCGTGAACCCCGCCGATTACGGCGTCGACATCTCCGCCATTGCCGCGGACGAGATGCGCGTTCAATAGCAGGACGGAAGTGAAATGAAAGGACTCGAGTACGATCCCGCCGCGGCGCTGCGGCGATTGCGCCGCGATCCCGCCATGCGCGATTTCATCCGGCACGCCGGTCCATTCGGGCTCGTGCCACGGCGGCCGGCCGCGCCGTTTCCCGCGCTGCTGCGCGCCATCGTCTACCAGCAGCTTTCCGGCAAGGCCGCGGCGACCATTCATGGCCGCGTGCTGGCGCTGTTTCCCGGCCGCGGCCATCCGCCGCCCGAAGCATTGCTCGACGTCGACGAATCGCTGTTGCGCGGCGCCGGCCTGTCGCGCAACAAGATGCTGGCCGTGCGCGATCTCGCGGCGCGCGTGCAGGACGGCACCGTGCCTTCGCTCCGGAGCCTGCGGCGCATGGACGACGAGGAGATCGTCGCGCGGCTGACGGCGGTGCGCGGCGTCGGCCGCTGGACGGTGGAAATGCTGCTCATCTTCACGCTCGGCCGGCCCGACGTGCTGCCGCTCAACGACCTTGGCGTGCTGAAAGGTTTTGCGAGGATTTACGGCGGCGAGCCCGACGCCGTCCGGCTCGCCGAACGCGGCGAGGCGTGGCGGCCGTACCGTTCCGTCGCGAGCTGGTATCTCTGGCGCGCCGCCGACATGTCCGATCTGCCACGCTGATTTCTCGGTGATTCTCCCGCCTTGAAACCCGCATCGCGCGGAAACATTCAAGAGGCAGGGCATACCCGGAGCGCGTGCATGAGCGAGGATCTCGATCCCCTTCGTCACATAATGATCGTCGTCGATCCGGCGATGCGTCACAGCACCGCGTTCCTGCGCGGCGTCGAGCTGGCGAAACGGAGCGGCGCATCGCTCACGCTCGTGCTCGCCATTTTCAACGACGCCCTGTCGCGCGCCGGATTTCTCGATCCCGGCCTGATGGAGAGATCCGTCGAAGGCCTGCTCTCCGTGCGCCGCCGCTGGCTGGACGACGAAATCGCCGCGTTGCAGGAGCAGGGCGTCATCGCCGCCGGCGTCGTCGCCTGGTACAAGCCGGCCTACGAGGAAATCGCGCGCCAGGCGCTCGAGCGCAGGCCGGATCTCGTCCTGAAGGACATCGAGCCTTCGGCCAGGTTCGCGCGCGCCGTGTTCACGCCCGCCGACTGGCACCTGATGCGCACCTGTCCGGTGCCGCTGATGCTCGTCGATTCGCATGCCAGCTCCTATCCGCTTCGCATTCTCGCGGCCGTCGATCCCTTCGACAGTCATGCGAAACCCGCCGAACTGAACGACGGCATCCTCCGCGCCGCGCGCGGCATGGCACACCAGTTCGGCGCCGAAGTGCACGTCGTGCATGCGTACCAGTACCTGCCGGCCGCCGCGCCGACGGGCGCGGAAATGGCCTATGCCGACGCCAGGCTGTTCGCGCAGGTGCGCGACGAGCACCGCCGGCAGTTCCTTTCCTTTGGCGAAGCCCACGGCATTCCGGAGGAGCGCATGCACCTGGTCGAAGGCGAACCGGCCGACGCCATCGCCGGACTTGCCCGGGACATCAATGCCGACCTGGTCGTCCTCGGAACCACCCATCGCACCGGCCTGAAGCGCCTGCTGATGGGATCGACCGCCGAAGAGATACTCGGCGCCATCCGGAACGACGTGCTCGTGCTCAAACCCGCCGCGTTCACCGCGACGCTGGAAGAGGAACTCGGCGCCATCGACAGGGATCACGGTTTTTCCAGTTCCGAGGAATTGCCGCGCCTTTCGCCGCGCTGACAGGGGGTTTTCCCCCTGACCCGCCACGATGCCGCAGCCGAACTTGTGGCATCCTTCACTGCGTCGTCCCTCGGTTCCCTGTATTTTCCCGGTTCGACCATCAAGCCCTGATTCACCAAGCGGATTTCTTCATGACCTGGCGAATTTTCCACGTTGCAATTCCTGTCCTGCTGCTCGCGGCCTGTGGCGGAGGCGGGAGCGGTCCCGGCACGCTTCCCGATGACGGCGGCAACGGGCCGGACAACCCGTCGCCGGTCAGCGGCGATTGCGACGGCAGCGGCAGCGGCACCGTCACGATCAGCGGCGTCGCGGAATACGAATTCGTGCCGGCGGCGGCGACCATGACGGGCGTCAGGCTGGATTACGGCGCATCGGAGTTCCGGCCGATCCGGAAGGCGGAAGTCCATGCCATCTGCCCCGGAAGCACGGACGTGCATGACGCCGGATTCACCGACGAGAACGGCGCGTTCATCCTGACGGTGCCGGCAAACGCGGATGTCGCCATTCGCGTCCGCGCGGCGCTCGACGCCAACGGCGACGGCGCAACCGAAGCGGGCGTCGTGGACAACACCAGCGGCCAGGCGTTGTGGGCCGTGCAGGGCGACAGCATCAACAGCGGCAGCGAAGACATCCAGGTGCAGCTGCGCGCGTCCTCGGGCTGGGACGGCAGCAGTTACTCATCGACGCGCGCCGCCGCGCCGTTTGCCATTCTCGATTCCGTCTACACGGCAATGCAGAAGGTTCTGGCCGCCGATCCGGCCGCCCGGTTTCCCGAACTGAAACTCAACTGGAGCGCGGACAACCGCGCATCGTGCAGCGGCAACACGTTTCCGTTCGCCGACGGCTGCATCGGCACGAGCTTCTACGTGAATTATGGCGGTTCCGCCGGGCGCAACATCTTCATTCTCGGCGACGCCGACAATGACACCGACGAATACGACAACCACGTCATCATCCACGAGTGGGGCCATTACTACGAAGACACCTTTGCGCGTTCCGATTCCATCGGCGGGGCGCACGGGGGCGGCGACGCGCTCGACCCGCGCGTCGCGTTCGGCGAAGGCTGGGGCAACGCCTTTTCCGGCATCGTGACGGACGATCCGGTTTACGTCGATACGCGCGACGACGGCTTTTCCATTGACGTTGAAGAAGGTCCCGAAGGCGCGATGGGCTGGTGGAACGAAGCCAGCGTGCAGGAAATCATTTATGACCTGTACGACGGGGCGAACGACGACGCGGCGTCGCTCGGTTTCGGTGCCATTCATGCCGTGCTGACGGGTGGACAACGCACGACACAGGCGATGACCACACTTTTTTCGTTCATCCATTTTCTCAAGCAGCGTCCGGGCGTGACGGTTGCCGATGTCCGTAGCGTCGTCGCTTCGCATGACATCGCCGTGATCAGCGATGAATGGGGTGACGGCCGTGACAACGGGGCACTGCTTGGCAGCAACGGCGACGACGGCGCCGAGTTCGGCGCGGGTTTCGAAACTTACGTTTCGCCGGTTTACACCGACCTTGCAACAACCCCCGTGACCGCCGGCGAAATACACGGGATCTGCACGTCGAACGCCGTCGACACCGCCAGCGCGAGTGAATACAACCGCCTCGGTGCGCGACGTTTCCTGCGTTTTTCCGTCGATACGGCGGGCCAATGGCGGATCAGTGTCGACAGCGATTCGGCGGAGGCAGACCGGGATCCGGATTTCTTCGTCTGGCTTGCGGGTTCGGAACAGACAAGGAGCGGCGGTTCATCGAACGTTTCGGGCACGGATTTCTCCTCGGCGACGCCGAATCCCGACGGCGAAGGCAACACCGAGGTCGCCGAAGTCGCCTTGTCGCTGGATACGGTCTACGTGCTCGAAGTCATGGACTGGCTGAATGTCGACGACAATCCCGCTACCGGCGGCGATATCTGTCTCGACATCACATTCGAGAAAATCTGATCGGCGGAGCATCGAATCATGCGCAGTCTCTTCATCCTGATGACATTGCTGGTCGCCGCGGCCTGCACCGGCGGCGCGGACGAACCGGCAACGCGAAGCGCGGACATTGTCCGTTCGCCCGGCAAGCCGCAGCATCCCATCCAGGTGCGTGCGGTCGTGGACGGACCGCTGCGCGCGGGCAGTGAAACCGGCGCGACGCTGGTGGTCACCTCATCGCGTCCCGTGCAATCGGTGGAAGTCACCCTGCAGCCCGAGCTCGCAACCGTCATTTCGCAGAACCGTTTCGAACGGCGCCTGGTCGAGCCGTTCGCAACCGAGGCATCGCGCGGTCAGTCGGTGGATTTCAATTTCCGCCTGCGTCCCGCCAGCGACGCACCGCAACCGGTGCGCGTGCTGGTGCGCGTCACCGGGCCGGACGGCAGCGTGCTGACGCGCGACGTGACGCTTGCGTTGTCCGACAAGATGAAATCGACCGTGGAGAAAAAGCCGCGGCATGTGACGGTCGAGGATTTGCCGGAACCTGCGGGCGATGTCGTCGTTCCCGCGCAGCAGGAAGTCACCCGCGGCAATTGAAAAGCTGGCGCATGACAATAACGCGCGGTTTTGCTGCAGGTTTCACCGTCTTGCAACGGCCAACTGCAGGAGTAGACTCCCCGTCCGACG
>DASVCH010000043.1:0-13222 GCA_036381715.1 Gammaproteobacteria bacterium | reverse complement strand
GGCTACGGCGTGCTCGGCGAGGTCATTGCCGAGGCTTCGGGAATGAGCTACGCCGAATTCCTGAAGCAGGAAGTCTTCATGCCTCTCGGCATGAAGAACGCGCTTGTGCATCCGTCGCCCGGCGACGACGTCACCTGGGGCCACGGGCCGCGCGGCCTGACGGGATCGCGCGACAAGGCAGGATTCTGGGAGCTGGGGTTTGCTACGCCGGCGGGCGGCATGGCGGCGTCAGTGGAGGAACTCGCCGATTTCATGCTCCTCAATCTCGCGCCGTACGCGGGCGCGCGCCCGCGCCTGCTGTCGGCGCCGGTACTGCGAAACATGCACGATATCCATTTCCTGCTGGATCCGGAGCGGGGCGGGATGGGCCTGGGCTGGGCCGTGGAAATTTCCAATGGCCAGCATCTCGTTTATCACGGCGGCGAACTCCCGGAACAGACATCCTTCATGTTGATCGATCTGCACGCGCGGGTCGGGATCATCGTTCTGACAAATGCGCAGGATGTCGATGCCAATGGCATGGCGCAGGAGATGCTGCGCACGGTTCGCAGCGCGCTACCCGGCGCCGGCTTTCCCTTCCCGGCGATACCCCGCGAGTAGCCTTCCCCACCATTCGCGCTACCCGGCGTTGCGGCCGCTGCCGAAAAAGGCGATAAACGCGTGTGCCGGGAAGGAAGCACTGTTTGCCGCGTGAACGAAGCGGCGGGAGAGGCCACGCAATGATTCCAAGAGACGAGAAGTTCCGCGCGCGCATGCAGCGCACGACCGAGCACGAAAAATCCCTGACGCGTGAATCGTGGAAGATCTTCCAGATCATGGCGGAGTTCGTCGAAGGTTTCGAAAAGCTCGTCACCATCAAGCCGTCGGTGAGCATTTTCGGTTCGGCGCGCACGCCGCCCGAGCATCCGAATTACGATCTCACCGTTCGAATCGCCAAGGCGCTGTCCGACGCCGGCTTCTCGGTCGTCACGGGCGGCGGCCCCGGACTGATGGAGGCCGCGAACAAGGGTGCGGCCGAAGGCAAGTCGCCGTCCATCGGGCTCAACATCCAGTTGCCGCACGAACAATCCGCCAACGACTACCAGGACATCGACCTGTATTTCCGGCATTTCTTTTCAAGAAAGGTCATGTTCGTGAAATACGCCTCCGCGTACATCGTGATGCCGGGCGGTTTCGGCACGCTGGACGAGCTCGCGGAAATCCTCACGCTGATCCAGACCGGCAAGAGCCGCCGCATTCCCGTCATCCTCGTGAAGGAAAACTTCTGGCGCGGGATGCTGGCATGGTTCCGCGAAACGCTGGTGAACGAGGGAATGGTGGATGCGAAGGACATGGAGCTGCTCACGGTGGTCGAAGAGCCGGACGAGGTCGTGCAGGCGATTTTCGATCACTACGGCGGCCGCGGTTTCGAACCGTCGCGCGAGGAACGCGAGCTGATGCTGGAGCTGTAGATGCGCGTCGCCGGTTTCATCGACAGCATCAACGAATGGATCGGCCGCGGCGTCGCGTGGTGCACGCTAGCCATGGTGCTGGTCACGTTCGTCATCGTCGTGCTGCGCTACGCGTTCGAAACCGGCTCCATTGCCATGCAGGAGTCCGTCAGCTATTTCCACGCCGCGGTGTTCATGCTCGGCGCGGCGTATGCGCTGAAGCATGACGCGCACGTGCGCGTGGACATCTTCTATCACCGGTTCAGTCCGCGCGGGCGCGCGCTGGTCGACGCCATCGGTACGCTGCTGTTCCTGTTTCCGGTCGCCGCCTTGCTGTTCGTCACCAGCCTCGAGTACGTCGCCGGTTCCTGGGCCGTGCTCGAAGCGTCGCGCGAGCCCGGCGGACTGCCATGGGTTTACCTGCTGAAGACCGTCATTCCCGTCACCGCCGTGCTGATCGCGTTGCAGGGCGTCGCGATGCTGCTGCGCGCGATCGCCGTCCTTCGCCGAGGTGACTGACATGGAATGGCTCGCGTTCGTGATGTTTCTCGCGGTGATCCTGCTGCTGATGAGCGGCTATCCGGTCGCGTTCACGCTTGCGGGGGTCGCCTTGATGTTTGCGGGGATCGGCTGGCTGGCCGGCGGCTTCGATTTCTTCCTGATGCAGACGATCGCAAGCCGCGTGTTCGGCATCATGAACAACGTCACGCTGATCGCGGTTCCCCTGTTCGTGTTCATGGGCGTGGTGCTGGAGCGCTCGAAGATCGCCGAGGACCTGCTCGACACCATGGCACGCCTGTTCGGCCGCGTGCGCGGCGGACTCGGAATTTCCGTTCTGCTGGTCGGCGCGCTGCTCGCGGCCAGCACCGGCATTGTCGGCGCCACCGTGGTGACCATGGGCCTGCTGTCGCTGCCGACCATGCTGAAGCGCGGTTACGATCCGGCGGTCTCGGCAGGAACCATCGCCTCCGCCGGCACGCTCGGCCAGATCATTCCGCCGTCCATTGTCCTGGTGCTGCTGGGCGACGTCGTTTCGACCGCTTTCCAGGAAGCGCAGCGGCTGCAGGGGAAATTTTCCGTGCAGACGGTTTCCGTCGGCGATCTTTTTCTCGGCGCGCTGCTGCCCGGACTCCTGCTTGTTCTCCTGTACGCGCTGTACCTGCTCGGCGTCGCCTTCCTGCAGCCGCGCAAGATGCCGTTGAGCGTCGATGACGGCGATGCGGGCCCGCTCGCCTGGCAGGTGACGAGCGCGCTGCTGCCGCCGCTGGTGCTGATCGTCGCGGTGCTGGGCTCGATCATCGCGGGCATCGCGACGCCGACGGAAGCGGCGGCAGTGGGCGCCACGGGCGCGCTGTTGCTGGCCTTGATCTACCGGCGGTTCAGTGTTGGCATGCTGCGCGAAGTCATGCAGGAAACCGTGCGCATCACCAGCATGGTGTTCCTGATCCTCGTCGGCGCGTCGGTGTTCTCGCTGGTGTTTCGCGGCTTCGGCGGCGACGTCGCCGTGCACGAGCTGCTGTCGAGTCTTCCCGGCGGCGTTGCCGGCGCGCTGATCGTGGTCATGCTGGTGATGTTCCTGCTCGGCTTCGTGCTGGACTTCATCGAGATCACCTTCGTCGTCGTGCCGATCGTCGGGCCCGTGCTGCTCGCCATGGGCATCGATCCGGTCTGGCTCGGCGTGCTGATCGCGCTGAACCTGCAGACCTCGTTCCTCACGCCGCCGTTCGGGTTTTCGCTCTTCTACCTGCGCGGCGTCGCGCCGCCGGAAGTCACCACCGGCGACATCTACCGCGGCGTGATTCCGTTCGTGGCGATCCAGTTGCTGATGTTGCTCATCGTCGCGCTGTGGCCGGGGCTGGCGACCTGGTTGCCGGGAATGCTGTAGGCCGGCCGGAGGAGACATGAATCCTGTACTCAAGACCGTCATCCTGCTGACCGCCGCGAACGTGTTCATGACGTTCGCCTGGTACGCGCACCTGAAGAACCTTTCGCACAAGCCCTGGATCGTCGCGGCGCTGGCGAGCTGGGGCATCGCGTTCTTCGAGTACCTGCTGCAGGTGCCCGCCAACCGCACGGGCTACGCGGTGATGACCCTGCCGCAGCTCAAGATCCTGCAGGAAGTGATCACGCTCGCGGTGTTCGTGCCGTTCCTGGTGCTGTACATGCGCCAGCCGCTGAAGCTGGATTACCTCTGGGCGGGCTTGTGCCTCGTCGGCGCGGTGTACTTCATTTTCCGGCGCTAGCGTCGCTCAACGCATGCGGTACCAGGCGCGCTCCGATACTTCGTGCCAGGCACGCACGTTCTCGAAGAACGCGAAATACGAATCGTGCACTTCCTTCGCGAGCGGATCGGAAGCGGCGAGTTCCGCCAGCACATCGCGCGCGATGGCGTGCAGTTTCCGCATGACCTCTTCCGGAAAGGGGCGCACGTCCACGCCGTGCTCGGTTTTCAGCGCGACCAGCGCGGCCGGATTCTTCGCCGTGAACTCGGAGAGCATGTCGAGATTGATCGACTGGCAGGCCGTGAGCACGACCGCCTTGAGGTCTTCCGGCAACGTCTCGAACGCCGCCTTGTTGATCATGCATTCCAGCGTCGAGCCCGCCTCGTGCCAGCCGGGGTAGTAATAATATTTCGCGGCCTGGTGCAGGCCGAAGGCGAGATCGTTCCACGGGCCGACCCATTCGGTCGCGTCGATCACGCCGGTCTTGAGCGAGGTGAAGATTTCGCCGCCGGGCAGCGTGACGGGCACGCCGCCGGCGCGTTCGAGGACTTCGGCGCCGAGCCCGGGAATGCGCATGCGCAGGCCTTCGAGATCCGCGACGCTGCGAATTTCCCTGTTGAACCAGCCGCCCATCTGCACGCCGGTGTTGCCGGCGGGGGCGGGCACGATGCCGAACGGCTCGTAAACCTTTTTCCACAGCTCGATGCCGCCGCCGTAGTACAGCCAGGCGTTCATTTCCTGCGCATTCATGCCGAAGGGAACGGCGGCGAAGAACTGCGCGGCGGGCGCCTTGCCCTTCCAGTAATACGCCGCGCCGTGGCCGAGTTCGACGGTGCCGCGCGAGACGGCGTCGAAGACTTCGAGCGCGGGCACGAGTTCGCCGGCCGCGTAGATGCGTATGCGCAGCCGGCCCCCGGACAGGGTTTCAATGCGCTCCGCGAGGCGTGCGGCGCCCGTGCCGAGGCCGGGAAAGTTCTCCGGCCAGGTCGTCGCCATGCGCCAGGTGAAGGTTTCGCTGCCGCGCGCCTTGTTGTCCGTCGTTGCGGTCTTCTCGCTGCCGCAAGCCGAAAGGCCGCCGGCGAGCACGGCCGCGCTGCCGACTGCCTTGACGAAATCTCTGCGTTTCATGATGCGTCCCCGGTTTTTGGAGACGCTGAACATAACAGAGGGAGGGAGAAGGTCGAAGGTCGAAGGTCGAAGGTCGAAGGTCGAAGGTCGAAGGTCGAAGGGCGAAAGGCGAAAGGCGAAGGGCGAAGGGCGAAGGGCGAAGGGCGAAAGGCGAAAGGCGAAAGGCGAAAGGCGAAAGGCGAAAGAGGCGGCTGCGCCGGCTCTTCAGTTTCGACCTTCGACTTTAGACCTTCGACTCGAGGTGGAGGGAATAAAAAATGCCCCGGCTTTTGACCGGGGCAAGTGCCTTCATGGCTGGAGGTGATTGAGTGCGTAGTGCAATGGAACCGGCGTCCTGCTCGTCCCTGGCCCGGCCCCTTCCCTCGTTCTCCCTGACGCCCGCCACCTTGCGGACTCGAGGCGTGGATAGTTTCCCAATGACGGAAGGGAACGCCTATAAGCCCGTCCTGCGGCGGCGTGTAAGCATTTTCGGAAGCCCGCGTCTGCCAACCGCCAGAAGGCGGATTTCCAGCTGCGCTACACTGCCGCGCAGGCAGCGGGAGAACGTGATGCAGCAGTTGTACCCGGAGATCGAGCCCTACCGGCATTTTTCCCTGGATGTGGGCGACGGCCACACGCTTTACGTGGAGGAATGCGGGAATCCCGGCGGAGTTCCCGTCCTGTTCGTGCACGGCGGGCCTGGCGGCGGGGCGGACGCGCGCAGCCGGCGATTCTTCGATCCGGACTTCTATCGCATCATCCTGTTCGATCAGCGCGGCTGCGGCCGCTCCACGCCGTTCGCGGAGATCCGTGCCAATACGACCTGGCACCTGGTTGGCGACATGGAAACGATCCGCACGACGCTGGAAATCGAGCGCTGGGCGCTGTTCGGCGGGAGCTGGGGTTCGACGCTGTCGCTGGCCTACGCGGAGAAGCACCCCGAGCGCGTCACGGCGCTGGTCCTGCGCGGCATTTTCCTGGCCCGCGAGGCGGAATTCGACTGGTTCTACACGCACGGCGCGCCGCAGATCTATCCCGAGCATTACGCGGATTTCCTGGCGCCGGTGCCGGCCAGCAAGCGTGGCGACCTGATCCGCGCGTACGAGGCCATGCTGGAGCACCCGGACGCCGCGGTTCGCGAACGGGCCGCGCAGGCGTGGACGGCCTGGGAAATGCGCGCGTCCACGCTGATTCCCGACGAGGACGCGATCCGGAAATATTCGGAGCCGGAAAAGGCCGTGCCGCTCGCGAAGCTGGAAGTGCATTACTTCGTGAACGGCTGTTTTCTCGAGCCGGACCAGCTGCTGCGCGACATCGGCCGCATCCGGCACCTGCCAGGCGCGATCGTGCAGGGCCGCTACGACATGGTCTGCCCGCCGGAAGCGGCCTGGGCCTTGCACCAGGCCTGGCCGGAAGCGGGATTCGAATGGGTCGCGGACGCGGGGCACTCGGCGCAGGAGCCGGGCATCACGGCCGCGCTGGTCCGCGCGATGGACGCGCTGCGGAACGTGCTCGCGTGATCGGACTGTTGCAGCGGGTTTCCGGCGCGAACGTCAGCATCGGCGGCGAGACGGCGGGCGAGATCGGGCGCGGCCTGCTCGTCCTGGTCGCCGTGCGGAAGGACGACACCGCCGCTTCCGCCGAAAGGCTGCTGGAACGCATGCTCGGCTACCGCGTCTTCCCGGACGCCGACGGCCGCATGAACCTCAGCCTGCGCGACATTTCCGGCGAGTTGCTGCTGGTGCCGCAATTCACCCTGGCGGCCGACACGAAAAAAGGCACGCGGGCGAGCTTCGGGCCGGCGGCGGCGCCGGAAGAAGGGCGACGCTTGTTCGAGCTGCTGTGCAGGCTCGCCGCGGCCAGCGGCATCCGGACCGCGACGGGGCGCTTCGGCGCAAATATGCAGGTGAGCCTGGTGAACGACGGGCCGGTCACCTTCTGGCTGGAAACCTGAGCGGCTTTGCCTCGACGGCCCGGCGTACTAGACTAACGGCATCCCGAACCCGCGAACGGCGGTCTTGATCCACGCCCCTTCATTACGCTCCTGACGGAATTCTTCATGTCCCGCGTCGCCATCATTGATCACGGTCTCGGCAATCTGCAGGCCGTGGAAAAGGCCTTGCTCAAGGCCGGCGGCGATTCGACGGTCTTTCGCTGCTACGAACCCGACGCCCTGCGCCGCGCCGACGCCGTGGTGCTGCCGGGTACGGGCAACCTCGCGGCCTGCGTGGACGAGTTGCGCCGGCTCGGCATGGCCGAACTGCTGCCCGAGCTGCTGCGCGAAAAACCCCTGCTGGCGATCAACATCGGCATGCACGCGCTGGGCAGCGCGGGTCTCGGGCTGATGGACTTCGATAGCCGGATGCTGGACGCCGACGGCACGCACGAGGTGCGCCTGCCGCACGTGGGCTGGAACCGGGTGCACCGCCTGGGCAACCTCGCGCTGTGGGAAGGCATACCGCAGGATGCGTGGTTCTATTTCGCTCACCGGGCGCGGGCGGATGCGGCGGGCGACCAGGTCGTCGCGACCACCGAATACGGGGAGAGATTTCCGGCCGTCCTCGCGGCGGGCCGCTTCGTCGGCGTGCAGTTCCACCCGGAAATCAGCCATGAAAACGGGCTGCGGTTCCTGGCGAATTTCGTCAACCGGGACAGCGGGCAGGACATCGCAGAAGACGTGGCTTGATAGGGAAGGAAAATAAAGGGGAGAGAGGAGATGTTGCTGATACCCGCAATTGCGCTCAAGGATGGCCGTGCCATCGGAACCGATGGCAAGCCGTACGGCGAGACGCCGGAGGATTTCGCGGCACGGCTGGCGGACGCCGGCATCACGCGGCTGCAACTGGTGGATGAGGACAGCATCGGCAGCGAGCGGCCGGAGGCGCTGGCGGTGATCGAGCGCATCACGCGACGGCTTGACGGCGGCGTGGCCGTCCAGGTCGTGAGCGGCGTGCGCGAAGAGGACCACGTGCAGTCCCACCTCGATGCCGGCGCGCACTGGCTGGTGCTGGGACACCGAGCCGCCAGCGCGCCGCACGTGCTGAAGGACCTTTGCCTGGAGTTTCCAAGCCACATCCTGGTCGGCATGAACGTGCGCGAGGGGCGCATGATCGGTGATGCGCACTCGAAGCTCCCGAACCACGATCTCGTGCACCTCGTGGAGCATTTCCAGTCGGACGGCGTGCATGGCGTGGTTTACCGGGACGTCGATGCGGCGGGGGCCGCCGTGGAGCCGGATGCCGGGCAGGTCGGCGCGATCGCGTCCGCCGTCAGCATCGACGTGATCGTCGCCGGCCGGATCGACTCCCTTGAAGACCTCGAGGCCGCTCGCGCGCTTGCCGCGGCCGGTGTCGCCGGCGCGGTCGTCAACGGCGCGTTGCATGACATGGATTTCGCGGCCGCGCGGCGGCTGGTGGAAGACGACGCCTGAAATGACCCTCGCCCGGCGCATCATTCCCTGCTTCGACCTTCTCAAGGGCCGGGTCGTCAAGGGCATCCGCATGCAGGATGTCGAGGACAAGGCGGATCCCGTTGCCGTTGCCCGCGCATTCGAGGAACAGGGCGCGGACGGCCTGGCGATACTGGACGTCACCGGCGGCGGCGGCCGCGGCGACGCCCTTGCCGAGGTCCTGGCGCGCGTCTCGGAGCAGGTGTTCATTCCGCTCACAGCGGGCGGCGGCATCGGCGATTGCCAGGAAATCCGCCGCATGCTCGACGCCGGCGCGGACAAGGTCATGCTCAACACGGCGGCCTTTCTCGACCCCGAACTGGTCCGGCGCGCCGTGGATCGTTTCGGTGGCGAAAGCATCATCGGCGCCGTCGACGTGCGGCGGAGGAAAGGCGGTCGCAGTGAAGCTGCCTGGGAAGTGATGACGCATGGCGGCAGGAAGGCGACCGGCACGGATGCGCGCGGCTGGGTGCAGCGGCTCGCCGACTACGGCGTCGGCGAAATCCTGCTGACGAGCATGGATTGCGACGGCACCCGCAAGGGTTTCGATCTTCCGCTCGTGGAAACCATGGCGGCGATCTCCACTGTCCCGCTGGTCGTCGCCGGCGGCGCGGGCGAGCCGGAAGACATCGCGGCGGTGCTGGGCGACCGGCTCGCCGACGGCGTGATGGTGGCCAGCCTGTTTCATTCCGGCAAGTACACCGTCGACGGCGTGAAGGAATTTCTTTCCCTGCGGGGACTCGACATCCGCACGGGTTAAAATGCGCCGGTACTGCGGTGTTTCCGTCCGCAACACATTCTGGAGAAGCGAACATGGGTTTTGGCGGCATCAGCATCTGGCAACTGCTCATCATTCTTGCGATCGTCGTGGTGATCTTCGGCACGAAGCGGCTGAAGAACATCGGCTCGGATCTCGGCGGTGCGGTGAAAGGCTTCAAGGATTCGATGAAGGACGGCGAGGAAGAGCAGCATCGCCGCAACATCGAAAAGCGCAGCGAAGACGCCAGCGACGAAGACCGGAAGTAAGCGGTGTTCGACATCGGTTTCAGCGAGCTTGTGCTCATCGGCGTGCTGGCGCTGATCATCGCAGGTCCCGAACGGCTGCCGGGGATCATGCGCACGCTTGGGCGGTTCGCGGGGCGCGCGAGGGCGAGCGTCGCGGCGATCCGCAACGAGCTTGAACGCGAAGTCGACCAGGCGGAGAAGGCCGGGCGGGAATCCGAAGAAAAACCTGCCGCGCCGTCGAGCGAAGAAAAGCGGTCCGGGCGCGGCAAGTGAGCGCTCCGGACACGAAGCGCGACACACTGCTCGCGCACCTGAATGAATTGCGTTCCCGCCTGTTGCGCGGCTTTGTCGCGGTCATCGTGATCTTTGCCTTGCTGGTGCCGTTCGCGGACGAGTTGTTCTCGCTGGTGGCAAAGCCCCTGGTCGAGCGCCTGCCGGAAGGCGCCGGCATGATCGCGACGCAGGTCACCACGCCGTTCCTCACGCCGTTCAAGCTCGCGTTCGTCGCGGCGGTCTTCGCCGCCATGCCGTTTCTTCTCTACCAGGTGTGGATGTTCATCGCGCCCGGGCTGTACAAGCAGGAAAAGCGCCTGTTCGCGCCGTTGCTGTTTTCGAGTGTCGGACTGTTCTACGCCGGCATCGCGTTCGCGTATTTCGTCGTCTTCCCGATCTTCTTCCTGTTCATGACGGGCGTGGTGCCGGAAGGCGTGGCGATGGCAACCGACATCAGCGAATACCTGGATTTCGTCCTCACCATCTTCTTCGCCTTCGGCCTCGCGTTCGAAATCCCCATCGCGATCGTGCTGCTGGTGTGGGCGGGATTCGCGACGCCGGGCAGGCTCGCGGAAAATCGCCTGTATGTATTGCTGGGCTGCTTCGTCGTCGGCATGTTCCTCACGCCGCCCGACGTCTTCTCGCAGACGCTGCTCGCGCTGCCGATGTACGGCCTGTTCGAGGCCGGCATCCTCATGAGCCGCGTGTTCGTGAAAGGCTGGCGCGAAGTCGAAGCGCAGCGGCGGGAAGAGGGGAAGTAAAAGTCGAAGGTCGAAAGTCGAAGGTCGAAGGTCGAAGGTCGAAAGTCGAAAGTCGAGGGGAGAAGGTCGAAGGGAGAAGGGAGAAGGGAGCCGGCGAACTTTCGACCTTCGACTTTCGACCCTCGACCAAAAAAGACCCCTACGAGTTCTTCTCAAGCGCGAACCCCCGTTTCCCGTATTCCAGCAGATTCGCCGTCACGTAACGTGAAAGCTGCCGGCGGCGGCTTTCGTGTCATTCTGGTTTCCGTCCCCTCGTTACCGGTAAGCGCGGTCCCGCCGGCACTTTTCCCTTCCCATGCGGGGAATGCCCATGCGAATGATCGCGGCGGGGACGCTCGCGCTGTCCTGTCTTGCCGTTTGCGGATGCGCCGGCCTTCCTGCGGGCAACGCGCCCGCGCAAGGCGACTTCGTGATCGCGATCGAACGCGCGGCGGACGTGCCGTCCGGCAGCCTGTACCTGAAGCCGGTACCGGGCGGACTGCTCGGCGCAACGGCGGACAGCGAACTGTTCCGCTCGAAAGCCGGGGCGAAGCGCATACGCATTTCCGTTGACGCGCTTGCGGCCCAGGCCGAAGCGCACGCAGGCATGGCGCGCAGCGACCGTTTCAATCCCGGCGAGCTTGCCCGTCCGCGCGAACTCGGCATCACGCGCATCGGCACGTTCTACGAGCCGGTGGCGGCAGTCGAAGGCTGCAGCAATTTCCGCACCGGCTTGCACCTGGATGCGCCGGGACGCGCGATGCTGGTATACGTCGATCGCGCCGGTTCGGTTCGCGGCGCGCGCTACACGCAGCCCTACATCATGGACTACCGGCTCGAGTTTCCGGCAGCCGGAATCTACGTCCTTGCCGTGCGCTCGCGGCACATGACGATCGTTCAGCGCGTGGCGCACGTGACGGAACCGCTGCGCGCGCGCGTGATCCGCACCGGTTGCGATTGAGATGCCGCGTTGCGGGACGCCATTGAACGGCGGGAGCCGGTCGGCTGTAGGAAATTTCTGACGAACCCGCAGGAGAAACCGGATTTCAATCCGGTGGGATGGCGGGTTATCGTCGGCCCACGCCTCGGGCAGTTCCAATCCGGATAGGGGAGGTCAATGAGAATCAGCATCAAGGAAGTCGGTTTCGCGGTTTTTTTCCTGATCGTCATCGCGCTCGTTGCTGTCGAGGCGGCGGAAAGTTATGGCGTCGCGGGCGAAGCCGGCAACACCAGGACCGGGCAGTCGCATCCCAACTAGTTCCCATCCATTTTCCGGAAAAAACCCCGCAACTGCGGGGTTTTTTTGTTGGCGCCGCGGTTTTCGCCCCCATTGTTCCGATGATCGCGAACGCCTCCGGTCGGCCTCGCGGTGCCCCAATACGGGTGAAATCCCCGCGTGTTGCGGCGTTTCAAAGTTGACGCGGGCCCCGCAAGCAGGAATCCTTGGGCGTCGCTTTTTGACCGATTATTCAATTCTTGCCGTTTTTCAGGGGACAACAACATGAGCACACCCGTGCAGGAACAGACCTGGTTCGGACATCCGAGGGGCCTGTTCACTCTCTTCATGACGGAGATGTGGGAGCGTTTCAGCTACTACGGCATTCGCGCCCTGCTGATTCTCTACATGACCGCCGCCGCGAGCGAAGGCGGTCTTGCCTTCACTGCCGAAGACTCCGGCGCCATCTACGGCCTTTACACCGGCGCGGTGTACCTGCTCGCGTTGTGGGGCGGCTGGGTAGCCGACCGCCTCATGGGGCAGCAGAACGCGGTGTTCTATGGCGGCATCCTGATTGCCGCCGGCAACTTCGCGCTGGCGATGCCGAGCACGTCGATGTTCTACATCGGCCTTGCGGTGATCGCGATCGGCACCGGCCTGCTGAAGCCGAACGTCAGCGCCATCGTCGGCGAGCTGTACCAGGGCGACTCCGGCGCGCGCCGCGATGCCGGGTTCTCCATCTTCTACATGGGCATCAATGTCGGTGCCTTCATTGCGCCGCTCATCACCGGCTGGGTGGCGGTGGAAACGAGCTTTCGCCCGGCGTTCGCGGTGGCCGGCGCGGCGATCGCGCTCGGCACCCTGCAGTTCAGGTTCACGTCGCGCTATCTCGGCCCGGCGGGACGCGATCCGCACCCCGCGACGCCGCAGGAACAGAAACGCGGCTGGATGATCTTCTGGGGCGGCCTCGTCGCCGCCGCCATCGTCGGCGCGCTGATGCTCACCGGCGTTTTCACGGTCGACGCCAACCTGCTCGCGACGATCATCGGCAACACCATCATCTTCCTTGCGATCGTGTTCTTCGGCTATGTGCTGCTGTTCGCGAATCTCGACCGCGCACAGAAGAAGCGCGTCGGCGTGATTGCGGTGTTCTTCGTTGCTGCGGCGCTGTTCTTCGCCGGCTTCGAGCAGGCGGGGTCGACCTTCAACCTGTTCGCGCGCGACTACACCGACCGCAGCCTGTTCGGTTCGTTCTTCGATGGCGGGCAGCACCCGGCAGCCTGGTACCAGTCGGTGAACCCGATCATGATCATCCTGCTTGCGCCGGTTTTCGCGTGGTTCTGGGTGTTCCTTGCGAAGCGCAACCTGGAACCGTCCGCACCCGCCAAGTTCGCGCTGGGCCTGATTCAGCTCGGCCTCGGTTTCGCAGTGATGGCAATTGCCGCGCGCATCGCCATCAATGCGGAAACAGTCCTGCCGACCTGGCTGCTGCTCACCTACCTGCTGCACACCACGGCGGAGCTGTGTCTCAGCCCGATCGGCCTTTCGAACGTGACCAAGCTCGCGCCCGTCGGCTACGTCGGCATGATGATGGGTACGTGGTTCATGGGCACGTCGCTCGGCAACCTGATCGCGGGCGTTATCGGCGGGCACGTGGGCGGCGGCGACATCGCGGCGATGCCCGAACAGTTCATGACCATGACCTGGATCGGGGTCGTGTCCGGCGTGCTCCTGCTCGCGGCCACGCCGCTGTTGAAGAAAATGATGGGCGGCGTGCGCTG
>DASVCH010000042.1:0-6708 GCA_036381715.1 Gammaproteobacteria bacterium | reverse complement strand
CTCGAAAAACACCTTCTGCACTTCGGCGGAATGCCCGCCGCCGAACCCGCCCAGCAGGCCATTGCGCCGGTCGAACAGGTAGTGCCCCATCGCAAGGCCAATCAGCGCGCCGAAGAAACTGTGCGTAAGCAGCCAGCCGAGAATGAAACCGGCGATTTTTCCCCAACCAATCACGGGTTTTCCTTTTCTAACAGATGGGCGTGCCAGAGGTAGAAGGCAACCGGCACGAGAACAAGCGTCAACAGGGTGGCCGTCACCATGCCACCGATCATCGGCGCGGCGATGCGCCGCATGATTTCGCTACCCGTGCCGCCGCCGATCATGATCGGCAACAGGCCCGCCATGATCGCTGCCACTGTCATCAACTTGGGCCGCACGCGCAGGGCCGCTCCCTCCTCGATGGCGACGCGCAGATTCGCAGTATTCCGCTCCGGCGCGCGTTCCCATGCCTGGTGCAAATAAACGAGCATGATAACAGCGGTTTCGGCGGCGACGCCCGCAAGCGCGATAAAACCGACGCCGACAGCGACCGACAACTCGTAGCCCAACAGCCATAGCAGCCACACCCCACCCGTGACCGCAACCGGCAAGGTGCCAATCACGAGCAGCACATCACTGACGCGGCGGAAGTTGAGGTACAGCAGCAGCATGATCACCGCCAGCGTGATGGGCACGACGAGGCGCAGTTTCTCCGCCGCACGCTCGAGGTACTCGTACTGTCCTGACCACGCGAGCGTGTAGCCCGCCGGCAACGCGACCTGCTCGCGCACGCGCGCCTGCGCCTCGGCTACGTAGGAACCGAGATCGCGATCGCGGATATCGACATAGACCCAGCCCGCCGGGCGTGCGTTCTCGCTGCGGATCATGCCCGGCCCCTCCGACACGCTCACGTCCGCAATCGAATCCAGCGGCACCTGCGCGCCCGCCGGCGTCATCAGCGGCAGCTTGCGAAGGCTGGCCAGCGAGTCGCGCCACTCGCGCGGGTAGCGCAGGTTCACCGGGTAACGCTCCAGCCCTTCCACGGACTCGGTGACGTTCACGCCGCCGACGGCCGTCGCGATGACGGCCTGTACGTCGGCAATGTTCAGCCCCACGCGTGCCGCAGCGACGCGATCGATGTCCACGTCGATGTAACGGCCGCCGGCGACGCGCTCGGAATAGACCGATGCGGTACCCGGCACATCGCGCAGCAAGGTTTCGATCGCCCGGCCGATCTCCTGGATCTTTTCCAGGTCCGGTCCGGAAATCTTGATGCCGACCGGCGTCTTGATGCCGGTCGCGAGCATGTCGATGCGCGTCTTGATCGGCATCACCCAGGCGTTCACGAGTCCGGGCAGGCGCACGCGCTCGTCAAGCTCCTGGCGGAGCTTTTCCATCGTCATGCCTTCGCGCCATTCGTCGCGCGGCTTGAAGCGGATGATGCTTTCGATCATGGTCAGCGGCGCCGGGTCGGTCGCCGTTTCCGCGCGGCCGATCTTGCCGAACACGCGCTCGACTTCCGGCACTGTCATGATGAGCTTGTCGGTCTGCTGCAGGATCTGCTGCGCCTCGCCGATGGACAGCGCGGGGAAGGTTGTCGGCATGTACAGCAGCGTGCCTTCATTCAGTTCCGGCATGAACTCCGAGCCGAGCTGCCGGTACGGCAGCACCGATACGACGACGAGCAGCGCGAAGCCCGCGATCATCCACCCTGGCCTTGCGAGCGCGCCGCGCAGCACGGGAAGGTAGGCGCGCACGAGCCCGCGGTTGATCGGGTTGTCCTGTTCCGCGCGAATGCGTCCGCGCACGAAATAGCCGATCAGCACCGGCACCAACGTCACGGACAAACCCGCGGCGGCCGCCATCGCCCAGGTCTTGGTCCATGCGAGCGGCGCGAACATGCGGCCTTCCTGTGCCTCGAGCGCGAGCACGGGCAGGAACGACAACGCGACGATCAGCAGCGAGAAGAACAGCGATGGGCCGACTTCCGCCACCGCTTCGCTGACGGCCCGCCAGCGCGCGTCCCCGCGCGGGTTCGCCTTTTCCAGGTGCTTGTGCACGTTCTCGATCATCACGATTGCCGCATCCACCATCGCGCCGATGGCGATCGCGATGCCGCCGAGCGACATGATGTTCGCGTTGATGCCCTGCATGCGCATGATCACGAACGCCGCCAGCACGCCGAGCGGCAGGCTGATGACGACGACCAGCGAGGAACGGAAGTGCAGCAGGAACAGCGCGCACACCAGCACGACGACAACGAATTCCTCGATGAGCTTTTCCCACAAGGTATCGACGGCGCGGTGGATCAGGCCGGACCGGTCGTAGGTCTCGACGATCTCGACACCCGCCGGCAGGTTGTGGCTCAGCTCGGCGAGACGCCGCTTCACCGCCTCGATGGTTTCGAGCGCGTTGCCGCCCTGGCGCATGACGACGATACCGCCGACCACCTCGCCCTCGCCGTCCAGCTCCGCGATGCCGCGGCGCATCTCGGGACCGGTGCGGATGTGCGCGATGTCCTTCAGCAGCACCGGCGTGCCGTTCTCATCGACCATCACCGGAATGTGCTTGAGATCCTCGATGCCCGTGATGTAGCCGCTCGCGCGCACCATGTATTCGGCTTCCGCCATCTCGATGACCGAGCCGCCGGTTTCCTGGTTGCCGCGTTCGATCGCGCTGCGGACTTCCCGAATCGAAAGGCCGTACCCGCGCAGGCGGTTCGGATCGACGACCACCTGGTACTGCTTCACCATGCCGCCCACGGTCGCAACTTCCGCCACACCCGGCAGCGATTGCAGCTCGAACTTCAGCAGCCAGTCCTGCAGCGAGCGCAGTTGCGCGAGATCATGGTGACCGGAGCGGTCAACCAGCGCATATTCGTAAATCCAGCCAACGCCGGTCGCATCCGGGCCGAGCACCGGGCGCACG
The DNA here is from genome assembly GCA_036381715.1 of Gammaproteobacteria bacterium. GTDB lineage: Bacteria > Pseudomonadota > Gammaproteobacteria > Natronospirales > JAJUFS01 > JAJUFS01. The sequence continues at coordinate 3,801 of DASVCH010000042.1, read as the reverse complement.
CCTTCCGGCAACCGTCCGCTCACCTGCGAGAGGTATTCGAGTACGCGGGAACGGGCCCAGTACGGATCGGTGCCGTCTTCGAAAATCACGTACACGTACGAGTCGCCGAAGAACGAATAGCCGCGCACGTCGCTGGAACCCGGCACGGACAGCATCGCCGTTGACAGCGGATACGTGACCTGGTCCTCGACGACGCGCGGCGACTGGCCCGGATAGGTCGTGCGGATGATGACCTGCACGTCGGAAAGATCGGGTATCGCATCGACCGGCGTGCTGCGTACTGCCCACATGCCCGTGACCAGCAGCAGGCCGCTGAGCAGCAGCACCACGAAACGGTTGCGGACCGACCAGAAGATCAGCGCGCGGATCACTGCATGTTCTCCATGTCGTGTCCGTCGTGCGCCGGCGATGCCGGTTTCGCATCGCTTTCCAGCCGCCGCAGGCTGGCGCGCAGGCTGGCTTCCGAATCGATCAGGAACTGCCCTGACGTCACCACGCGTTCACCGGCTTCGATGCCGCGGATGATCTCCACGTAATCGCCGCTTGCCATGCCCGGCACGACGTCACGGCTCGCGAACCGTCCCTCGCCCAGCGCCAGGATCACGTGCGCGCCTTCGCCGGTGCGGATCAGCGCTTCGTGCGGAATGAACACGATGTCGCGCTTCGCGCCGCCGTAGATCGTCACGTCCGCGAACATGTTCGGCTTGAACAGCGCGTCGGGATTCGCGAACGCGAGTCGCACCTGGACGGTACGCGTTTGCGGGTCCACCACCGGCGAGATGAAACGCACATCGCCTTCCCACTGGCGCCCGGGGAGATAATCGAGACGCACCTCGGCGGGCTGGCCCTCGCGCAGCCATTCGGCCTGCGCGGCGAACACGTCGGCGACCACCCAGACGCGCGACAGGTCCGCGAGCACCATCGCCTCAACGCCCGGCTCGATGTACATCCCTTCGCGCACGTTCAGTTCCGCGACGACTTCATCGCGCGGCGCGTAGTAGGGAATCTCGCGGATGACCTTGCGCGTCTCCGCGATCCGCGCGATGTCTTGCGCGGCGACGCCGAATGCGCGCAGGCGCTCGCGCGAGGCCGCGACCAGGCGCGCATTGCCGGTGCGCAGCGCGCCGATGAATTCTTCCTGGGCGCTGACGATGTCCGGCGAGTAGAAGGTGAACAGCACCTCGCCCTGTTCGATGCGCTCGCCGACAGCATGCACGGCAAGCTCCTCGACCCAACCGGACGCGCGGGGATGAATGTGCCGCAGTGATTCGCCGTCGAACTGCACGTAACCCACGGTGTCGATGCGCCGCCAGAGCCGGCCGCGTTCCGCTGCCGCGGTGCGCACGCCGAGGTTCTGCACGATGACGGGATCGATGGTGATCGTCGCGGATTCGCTCACCGATTCATCGGCATAAACGGGCACGAAATCCATTCCCATTTCGTCCTTCGCCGGCACGGGCGATGTGACCTGCGGGTTGTGCGGATGACGGTAGTAAAGCACTTCGCGTTCGCCCGATTCCCCGGCCTCCGCCGGCGGCGGCGTTTCCTTTTTCACCAGGCGCATACCACAGATCGGGCAGTTGCCGGGCTCGTCGCTCATGACATCGGGATGCATGGGACAGACGTACGTCGCGTCCATGTGCTTTTGCGCGTGCTCGATGAATTCGGCTTCGCGTTCGGCGCCGGCATGCTCCGCGTCGCCGCAGGCTGCCAGTGCGCCGGCGAGCAGGATCAGGATGAATCGTTTCATTGCGGCTCTCCCGCGAGGTAATAGATTTCGGCGCGCGCGAGCTGCTGGCGCTCCAGCAATTCCAGCCGGCGCAATTCGAGTTCGAGCAGATCGGTTTCGATATCGACGAGGTCCGCGAAGACAAGCGCGTTCGCGGCATACGCATCAAGCGCGGATTCGCGCGCACGGCGCGCGGACGGGAGCAGTTCATCATCGAGCAGCGCAAGCTGCCGGGAAATCTGCTCGTGCCGCCGCCACGCCGTGTCCAGTCGCGCGGCGAGTTCGCGCAACAGGTTCTCGCGACCGGAGCGCGCGGCGTTCGTTTCACGCATCGCGGCGGCAAGCTCGCGATCCTGGCGGTTGCCGGTGAACAGCGGCAGGCTCATCGTGACCATGACGGAAGCGAAATCCGGCCGGTCCCGACCCATGGCGTCCACCCCGCGGCGCGCGCCGTAGCTGAAGTCGACGCCCCATTGCGGACCAAACGTTTCGCGGACGATGTCCTCGCCGGTTTCGCCGGCCGCGATGCGCGCGCCCGCCGCCTCCAGCAGCGGATGCGATGGCAGACGCCGCACGAGTTCGCCGTATGCGGCGGGCGGCGGCAATTCCGCCGGCGCCAGCGTTTCCGGAACCTCCGCCAGCCAGCGCCGCAGCATCGCGATCGCCACGGCATATTGTTCCTGCACCCGCAGGCCGCGTTCGGCCAGGCGGTCCAGCCGCAGTTGGGCGGCAAGAAAATCCACCTGGCCGCCTGAGCCGGTCGAATACCGGCTTTCGGCGGCGGCGAGCAGCGGCGCGACGGCGTCACGCGTGCTGTCAATTGCCGTGCGCATTGCCGCTGCCGTCAGCGCATTGAACCAGGCCTCGCGAACGGCAAGCCGCACCTGCCGGGCGCGTTCGGCGGCGGTTTCCCGCAGCGCGCCCGCCAGTCGCCGGCCGCGCTCGGTGCGCAGATCCAGCGTGTCACCGGGCGGCAGCATCTGGCGAATGCCGATCACAGCCTGCGTCATCGGCTCGGCATCCAGCGCAAGGGAATCCACCGGCAGATTCATCACGCCGAGACGCAACTCGGGATCGGGCAGGCTGCCGGCCGCGACGGCGCGCTCGGCCTGCGCTTCGGCCTCGATTTCGAGACGGTCGCGCTCGGCGTCACGCTGGATGGCAAGCGCCTCGGCGGCCGGCAGCGAGAGAACGTCCTCCGCCGCATTCGCGGCGGGGACGGACAGAAACAGGATCAGCCCCGCGAGGGGCGGGAAAACACGCATGGAAAGCTCCTTGTCGTCAGTCGAAAAACGGGGTGACGAAAGGCGCTATTCCTGGAAGCTGCAGTGAAGGCGGGTGAACGGCGGATGCGGCGGACCGGTATCGGCCGCGTTCGGCGGCGATTCGGGCCGTGCGAGGAGGCGCGGCGACACCAGTGGCGGCACCGGCAGGGCGGCAAGCTTGACCGGCTTGATCCGCTCGGAATCCGCCGATGCCAGGGCGGGCGGGTTATCGCAGTCCGGCGTGACGGCCTCGGCGCACGGCGCCTCGGCATGATCGCAATGCGGACAGCCTTGATCCGTCTCCATGACGCTGTCGGGCATGTCCACGTGCGGCGCGGGTTGCGCCATTGCCACGCAGGGCGCCAGCGCGAGTCCCAGCCACGCGCCGGCAAGCAGGAACCCGAAGGTCCCTGCGAGGCGACAACGATACTGGCGCAGAATCTGCAACATCGACATTCCCTGGCAAAGCCCGGTAAACCTACGCCCAGGTCGGCGCGCGTGCAAGGCGCGCCTCCCCCCTAGAATTGCCCGCGCAGGAACACGCTGAACGCGGCCGGGTCGCCATCATAGACGCTCTCGAGTTCCGCGGGCAGGAAGGTCTGGCTGACGAGCACGCCAGCGCCGAGACGGCGCGATTCCTCGACGAGGAAATCGTAGATGTATCCGGCCGAAACCTTGCCGACACCGAACACGGGGGCGGTATCGGCATGCCCCGGAGCCGGCGTTTCGTCGTGATGATGGCCCTCGATCAGTTCGTCCTTCTCGACGCGTTCCGCGCGCGCCAGCAAGGTGTGGCGCACGTTGAAC